>NZ_CP021031.1:300000-530065 GCF_002117485.1 Rhizobium sp. NXC14
ATGTGCCTCGTGGCCGTTGGCGGTGATGTGGGACGAGTATATGAGCGAGATGTTGCGCCATCGCGACATGCTGCGCTCCGAGGGGGAGATGCCAATGGTCAACCCCCGCTTCCATGCTTGGCGAGAGCGTCAGATCAGGCGCTGCAACGGCGAGTTGGGCGGATCAGCACCGTCGGTCACGCACCCCGTTATTGCTTTCGAGCTGAGCGACGGCTGCACGATCGGTTGCTGGTTCTGCGGCCTGTCTGCCGGCGGCTTCAAGGGTTATTATGAGTATTGCGAGGAGCATGCCGAAATTTGGCGCGGTGTCATCGGTGTCGCGAGCGAGATGTTTGGTTCGGCAGCCCGCACTGGCTTCTGCTACTGGGCCACAGATCCGATGGATAATCCGGACTACGACCGCTTTCTGTTCGACTTCCATCAAATCACCGGCGCATTGCCACAAACGACGACGGCCGCACCGCTCAGGGATGAGGCGCTCACCAGGCGCGTGCTCGAACTGTTCAAACGCTACGGCGGCGTAACGAATCGTTTCTCTGTGCTGACCACGAACCACCTCGATCAGATTCATTCGGCGTTTTCGCCCGAGGACCTGATGGGGGTCGAGCTCATTCTGCAAGGCAAGGAGGCCTTGACCGCAAAAGCTTTTGCGGGGCGCACGCGCGCGCGAAAGGAGAAGCTTCGGGCAGCCGACAACAACAGTTCAATCGAGTTGCTCGAGCGCGATCACACGACGATTGCCTGCGTTTCCGGCTTCCTCGTCAACATGCGGCAAGGACGTTTACAACTGGTGACGCCGGTACCCGGTAGCGAACGCTGGCCTCTCGGCTACCGTATAGTGGCCGAACGCTTCTTCGGCACGCCCAACGAGTTCCGGGAGGGGCTGCAGTGCATCATCGAAGAGCATATGCACGAGAGCCCACCTCCCAACCTGCCCATCCGCTTCCGCGAAGACCTGCAATATGAGGCCGGGGACCGGCACTTCCACCTCCGCTCACGCAACGTCGAACATCGTGTAGATGATGATGCCGGTGCGATCTCGGTTGGCGATCTGATCCGACGCGGTGACTGCACAGCGTCGGAGTTGGCAGTGCGGGTCATAGCTGACGGAGTGACCGCCCTTGCGGTCGCCGATCTACTGGATCAATTGTACGCGGCCGGGGTAATCGACGAGGACCTCGACGACAGCTTCGCCGAGCAGCCGAGCGAGAGGGTGACGGGGCGCATGTAAGCGGTGGGCGTTGTCACGTTGTTTGACATGTGGCCACGTGAGCCGACACGGCCCTTTTCAGGCAGGCCGCGCACTTACGGCTTCCCACCCGGCCATGGCCTGGCGTCGATGGGTTCGAATTTGTACTGCGGAGCGGTTGGTCTGGGATGGGACAAAGAGGTTTCGGACGGCGGAGAAGATCGACACGAAATGTTGCAATGAGCCGACCGACCGGAAACCCTGTGGCGTTCGCTCCCGTTTTCTGAACGGCAGGTGAGAATTCTCCGCTCGGTTGTTCAAACCTTTATGCGAGCGGTGTTCCACGTTCGGCATGACCTGGCGTTTGGCCGCCCCGTAGGAGCGCAATTTGTCGGTGATCATACGTTTTGGCGGCATGCCCTGCTTCTTCAGAAGTCGCGTCAGCAGGCGCTTGGCCGCCTTGGTGTTGCGGCGCGTCTGGACGATCTCGTCGAGCACATATCCATCCTGATCAACCGCTCTCCACAACCAGCATTTCTGACCGTTGATGCGCACCGCGACTTCATCGAGGTGCCAGACATCGCCTTTCGTCGGCGCCTTGCGGCGTATGCGGCGCGCATAATCAGGGCCATGCTTTCGGCACCATCGGCGGATGGTCTCGTAGGAAACGACGATCCCGCGATCGAACAGCTTTCCTCGACATCGCGCAGGCTCAGACTAAAGCGGAAGTAGAGCCAGACAGCACGGGCTACGATTTCGATCGGATAACGGTGGTTCTTGTAGGTCGGTGCACTCACGGTCATGGGCCCGCTGCTACCTCAATTTCCTTACCGCTCAATCAATGTGACAGCACCGTCTTTATTGCTTGGCACAAAGCGGCGGATGCGTTTATTGGTGTTCTCTACTTTGCCTTTCTGCCACGGTAATCTGGATCGCAGAACCAGCTCCTGGCGCCGAGTCCGTCTTCCATACCGCCAAACTCGGTACCGCGGTCGAAGGTGACGCTTTGCCCGGGGCAAAGGCGGGCAGCGGTGCGAACGCATCGACGATCTTGCCGATAAGCGGCCGAGAGGCGGCTGCCATTCTTGATCATCACCCTGTAGCGGCTCTTGCGCTCGACCAGCGAGGTGACATTGACTTCACCGAGGTTGCGCCGGAAGATCAGGAGATCGCCTCCCGATGGCCGAGGTCGTCCCGGCACAGACACGGACGGCGCTCACGGTTGCCTCATGGCGGACGCAAGATTCGTCCGCTCCCGAGTCATATCGTCGTCGAACCTCTGTGGCCCGCGGAACTAAGGCTCTTTTTTGCTTCGCCTCTGGGAAGTGGCTGCCTTTCCTGCGGCCTTTGGAGCATTTTGTCGACGCCGGCTGGATTGCCGAGCCATTATGATTGCGCCGTTCCTCGGCGGTTTTGGAGCCAAGCGGTATCGCGGAAAAATTTGCCGTGGCCTGGCGGTTGGCGAGCGACCCACACAGGGCGCTACGATGTGGCTATCCAATGCAGGTTCGCGATTTAGACTCCCCGGCATTGTGCGATCGAAAGATACACCATTTGTCCATTGGGAACTCGGGTGTGCGATTGTCTCCATCAAAGCTCGTTTGATCCTGCTGACGCTCGTCGTCTCTCGCGCGGAGCCGAATTTGTTCCCAGCGGTGCGATCACGACACCGCCTGTTGGCTTTGTCTGGTCGGCGACACAGGCTTGTTTGGCCATCTCCCGTCACTAGCTGGGACTAAATGGCTGAAACAACAATAACAAGATCCTTTTTTCGGCTCGATCAGCCCCGTTGGCACCGGTTTTGAAAGCTGTACTGCGAGGCGGCGCGAGCTGCCGACCTTTTTACTGCGCGACGGATGGAACGAAAGAAGGAAGGCAATATGTCAGATTTGCGTCAAATCGCATTCTACGGCAAAGGGGGCATCGGCAAGTCCACCACCTCCCAAAATACGCTCGCAGCGCTGGTCGACCTCGGTCAGAAAATCCTCATCGTCGGGTGCGACCCCAAAGCCGACTCCACCCGCCTGATCCTGAACGCCAAAGCCCAGGACACGGTTCTGCATCTGGCAGCACAGGAAGGTTCGGTGGAAGACCTCGAACTCGAGGACGTGCTGAAGTCCGGCTACAAGGGCATCAAGTGCGTGGAGTCCGGCGGTCCGGAGCCGGGCGTCGGCTGCGCCGGGCGCGGCGTCATCACCTCGATCAATTTCCTCGAGGAGAACGGCGCTTATGACGATGTCGACTACGTCTCCTATGATGTGCTCGGCGACGTGGTGTGCGGTGGCTTTGCGATGCCGATCCGCGAGAACAAGGCCCAGGAGATCTACATCGTCATGTCCGGTGAGATGATGGCGCTTTATGCCGCCAACAACATCGCCAAGGGCATCCTGAAATATGCCCATTCCGGCGGCGTGCGGCTCGGCGGCCTGATCTGTAACGAGCGCCAGACGGACCGCGAGCTCGACCTCTCCGAGGCGCTGGCTGCCCGGCTCAATTCCAAGCTCATCCACTTTGTGCCGCGTGACAACATCGTCCAGCACGCCGAGCTCAGGAAGATGACGGTGATCCAGTACGCGCCGGACTCCAAACAGGCCGGGGAATATCGCGCGTTAGCCGAGAAGATCCATGCCAATTCGGGCCAAGGGACCATTCCGACCCCGATTACCATGGAAGAGCTCGAAGACATGCTGCTCGACTTCGGCATCATGAAGACCGACGAGCAAATGCTGGCCGAACTACAGGCCAAGGAAACAGCGGTAGTTGCGGCACAATAAAACTGCCGCTGTCGACAGGGCGCGTCGGCCGTTGGACCACCCGGCGCGCCCTTCCACGAAAGACGCTTCATCGACGACGACGTAACCCGAATCTTGAAAGGGCAGGGGCCTATGAGCCTTGATTACGAGAATGACAGTGTTTTGCATGAGAAGCTCATTGCGGAAGTGCTAGCGAAATATCCAGACAAGGCGGCGAAGCGCCGCAGGAAGCACCTCAGCGTCGCAACGAGCGGCGACGAGGCCGACGACGAGTCAAAGGCCCTTTCCGAATGCGACGTCAAATCGAACATCAAGTCCATTCCGGGCGTGATGACGATCCGCGGCTGCGCCTATGCCGGCTCCAAAGGCGTGGTATGGGGGCCGGTCAAGGACATGATCCACATCTCGCACGGGCCGGTCGGTTGCGGTCATTATTCCTGGTCGCAACGTCGCAACTACTACGTCGGCCGGACGGGCATCGACACGTTCGTGACGCTGCAGTTCACCTCGGACTTTCAGGAAAAGGACATCGTGTTCGGCGGCGACAAGAAACTCGAAAAGGTCATCGACGAGATCGAGCAGCTTTTCCCCCTCAATAAGGGAATCAGCGTGCAGTCGGAATGCCCCATCGGACTGATTGGCGACGACATTGAGGCAGTGTCGCGCAAGAAGGCCAAGGAGCACGAAAAGACGATCGTGCCGGTGCGCTGCGAGGGCTTCCGCGGCGTCTCGCAATCGCTCGGCCACCACATCGCCAACGACGCCATCCGGGACTGGGTTTTCGACACGAACGAAGTCGAGTTCGAGACCGGCCCTTATGATGTCAACGTCGTCGGCGACTACAATATCGGTGGCGATGCGTGGGCCACGCGCATCCTGTTGGAGGAAGCTGGGCTGCGCGTCGTCGGCAACTGGTCGGGTGATGCCACGCTCGCTGAGGTCGAGCGCGCGCCAAAGGCCAAGCTCAACCTCATCCACTGCTACCGCTCGATGAACTACATCTGTCGGCACATGGAGGAAAAGTACGGCATTCCATGGATGGAATACAATTTCTTCGGTCCGTCCCAGATCGAAACCTCTCTGCGCGCTATAGCCAAGCACTTCGGCCCGGAAATCGTCGACAAGACTGAGGCTGTCATCACCAAGTACCGGCGTCTGGTCGACGCCATCATCGACAAGTACCGGCCGCGCCTCGAAGGCAAGACGGTCATGCTCTATGTCGGCGGCCTGCGCCCTCGCCACGTCATTACGGCCTACGAGGACCTCGGCATGCGGATCGTCGGGACCGGCTACGAGTTCGCGCACAACGACGATTATCAGCGCACCGGCCATTACGTGAACAAGGGTACGCTGATCTATGACGACGTGACCGGTTACGAGCTGGAAAAGTTCATCGAAGGCATTCGCCCCGACCTTGTCGGGTCCGGGATCAAGGAGAAGTATCCGGTGCAGAAGATGGGCATCCCCTTCCGCCAGATGCACTCCTGGGATTATTCCGGCCCATATCACGGCTATGACGGCTTCGCGATTTTTGCCCGCGACATGGATCTCGCCATCAACAATCCAGTCTGGGATCTCTACAATGTCCCCTGGAAGGGAAAGGCCGCGCCGCCTGAGGCGGTTGCGGCCGAATGAGGACCTGGCCTGTCTTGGAGCAGGGGCAGGCCAGGCTCTCCCGTCGGACTTGATCAGCACTCGTGAAAGATGACATCCCTTGCCGCCACCGGTGCGGCGCATGAAAAGAAAGGTGACCTACCATGCCGCAGTCGGCGGAAAATATTCTCGACCATGCTCCCCTGTTCCGCGAGCCGGAATACAGGCAGATGCTCGCCGAGAAGAAGGCAAATTTCGAATGTCCACACCCGGATCAGGTCGTTGCCGATCAATCCGATTTTACGAAGACCTGGGAGTATCGCGAAAAGAACCTGGGCCGCGAAGCCCTTGTCGTGAACCCGGCCAAAGCCTGCCAGCCGCTCGGTGCGGTCTTTGCAGCCGCAGGCTTTGAGCAAACCATGTCCTTCGTGCACGGCAGCCAGGGCTGCGTCGCCTATTACCGTTCGCACCTGTCGCGTCACTTCAAGGAACCTTCATCGGCGGTCTCGTCCTCGATGACCGAGGACGCCGCGGTGTTCGGCGGGTTGAAGAACATGATCGACGGGCTCGCCAATACATACAAGCTCTACGATCCGAAGATGATCGCCGTCTCCACCACCTGCATGGCCGAAGTCATTGGAGATGACCTCCGCAGCTTCATCGAAAACGCAAAAAACGATGGGTCGGTCCCCACCGACTTCGATGTACCTTTCGCTCACACCCCCGCCTTCGTCGGCAGCCACGTCGATGGCTATGATGGCATGATCAAGGGCATTCTGGAGCACTTCTGGACAGGCAGCGAGCGAAAGGAAGTCGCTCAAGCCATCAACATCATTCCCGGCTTCGACGGCTTCTGCGTCGGCAACAACCGCGAACTGAAGCGCCTGCTCGATATGATGGGCGTAGTCTACATCTTCATCCAGGATGCCTCCGACCAGTTCGACACGCCGTCTGACGGTATGTACCGAATGTATGACGGCGGCACGAAGATCGAGGATGTGAAAAGGGCATTGAATGCCGAAACGACACTGTCGCTGCAGCACTATAACACGCGCAAAACGCTGGAATATTGCAAGGAAGTTGGTCAGGCTACGGCTTCGCTCCACTATCCGCTGGGTGTCCAGGCGACCGACGAATTCCTGATGAAGGTTTCGCAGATTTCCGGCAGGGAAATCCCTCCGACAATCGGCCTGGAGCGCGGCCGTCTCGTCGACGCCATGGCAGATAGTCAGGCCTGGCTGCACGGCAAGAAATACGCAATCTACGGCGATCCTGATTTCGTCTACGCCGTTGCCCGGTTCGTCATGGAAACCGGCGGTGAGCCGACCCACTGCCTCGCCACCAACGGCACGTCGGCCTGGGAAGCCGAGATGCAGGCGTTGCTCGCATCCTCGCCCTTCGGCAAGGATTGCCAGGTCTGGGCGGGCAAGGATCTGTGGGCGCTGCGCTCGCTCCTCTTCACCGAACCGGTAGACCTGCTGATCGGTAATTCCTATGGCAAGTATCTCGAGCGCGATACCGGCACACCCTTGATTCGGCTGACTTTTCCGATTTTCGACCGGCACCATCACCACCGTTTCCCGCTCATGGGCTACCAGGGTGGACTGCGCGTCCTGACGACGATCCTCGACACAATCTTCGACAAGCTCGACCGCGAGACCAGCGAGCCGGGTGTGACGGACTATTCTTACGACCTGACCCGTTAGGAGCGGCGGTCGGCCTTGCTCAGGCCGGCCGACTTCATTCGAATTTGGAGACACGCGCAATGCCGTCGCTCAAGGCTAAAATTCAGGATGTCTTCGAAGAGCCCGCCTGCGAGAAGAACCGCAGCAAGGATTCCAAGGCGCGTAAAAACGGCTGTTCGAAGCCGCTGATCCCCGGGGCGGCAGCCGGCGGCTGCGCTTTCGACGGCGCCAAGATCGTGCTGCAGCCGGTTACCGACGTGGCTCACTTGATCCATGGGCCTCTCGCCTGTGAGGGCAATTCCTGGGACAACCGCGGATCGGCTTCGTCAGGTCCGACGCTCTGGCGCACGAGTTTCACGACCGACCTTACCGAACTCGACGTGGTGATGGGAAACGGCGAGCGCAAACTTTTCAAAGCGATCCGTGAGATCAAGGAGGCGTATGCTCCGCCGGCAATCTTCGTCTATTCGACCTGCGTGACGGCGCTCGTTGGCGACGACATCGAGGCGGTCTGCAAGCGCGCTGCGGAAAAATTCGGGCTGCCGGTCGTGCCGGTGAATGCGCCGGGCTTCGCCGGTTCCAAGAACCTTGGCAATAAGCTCGCCGGTGAGGCGTTGCACGATTATGTGATCGGCACGGTAGAGCCCGATGACGCGAGCGCCTACGACATCAATATCATTGGTGAGTTCAACCTCTCCGGCGAGTTTTGGCTGGTGAAACCGCTTCTTGACCGGCTCGGGATCAGAGTTCGGGCCTGCATTCCAGGCGACGCCCGATATCTTGACATTGCTTCTGCGCACCGTGCCAAGGCGTCCATGTTGGTGTGCTCGACAGCACTCGTCAATCTCGCACGCAAAATGGAGGAACGTTGGGGCATCCCCTTCTTTGAAGGCTCCTTCTACGGCATTAGTGACACCTCGGAAGCACTTAGGCAGATCGCCGAACTGCTCGTGACGAAGGGTGCGGAACCAGAGATCCTCGAGCGCACCGAGGCACTGATCGAGGAGGAGGAGGCGGTTGCCTGGAAGAAACTCGCTGCATACCGGCCGAGGCTCGAAGGTAAGCGCGTGTTACTCAACACCGGTGGTGTGAAGTCTTGGTCGGTTGTCCATGCACTGATGGAGGTTGGCATGGAGATCGTCGGTACCTCGATCAAGAAATCGACGCCTGAAGACAAGGAGCGCATCAAGCAACTCCTGAAAGACGAAAACCACGTGTTCGAAACGATGGCGCCGCGCGAGCTTTACAACATGCTCGCGGACGATAAAGCCGATATCATGCTGTCTGGCGGGCGCACGCAATTCATCGCGCTGAAGGCCAAGACACCTTGGCTTGATATCAACCAGGAACGCCACCACCCCTATGCCGGCTATGACGGCATGGTGGAGCTCGTTCGGCAGATCGATCTTGCCATTCACAACCCGATCTGGACTGAGGTGCGGGAGCCGGCACCGTGGGAGTGTCAGCCCAAGACGGAAGGTGTGCCAAGCAGTCAAAACGAGGTCGAAACTTTCCATCCTGCAAGCCCGCCGTCGTCACCAGCCCCGGTTGCTTCCATAAGGTGAGGAAAGCTGATGGCATGCATTCTTCCCCAGACCAAGTCCGCAGCGGTCAATCCGCTGAAGTCGTCGCAGCCGCTCGGCGCGGCCTTGGCCTATCTTGGAGTCGGGGGTGCAATACCGCTGTTCCACGGCAGTCAAGGCTGCACCAGCTTCGCGCTGGTGCTGTTCGTGCGTCATTTCAAAGAGGCCATTCCCTTGCAGACCACGGCGATGGACGGAGTGGCGACGATCCTCGGTGGCGCAGGCAATCTGGAAGAGGCAATCCTCAATCTCAAGAGGCGCGCAAAACCCACGTTGATCGGAATTTGCACGACAGCCCTGGTGGAAACCCGCGGCGAAGATTTCGCAGGCGATCTCGCCAAGATCAAGCGGGATCGTGCCGATGAGCTCGCGGGTACGGAGATCGTGCTGGCGAGCACGCCGGATTTCGAGGGAGCGATTGAAGAGGGATGGGCTAAGGCCGTCACCTCTCTGATCGAGGGCATCACCACTCCAGGCGAGCAGAGGCGCGATCAGAAGAAGATTGCAATCCTGCCAGGATGGCATTTGACGGTCGCCGATATCGAGCTTCTGCGCGAAACGGTCGAAAGCTTTGGTCTGAAGCCGGTAATCCTGCCGGACATTTCCGGCTCGCTCGATGGTACTGTACCCGACGACCGTTGGGTGCCCACCACCTATGGCGGCACAGCAATTGACGAAATCCGGGAGCTCGGCACCTGCTTCCAGGCCGTCGCGATCGGCGAGCATATGCGCGGGGCCGCTGAGGCGCTGCAGGCAAAAGCCGGCGTGCCTTATGCGCTCTTTGAGCAGCTTGTCGGTATGAAGGTGATAGATCGTTTTATGAGTATGCTGTCGATGATTGCCGGCAACCCAGTGCCGGTCTCGATCCGCCGTCGCCGGGCGCAACTGCAGGACGCGCTGCTCGACGGCCATTTCCATTTCGGGGGCAGACGCATCGCGATAGCCGCAGAGCCAGACCACCTCCTTCAACTTGCGACTTTTTTCAAGGGCATGGGTGCTGACATCGTTGCCGCCGTGTCGACCACGGGCACTAGTGGCATTCTTACGAAGGTGCCGGCAGACGCCGTCCAAATTGGCGATCTTTCCGATCTCGAGAGCATGGCGCGTCTCGCGAACGTTGACCTGATTGTTACTCATTCCCACGGCCGTCAGGCAGCCGAGCGGCTTGGCGTCCCGCTAATGAGGGTTGGCTTTCCGATCTTCGATCGGCTGGGCAGCCAGCACAAGCTCACAATTCTCTATCAGGGAACGCGCGACATGATCTTCGATGTTGCCAACCTTTTCCAGGCCAGACATTGCGCGTCTCCCGCATCACTTGATCATTTTCGCAACCGAGAAACGCCCAGATGACCGGTGCCCGTCGCCTTTCCATCGTCCCTGACAGGGTTCGCTCATCAGCTCCGAAACGGAAAGTCGGTGCATTGAGGGTAGCAATCGCCACCCAGGATCTGAGATCTCTCGACGCCCATTTCGGCTCTGCCAAACGTTTCGCCGTCTATGACGTGAGTGCCGACGACTGGGAGCTCGTGGAAGTCCTGTCCTTCGAAGAGGTCTCCGACGAGAGCGGAAAGCACCGCACCGAGGGTGACGATCGCATTGCCCCGAAGGTGGAGGCGTTGAAAGGCTGTCACCTGTTGTTCTGTCTGGCGATCGGTGGGCCTTCGGCAGCCAAGGTTGTTTCGGCGAAAATCCACCCGATCAAAGTACCCGACCCTCAATCAATAGAAGACGTGCTGTCGAGAACACGGACAATGCTTAGAACAGCGCCGCCCCCATGGTTGCGCAAGGTGCTAACCGAAGCAGGCGCCACCGAAAAGAAACCTTTCGACGAGGAGGACTAAGACATGGCCACAATGACAAGCATTACCGATGGCCCTGCTGACAATGAGGATTGGGATCTCGCGACCCCTTTCCTCGAATGCCTTATCAGGCTCATCCGGGCTCAGGATACCCATGGGGCGTGGGAAGGCAAATCGCAGCCTGACCTGCTGGCCGACTTCATCCTCACTAAGGAGCAGCGCCGTGAGATCCCGATCATCGGCGATCCCGATCCGGATGTGCTGTGGAGGCTCCAGAACTTTTATAGTTGTGTGGGACTTGTGATCGAGGAGCGCACAGGGCTGTTGGCATCGCCGATTATGACGATCAGCCATGAGGGCTTTGGCCGCGTGCTTCTCACGACGGGACGGTTGGTTGTTCTGTCGAAGACCCTGCGCGATGTCCACCGGTTCGGCTTTGAAACGCTTGGCAGGCTCTCTGAATCAGGCACGAAAATGGTTGAGGATGCGATCGCAGTTATCGAAACCTATCCTGACGTGGCGCGTGCGTGATGGGCCCGGCTTTTAAGGAAGGATTCAGGTCGAACCGTGAGGAACTGCGGAAGAAGGTCCGCAAGCTGCAGGCGCGTGCCGCCACAATGGAGTTGCACGCTCTTGCCGAGGACCTTTCGATTAACTGTCGGAGATTAGGGCGGTCGCCGAGAAGAAGTTCGACATTTTTGCTGAGTTGGACGCTGCGACGAGAGAGCTTGGCGCATTAGATGTTTGATCCCGGATTTTGATGGTGCAATCTTCTCGCAAGCCTGGAGAGATTCGCTATGGGACAAATTCTGCATGGGAGCGCCACGACGACAGAGGCGATCCGTCGAGCAATACAAAATAGTCAAGAGAGCCTGAGGGCTCTCGCGAAACGGTATGGGATCAATCAGAAGACCGTTGCCAAATGGAAGAAACGAACTTCAACGACTGACTTGGTGACCGGTCCGAAAGACCCCAGGTCGACGGTTCTGTCGATCGAGGAGGAAGCAGTGATCGTCGCGTTCCGGCGTTATACGCTATTGCCTCTCGACGATTGCCTTTACGCGCTGCAGCCGACCATTCCGCATCTGACCCGGTCCTCGCTGCATCGTTGTCTCCAGCGCCACGGCATTTCCAAGCTTGCCGATGTCGACAGCGACAAGCCTGCCCGCAAGAAGTTCAAAGCCTATCCGATCGGCTATTTCCATATCGATGTCGCCGAGGTGCGCACCGAACAAGGCAAACTGCACATGTTCGTCGCCATCGACCGAACCTCGAAGTTTGCTTTCGTGGAGCTGCGTGAGAAGGCGACAACAGCCGTTTCGGCAGACTTTCTACGCCGCCTTCTCAAGGCCGTGCCCTATAAGGTCCATACCGTTCTCACCGACAACGGCATTCAGTTCACCACGCCCGGCGCCGGCGGCTCGGCCGTCCCCCTGATTAAGGAAGCGATGGCGGCCGGCGAAATCATCTGGGCACATGCCTTCGAATATGGCTGCGCCAAGGCTGATTTCGAACACCGAACAACCAAGCCGAAACACCCCTGGACGAATGGCCAGGTCGAGAGGATGAACCGGACGATCAAGGAGGCCACCGTCAAACGCTATTACTACGAGAGCCACGATCAACTCCGCCAGCACCTTGCTGATTTCATCTCAGCTTACAATTTCGGTCGCCGCCTCAAGACCCTCAAAGGCCTCACACCCTACGAATACATCTGCAAATGCTGGACAAACGAGCCCGAACGATTCAACCTCGATCCAACCCATCATTTCCCGGGACTAAACAATTAGAGTCTGTCAGCGCTAATCGGAATCGTGCTGAGATTCCCTTGCCTTTGTTTTTGGGATTCAAGATCATAGCTGGTGTGGAGCCCAGCAATGATGGTGCGACCTCTTTCTCTGGATTTGCGAACGCGCATTGCTACAGCGTTGAATGATGGCATGACGGTTTCGGGAGGCAGCGGAGCGGTTCGGCATATTGGCTGCGACAGCGGTACGGATCGGACAGCTCGATCGTTCAGGTAAAGGCCTGCTGCCGGCGAAGATCGGCGGCTATGTCAAACCGACACTGAGGGAACATGACACGCACCTGCGGATGGTGTCAGCGGGGAGAGCCCCTCATTAGGCCGCAGAGGTTTTCGAGAAGTTGCACGGTAGCAGGTCGCCGATGTCGGCGGTCTCGTCAGCTGGGAACTCAGTGATCACATGGCGCAGCCCGGTGAGTGGATCGGCGCCACCAGGCGCGACAAGTCAGCATCAAACTGCAGATTACTGCGCTGTATTCAGTCAGCGATGTCGCTGAACAGCCATGATCTTCTTCCGGTAGCCATCCTCCCTTTCATTCAGCCCATGTCGACGATCCTGTGGTGTGTGCCGGCGTGCAATAGGCATGGCACGCGTTAATCTTGCGGCGCTGATTCATCTGAACAGGCTGGTCACACGCGATGATAAGGCTGCACTCTTTCAACGGCTTTAGGATCATATCTACGGCGGCCGTCGCGACCAACATGCCGCACCTGCAGTTTAGCAGCATCTGCACCCCCTGATTTAGTGTCCAACTATTTTGGTGGACACTTTATGCCTCAGAGCACTGCGCTTCAGACGGTCCACAGAAATTCGCGCTTACTTTCTGACGGATCCTGTAAGTGAGAGGAATCGGCCGAGGCGTTGTGCGTACGCGGAGGCGAAGGGGAAATGAGGACCAATCTCCTCGATCTGACGCGTTATGACAAGTTCGCCGACGGCGTCATCGGTTCAGTCTCCGCATCGGCCGATTTCGGCCACTTTTCGGCCTTCGATCTGGGAAGACCTCTTCAAACGTTATGCCTTGGGTTATCCATCGCAGGGATGCGATTTGCAGGGGGCGAATTATCAGTGTGTTAATCGAATAAGCGGTTGATCGGAATGGCCGCTTGGAACCAAGACAGTTGGCTTATTTCTGTGAAACGTAGGGAACGGGCGGGGATTTGCTCGCAGCCGTGTAGCTCTCGACCAGAATGATGGTTCGCGGGAGGTCGGATGCCACGCTCAAAGCCTTGAGCTCGTCGTCCAAGCGCTTGTCGGCTGCCGTGAGGCGGTGATGAAGGCGCTGGTAATCGGCCCAGGTCGGCGTCCGGAAAGTCTCGAGCCACCGTGACGGCTGTTGAACGTCGCGCGTGAGAGTCCATTGGCGTGCACCAACTCGGCTTTGAACATGCCGCCGTCTGCGCATGATCTCAAGAAAGATAGCGGCGTTCTCTTCGGCAATCGCATATTCCGTTGTCACCAGAATTGGGCCGCTTCTCGGCTTCAGATCGAGTGCCGGCACTGGCGCATCGAAAGTGTCGGAGGCATCGAGTTCCGACTCCAGGCGGTTGCTGATCGGCAGCTTGAGCCCAAGGACCGCGACCGCCAAGGATGCGGCAGCAGAACATGCCAATGCCATGGAGAGAGAATGATTTTCCGCGATAGCTCCCCACAGCCAGCTGCCTGCCGCGATGCCCCCATAGGTGAAGGCGCTATAGATGGAGATGGTGCGACCTACCACCCAACGCGGGCTTGCCAGTTGTACGTTGACGCCGAAACCAGACCAGCCTGTCAGCCAGCCTGCGCCCCCGAAGGCAAGGCAGACTGTCGCGATGAAGAGGGAAGGCGTCAGCGAAAGTGCGAAGGCACATGCCGCGCATGCAGCGCAAGCAAGCACGATCAGCAGTTCCTGCGTGCAGGCGCGTCTAAGCGACGGATTTGCCAATCCTGCTACGAGTGCACCTGCGCCGAAACCGCCCATGAGTATGCCGTAGGCTATCGGGCTGCCGTTCAAAAGGTCCCGAGTAATCAGGGGCAGGAGCGCCAATACCGAGGTGCCGGCCAACCCGAACAGCGTCCCGCGCACTATGGTCGCCTTGATTTCAGAGGATATCGCCGTGAACCGCAAGCCGTCATAGATCGCTGTCGTGAGCGCTTCCCGCGGAAGAGGCGACACCTGCACCTTCCATTTGTTTCGCCATAAGGCTGCAAGGGGGACGACGATGCCTAAGGTAGTCAGCGCAAAAGTTAAAAGCGGCCCGAACACGGCAACGATGATCCCGCCAAGGGCAGGGCCGACACTACGGACCATATTGAACCCGACATTGAGAAGGGTGACGGCCGCCGGTAAATGACGGCGCTCCAATATGTCGCCGAGAGAAGCGCGCCAGGCAGGATCGCTGAGCGCGATGCCACAACCGTCCAGAAAAGTGAATGCGAGGATCATCCATGGATCGGTAATTCCGAAGGCCATGAGGATCGTTAGCATTACCGAGGCCGTCATCATCAGGCTTCGTCCGACGATCATCACCATGCGCCGGCTATAGTTGTCCGCGATAGCGCCAACGAAGATCGCCAGAAAAAAGGCCGGCAGAGCGGACGAGGCCTGGACGAGAGCAACCATCACATCCGAGGTGGAAACGGTGGCCATGAGCCAGCTGAGAGCCACCGTTTGCATCAGCCAACCGAGGCTCGAAAGCTGGGACGCAAGGAAGAGCGAACGAAACGTCGAATTCTTCAGCGGCAACAACAGGCCCCAGAATGCTCGCTTATGAATCGGGTCCATGTCGATTTAGGCTCTTTTCGGCGGGACGACTTGGTTTCGGCCGAATAGTGTCATGGTGGTGGGTCGTTTGTCGTGCCGACGTTCACCGCCAGCGTCGGAGAAGCTACATGCAAGAGGTCGGCCAACCTTACGAAGACGCAATACGGCAAGACCAGAATGCGATCTCGATCCGGCGTGCCTGTGGGGCGCTGAACTTCGATCGGTCAACCTACCGCTACACCTCTCGTCGTGCCGATCAGGCCGGTCTGGAACGTCGTATCCGTGAGATCTGTGAGACCCGTGTCCGCCACGGTTATCGTCGTGTGCAGGTACTGTTGGAACGCGAGGGTTGGAGTACCAACATCAAGCGGACCTACCGCATTTACAGGGACTTGGGCCTGCAATTGCGTAATAAGACACCGAGACGCAGGTCAAAGCCAAGCTGAGGGAAGATCGGCAAATGGCAGTCGGTCCGAACGATGTCTGGGCGATGGACATCGTTCACGACGAACTCGCGACCGGCAAGAAATTACGAGTGCTCACGGTGGTGGATACCTTCTCACGCTATGTGCCGGTGCTCGATCCGCGTCAGAGCTATCGAGGTGAAGATGTCGTGCAAACCTTGGAACGGGTGAAAGTTGGCTATCCCAAGACGATCCGTGTCGATCAGGGGACCGAGTTCGTGTCTCGCGATCTCGATCTCTGGGCCTGTGCCAAGGGCGTCACGTTGGACTTCTCACACCCAGGCAAGCCGACCGACAACGCCTTTATAGAAGCGTTCAACGGCCGCTTCCGCGCCGAATGCCTGAACCAACACTGGTTTCTGACCCTTGCGGATGCCCGCGAAAAGATGGAGGATTGGCGTAGATACTATAACGAAGAACGGCCTCATGGCGCGATCGGCAACAAGGTGCCGATATCGCTGATAAATTCGGGAAGCGCAACCAGCCCGCCTCCATGAAAGAAGCCGGAAAACTCCAGCCTTCGCTGGTCCAACGTTTGGGGCGGTTCAATTGAGGCTCCACATCTAGTCGCGGCTGGATGAAAGTTCAGTAGCAGGTCAGTCCGACTTTTCCAAGGCGCCATACACGCGAAAACAGCTCGTAGAACGGCGCCGACTTCGGCATGGTACATGCATGATCAAGCAGATACCCGTCAAGGCCTAGGAGGGATCGCTCCCATGACAACAACCCATCGACAATACTTTGGGCTCGCAAATGCCTGGTCCCGGACCAATGATCGCAGTTGGCGCCATCTGGAAGATGCGATTGATGAGCGGGATCTGGGATTGATCAATTCAAATTCACGATCAACCGATGCATTGTTGCCTCGGCTCGACTGCTGGAGCCTACAAAAGGTGTAACGACTCGCACCACGAACTGGCACATTGACGATAGTGTTGGCCGAAAAACGAGCACGCAAGTCTAAGCAATCAAAGCGCCGTGGGCTGATCCGTCGCAGCACACTGCTGTTCGCATCTAAAAACAGCACGAAAATAGGAGCGACCGCTTGTACGCACATCTGAAGAATCAACACGATGTCAAATGAGGTTAGTAACCCGAATTTCCCGCCACCGCCAACGGTACTGATTGCTGCAGCAGATGATAGCTTTCGTACGTTCCTGGAATATACAGTTAGAAGCGAGGGCCTTGTTGTTGTGGGTGTGAGCGGTGGCGAGGCGCTTGCGAAGCGCCTCGAGACAAAGGCGCCGGACCTGCTGCTTCTCGAATCACGTATACCCGGTGTCAAGACGCAGACACTCTGTGAAGGCCTCCGCCTGAACAAACGGACGCGGTCAATGTCGATTATCGCGCTTGCGGCCGAAGGTGACGACGCGAGCGGGCAAGATATGCTCGATGCCGGCGCGGACCGGTTCCTCACCAGACCGTTCTCGCCCGAGATCCTTATGGCAAGTATTGGTGCGATCTGGCACGACGCGAATGGGAATCTCGCCCCCTGCTCCCCAGAATCTTTGACCTTTCGCGATCTCGAACTGGATGTCAGTAGACATCGCGTGCGACGGAACGGTTGCACGATCCACCTCGCTCCAATCGAGTTTCGCCTGTTGCACCATCTCATGAAGAGTCCGCATAGGGTGTACTCCAGAGATGAACTGCGGGACGCCGCTTGGCTGCACGCTGTTCATGTTGGGCCCCGCACCATCGACGTTCACATCGGCCGCTTGCGCGCGGCTCTCAATACGGCTGGCGGACAGCGTCTAATACGCACCGTATGGTCCGTCGGCTACGCTCTTTCTGATTAAGTATAGCAGGCATTAAAAACTGGTCCAGTTTGAAGGGTTCAGATCAACCGGTGTATGGAAATTGGGATGACGACAAAAACGCTGGAAACCTACAGTTACTGTCGGGTTTGTCGGATCCGACAAGTGGTGAATATCAAGCTGATGCTGCCGCGGCATAGCCTATGTCATTGGAAAACACGAAGAGCATTGTTCACAGAGGATGTCGCCTCCAATTGGCACGATCTTTGAAGCTCTATCGTCGCTGGTCTCGGCCTGCCGTCCTGATGTGACATCCTAAGCGCAAGCTTTGCGTGAAGTGCTATTTGCTCGCAGAAAGCCGGCTGAACCGTACCCGACAGCTGGAGAGCTTCATGCACGAGTGACAACATTTGGCGCGCTTAAGGAGCGACCATGGAAGGCCCACACACGAATGCGGCCGCTAAAGCTAGAGGGCTAGCAACAAGAGTGTCCGACTCGTTTTCTCTCGTCCCGTCGAAGGCCGAGACGGAGGCTGTAGAGTTATGCCGCTTTCTCGACCAGACCGATGGACTTGCCCGCTCCGAACAGCTGTTTGACTCGTTGTCTGATTTTGCTTTAAATTTCGGTTGTCCATGGGTTGCTTATCGTCCTCTAAAACCGAACCACAAGTTTTCAACTCCCACTCGATGCAGTCAGAAAGCGATGCTGAACTATCCTGATGAGTGGCTGAAACGTTATTCCGAAATGGATTATGACAGAATAGACCCCATCATCAACAAGAGCCGAAAGCGGGTGCGCGCCTTTCGTTGGAGTGAAGTATACAGCGACGCAAGCACGACTAAAATCGAGAGGCTCGTACTCGACGAGGCCGCGAGTTTCGGCTTGAGGTCAGGCATCAGTGTTCCGATGCATGGTCCAGAATCGAGCTTTGCCGTCATGAGCTTTGCTAAGCCTTCGGAGTTCGAATTCGACAACAGAACAATCACCTACCTGCAACTTGCTGCTTTACATTTCCATTCAAAGGTTGCCACTGTGGATTCAAGCTGTGCAGTTGGCACCCCCAGCCTTTCCCTAAGAGAAAAGGAATGTATTTCCTGGGTGGCCCGAGGTAAATCATCCTGGGATATTGGCACTATATTAGGAATATCTCACAATACGGTCGACTTCCATGTGAAAAATGCTATGCAAAAGCTCGATGTAACCAGCAGAATAGTCGCTGCTATGAAAGCAGTAGATTTTGGCATTATCGAATTGTAGGAGCTATCCTCCAAGAAACCGCCGCACCCAATCGATCGCAGTGCTGATGCCAATGCCGAAGCGTTTGGACGCAGCCACGACAGTCCCTCCTGCGTTACCGCCCCGACAACACGCTCTCTCAGATCATTCGAAAAGGTCTCGCCATTCAGACCGGCCTCCTTACCGGCCAGAAGGATGAAAATCCCGCATCTAAGATGCGTTACATCGAACCGAGTCATGGCTCTTTGCCGGGCCGGATCGCGGTGCTCATCGTGCCGCATCCATGGCCGCGCTAATCATGAGCCCAAAAATCAACGACGTCGATCCACATGCCTGGCTCGCCAACATTCTGGACGCGCCGATCAGTCTGCTGGAGCAATTGCTTCCATGGACTGGACGCCCAAGATGCTGAACGCTCAAGCCGCCCGAGTTGCGCTCCCCACCGGATGCCTACGGTAAGACAGTCGTCTAATCGCGAGATTTGCAAGCGCCTTTTAATTTGTGCTCGGCCGTTTGCCGATAGCATGGTTGTCTATGCGTTGATGTAAGTCGCTGGATTTCGATAACAGCGTGCGTCTGTTTTTCGACAAGCTAGTGTCCTGAACGTGACATACCTAACGCAAAATTACCATTGCGGCGCGCAAATCCCTTGGGTTTGGGCCGCTGCTCGACTGGTTGCGATGGCACGCAGAATGCAGGGCAAACAACAAGGTCAATTGCGACCGTGGCGATCCTGCCGTCTCCGACCGAAGGTGTTTACTATGGTCATTTGCTCAGGTCCTCCAATTTCAAGCGAGAATGCCCCGTTGAGCGCCGCCCCACCAATTGAAGCTGCGCCGCCGTCATGGCGAGCGCCTTTGTCATTCCTCCGGCACGGGCTGTGGTATTCATCGCGTCTCGCTGACGCCTTCCCAGCCGAACAGGTTCAGGTGAGGCTAAGTCTTCACGGGAAGCCTAATGAGGCAGTTCTTCAGTCTGAACTGGACCTGCTGGTGGCGTGCCACGAACCATTGCGCACCCCGTTCGGATTGGTTGACGGAGAGCCATTTCGGGCGAACGTCGGCCTGAGGGTAAACCGCGACGATTTGAGGGCGGTGGCGGATTTCGAGGCGATTGTGGCTGAACTCATTGGTCACGGAGCGCAGATGACGTTGAACTTGGACACCGGACGGCTGATCCGTGCTCGCCTGTTGGGCTTGGCAGTGGACGACCACCTACCGCTGATCACCGTGCACAACATCTCGGATCATCAGTTAGGTAGTAGAATAATGCGCGAATTCTCTCTGACCAACACTGCGTTCCACGAGAACCGCGCCGAGCAGCTGTCGCCGTTGCGGGTGCAGTGCGCGGAATACGACATTTGGCAGCGTCGTGCGCTTGTGCGTGTACCGTTGGAAGGTCAACCGGCTGGAAGGCCGTTAAGCGCTCTAGTGGGGCTCATTTTGCCGACGGGCCGGTCGCGCCCACTTCGACAAAATGGGGAGGGTGCTCACGTCGACCTTGTGTTGCACGAGCCGCTGGCAGCGTGGCTCAAGGCGCAAAGCAGATGTTCTGGGACCAAATTGCTCGCGACAATCTTATCGAGCTGGTCGATTGTCTTTGCCCGATTTGAGCTTTCAGAAGGATCCACGTTCGAGACCTTGCTGAAGCTGGTGCGTGTTGCGCTTTCCGCCATCGCGGTCCAGGAACTGTTGTTCGGCCAGATTGTTGAGTCCGTCCTCGGGCTCCCCATCAAAGGCTATGCCGCGATGTTTCCAGCTATAACTGCCTGCAATTACTATGCGACGCCTGTGGATTTGCTGGAGCTTAAGGTGAAGTTAGTATTCGTT
This sequence comes from Rhizobium sp. NXC14, assembly GCF_002117485.1. Taxonomy (NCBI): domain Bacteria; kingdom Pseudomonadati; phylum Pseudomonadota; class Alphaproteobacteria; order Hyphomicrobiales; family Rhizobiaceae; genus Rhizobium; species Rhizobium sp. NXC14. The sequence goes on from NZ_CP021031.1 coordinate 320,437, forward strand.
GCGGATTACCCGGGGCGACCAGATCTTGCGCTTGAATTTGGTGAAGTCGGTGGCGTAATCCAGCAGAAACCTATTTACGCGACCAAGCTGTTTGAGCAAGATATTATGCGCTATCTGGGGCAGCCGCTGACGCAGATCTCAGTCGACCTTGAGCAGCGGGTCTGTGCGGTGGCACTTAGGGGCGAGAAAAAATCCCCTCTTCTGGCGGAGGAGCCTCCTCCCAAAAAGGACGGCTCTCAGGACCTGCGTACTTTGGCAGTATTTGCGCAGCTGGATTGGGATGCCGCGAGTGCCCGTGCCCGCAGTAGCTACGGTGAGCTGAACACGCTGGTTAGTTTCGAGGAGCGGCGACCTCGCTATCCCGTCATCGCCCCTAGACGCGGATCAGCCACACGGGACCATGATCATGAATTTCATTGAAGGTCAGCGCACTGTTACTGACGATGAACTGCAAGCCAACGATATCACGCGCTATCATGTCACAAGATTTTATCGTGAACACATCACCAACAGTGGCTATTATGACCAGTTAAAACACATCGTAGAGCCGTCATTGGATGAGTTCGGCAGTCCCGGAAATTTGGATACAAGTGGAGAGCACGACAACACGGTAGTCCCAGGATTTCAACACAAGTATCCCCGAACTGGGTTGCTGCTGGTGACTGACAAGTGCGCTTCATATTGCCGGTACTGTTTCCGAAAGCGAATCGTCGGAAAGGACTCTGACGAAACCGCAGTGGACTTCGAGAAGATTGCCGAGTACATCCGGCGTCACCTGGAGATGACGAACGTGTTACTTTCAGGGGGCGACCCGTTCATGCTTAGCACCGCCAAGCTCAATAGAATCCTTGATCATCTGCTGCCGCTCCAGCACTTGGAGTCCATCCGGTTTGGCACAAAGATGATCGCATATGAGCCTAAGCGATTCGAGGATCCCGCTTTGGTGACACTATTTGAACGAATCCAAAGTGCCGGCAAGGCCGCAGTAGTTGTCACACATTTCGATCACATAGGCGAAATCTCTGCCGATGCGGATCGAAACATTCATTTATTGCGCGAGCACGGCGTGCAGTTCCTAAATCAGTCAGTGCTCCTAGGAAAGGTTAATGATAGCGTGGAAATCTTGGCTGCAACGTTCGCTAAATGCCATCAAATTGGCGTCCGTCCATACTATCTTTTTCAGGGCAGGCCGGTGAAGGGCGCGTCGCATTTTCAGGTTCCATTCCGACGAGCCCTTGAGATTGTACACGGCGCCAATCATCGTCTAAGCGGAATTCAAAAGACCTTTAAATACATCATGTCGCACTATACGGGAAAGATTGAGATCCTCGACCTTGGCGCCGATGGACGACTGTACATGCGCTATCATCATAGCACCGGCACAGAGAAGATTGGCAAGATTTTTTCGCGCCCATATTCCGAAGGCGCCTGCTGGTTAGATGAATTACGTGACGCACCAACTAACTTAGTTTGATGGCGGAAACGAGTTACACAAAGCTAGTGCCATTAGCCATCCCAGGCGGTGAGAAGCCCTTAGCAGCCTTGCTCTCTCGTGCAAAGGCACTACGTCCTACATCAGCGCAATGAAACTCGTTAAACAGCACGTAAAGCACATCAGGAATATGCGTCGTCGGTTGACCTCGTTTCCACGCTCTGGTGGATACGGCGTCTCCCAATCGGTGCCAGCAATGATTGCCGAGAAAATCCCATGCGAACTGCTTTCGATCCCGTCCCCGGCTGACCTGAAAAGGTGGAGTTCATCTCAAACGTTAAATCAGCTAGACTGCGGAGAGCAGCCGCCATGGTGATCAAGCGCCTGCGCATTCGAATCATCTCATGACTAGCGGCCGTTGACATGATCTTTTGCAGTCCGAAACAATGGCACCTAGGTTATTCTCTTGTGCGTCGCCGCCCTCCTTATGTTTGTTTCATATCCGCGTACCGCGGAACGTTAGTGGTTGAGTTTGATTGCTACTCCCCATTGGGTTTGCTGATTCCCAGCTATTGCTTTGTCAATTCGAGGAAGTGAACCATAATGGATTTCCCTATCGCACGTCTCATAAAGGCTAGGTACGACGGCTTGCCGCCCCAATTGCAGATTGCGGCTCGTTGGCTGATTGAGCATCCTGCTGAAGTCGCACTTCTTTCAATGAGGGAGCAGGCGCGCCGAGCACAAGTGCCTCCGGCAACGCTAACGCGGCTTTCCAAGCGCCTTGGTTTCGACGGCTTTGATAAAATGAAGGAACTATTCGCCCACGGCTTCAGGGAAGGAGCAGAAGCCTTCTCGGGTCATGTGGAAGAACTGGTAGCACGAAGAGAAGTTGAGGGCGATGGCGTCCTCATCGGCGGCACAATTAATTCTTTGAAGAGCCATCTTAGCGCGATCACCCGTCCAGCCACTATTGCCGCGCTGGCGGCAGCCGCTGACCTCATGGCGGTGGCGAACCAAGTCTTTTGTATAGGCCTCCGGTCGAGTTTTCCTGCGGCCCACTTGATGCACTACGTCGGCTCAATGCTTGGGTCTCCAACTATATTGATTGACGGTTCAGGAGACACGGCGAACGATGCACTCAGATTAGTCGCTCCAGGAGACGTTGTTTTCGCAATTACAGTCAGTCCATACAGTCGCCACACGATGGAGGTCGCCGACTTCGCTGTTTCCCATGGCGCGAAATTAATCGCATTGACGGACAGCGACTTATCTCCGATCGCTAAGATTTCGGAGATCGTAATCGGCGTTCAGATTGAAACGCCTTCATTCTTTCACACCGTGACTCCGGCCATCGCCGTGGTGGAATGCCTTGTGGGACTGATCGCGGCTAGGCGCGGTAGCTGCGCACTAGATGCTTTAACGGCCAACCAGGAACATCTCGCAGAGTTTGGTACATACGTCCTTAGGCCATCACGCAAGCGCAAAATATGACTTCGGCTTTTCGCAATCTGGTCCGTCTCCCGCCGAATCAGGGCGGCATAACGAGTTCGGCTTAAGGGGACAACTACCAGGACCGATAGTTGTGAATGGGCGAATACCGGATATCCTCATAAAAACTGACGGAGATTGCATAACTCAACTACCTGTTTGCCTAAAGCTCATATGATGTAGCGCGAGCTAATTACCTCTTCACTCGCAGAGCTTCAGTGAACCGTTCCAAGCGTCAAGCGAGATCAAGATGATTGAAGTCGAAGCAGTGACACTCTCGGATTTTTCAGCGGATCTGTCGTCTTCGCCGCTACGCGACTCAGGTTGGTCATCGGTTCCTATTATCACAAAACTCTCAAACTTGGAATTTGCGACCGATTACAGAGACGCAATGCGGCCGGTTGTCTTAAGCGGCGGCTGTTCAGCCTGGAGCGCATGCCAGCGTTGGTCGCCAGAGTATATTGCTGAAGTCGCGGGATCGCTGACAGTGCCAATTAAATCGCTCGACGGTAGCGACATCAAGGTAGCGTCTTGGGAGCTAGCGAAATATGCCCGTTTCTTGATGGACCCGTCACTTGAGGCCAGTTCATCGAATGCAAGAGCAGTGCCGTACTGCCACGATGTACCACTGCTCGGCTTAGTTGAGAGTTTGGCGGAGGACTGCCGGCCCTTTCCAGTAGACTTTATCAGTCCGTCTTATCGTCGGCATTGGTGGAGATATTCGCAGTTTTTTATGGGTCCGGAAGGAACGGTTACCCCGCTCCACTTCGACACGTTGCTTAGCCACAACCTGTTTTTCCAAATATTCGGTTCGAAGCAGTTCACCATTATCCCGCCCAGACAGGCCCCCTACTGTGGCCGTCGCGGTTGGCGGTGGTTCGACGTCGACCCCGAGCAACCAGACTACGTGCAATTTCCGCTGTATAAGCAAGCGAAGCCCATCGTCGTGACGGTGGGTGCTGGCGACATGCTATATATGCCGCCGGGAACACTTCATCATGTTCGCAGCCTGTCGCCTTCGATATCCTTCAATATCGATTTTCAAACAACCAGGAGCGTTTTAGATGCGCTGGCGCAATCAGCCAAGGGCATGCCGAAGGAGGTAGTTTTCTACAATGCTGTCACCGCGCTAGGGGAAATTGGCAATGTGCCGGAGGCCATCACCTTTCCGTTGTACCAGCCATACCTGAGCTATGTAAGTTGAGCCTAGGAGCCGCAGCAGCTCGAGCAAGTGACAGTTCAGTTGGTTCGTCCGACATGGGCGATCATCGTGCGCCTATGGATTTCAATCTGCTTTCTCGGGAAGCTGTTGTGGTCGGGATGTCTCCGATTCTCAGGAGCGCGTAGAAAACGAAAGTCGGACCTTCGACATGCAACCGCATTAGGCGCCCTACCGAGGAAAGGCAATCTGCACCTGTCTTAGCCAGCATGCATGTCTCAACCGGGCTGCCGCTAACGACGGTCGAGTGAATCTAGGAACAGCGCGTCACGCAAGGGCGAACGACAACACACTATAGGCTGGAAGGTACACCTGCACGGGCGGCAGATAAAGCGGCTTAGGCGGCACTTGCAGGACCTGGTGTGGGCATCGGTAGACATCTCCGGCCAAGCAAGACGCCACAACTAGACGGCCGGTTATCTATATCCACGTCTTATTTAATTGGGTTGAAATTGGAGCAAACGATTAGAGAAAGATACAAATGGCAAAAAAAGCACTTATTTTAATAGAAGGTCATCGGAGTAATGGGCCGCTGTACGTCGAGGCAGCGCGGCGCCTTGGACTTCATCCAATCACCTTGACTGATGACCCGACCGGTTATGAATACCTGGCGCGGCTAAAGGCTGAGGTTATAGAAATTGACACGAGCAATCTCGATAGTTTAATCCGCAAATGCTACGAATTGCAGTCGTCATATTGCATCGCTGGCATTACCGGTTTCGCTGGTCGCGACGAATCGATATATCTCACGGTCAGCAAGCTCTGCTGCCACTTTAATTTGCCCGGGCCAAATCCCGCTTCGATCGAAAGGTGCTCCGACAAGTCCGCGCAACGCCGACTCCTCACATGCGCCGGCGTCCCCACGCCTGCTTACCGCGTGGCAACGAACGCTGTGGACGTGACAAATTTTGCTGCGGAAATCGGCCTGCCGGTCATTCTCAAACCCGTTGTAGGAAGCGGAAGCACGGGTGTTCAATTGTGTCGCAACGCCGATGAGTTGGCTGAACATACGGCCCGTCTGTTGTGCACCAAGTACGCTTCATGCTCTTCGCAAAAAATCCTGATCGAAGAATTTGTTGTCGGCCCACATTTCAGTGTTGACACAATGGGCAATGAAGTCGTTGCTATTGGTTCGGTAGAGTTTGGTCGTCCGCCGCATTTTGTCGCCCGGAAGAGTATCTTTCCAGCGCCTCTTCCAGATGACCAATATCAGCAAATCGCTAGTGTTTCGCTAAGTTGTTTACGAGCCGTTGGGCTCGATTGGGGTCCAGCGAACATTGAAGTTCGGTGGACTCAACGCGGGCCAGTTGTCATTGAAATCAATCCTCGGCTTCCTGGGTGCTCCACGCCGCAGCTGATCCAGCTCGCATTAGGCGTTGATCTCATCACCGGGCACATCAAGCTCCTGACAGGTCAAGAATGGGCTTCGCCAAAACGGCACTTGCAGACAGCGGCCTTACAATTCCTGGTCCCCAATCGAGATGGCATCTTGGATTGGATAGATGGCGATCGCCGGGCAGCGGCCGAGGACGGCGTGGCAGAGGTCGCGTTGTACGTGAGACCAGGTATGCAGATTACCAGGAAAGGCGATGATCGAGACTTGATTGGGCACGTGATCGCTGCTTCACCCACTCTCGTCCGGACCGAGGCGATACTCGAGGAAGCTGTGAGTTTAATCGGGTGGTCGATCGCGCCATTCCCCGAGAAACCGTCTGATCGCGACGGCTAGATGATGTTTAGATGTTTGATCCCAGGCTTTAATGGGGCATCCTTGTCGAATCAAAGGATGCGTTATGGGCCAGGTTCCTCATGGGAGCGCCACGACGACAGAGGCAATCCGTCGAGCGATACAACATAGTCAAGAGAGCCTGAGGACGCTTTCGAAGCGTTAACCGACGGTGTTTGGTGACGCCAAAATGACGACAGCACTTCTCGACCGTCTGACCCATCATTGCGAGATTGTCGAAACCGGAAACGAGTCCTGGCGCTTCAAGAACCGCTCTCAAAGCTGAAGTCGAAGAACCCCATCACCCGCACTTGGCCTACCCTCTGCAACCCCGGCCAGCGCCGGGCAGGCCAAGCGCTGATCTACATCAAAAGGGGGTCAAAATTGGGCTCTGACGCAGATTTGGTGCAATTCTCTCATGTTGCGCCAATCAGGCGAGCTTGAAGAAGATAAAGCTTTCCGCGTCCGTACATCTGGCGCTTTACCAGCTTGAGCTTGGTGATCTACCCTTCTGTTTGTCCGTTGGACCACGGAGAGACGATCGCTGCCCGGACTGCCTGAATGTCTTTCACCACGCCGTTCCCGAAGGAGGAAACCAGACTGTCGCGGGCACGGTCGATCCACGACGCGAGCTGGCTTTCCGCCTTGCGCCGGATCATCAAATGGAAGTCGGCAATGATATCGCGAGCCGTAATGAGCAAGGGAACACCGCTTTCGATCGCGGCGATGGTAACGGTCTCGGATTTCGTCAGGTTGTCTCTGCTGGTTGTTAAGAGGCGAGCGATCGTCCTGGAGGGGGTGCGGGTCAACGATTCCGCATCCGCCTTGTCGGCCCGCTTCCGCCGCGTGGCCCATTCACTCACGACCCGGCGCGAACCGCGAAAACCCTTTGCTCTCAAACGCCGCCATAGCTCAGTGCCGTTCCGCTTGCCGGCAGCCCATTGCGCGTCGAGCCATTCAAGATAGCTCTCCAACGAGCTTTCTCTGGACCGAAAGACATCGATTCGTTGCCCTCTGAGCACCTGGCGGACCAAGCCGCGGCTATGACCGGTACGGCGCACGATTTCTTTGATCGTCATGCCGTCCTTTGTCAGCGCCATGACGGCCGCGTTGGTCTGTTCGCGTCGGAGATAGCCTTCGTATTGAAGGCGTTCGGCCGCAGTCAGCAGCTTGGGATTGACGCGCGTTGCTCCGAGCGTCTTGCGGATTTGCCGCATCGATTTGCGAACGGCGTCCAGGAACGCACGGCTGGCGTTCTCCATCAAATGCCATCGATCAGCGACCTGCACTGCATCGGGCAATGCCCTTGCGGCCGCCAGCCCGTAAGCGCCGCCACGATCGCGGGCAATGATTTGGATTTGGGCATTCTGCCGTAGCCAAGCTTCCGCCGTCGCCGGCTCACGATCCGGCAGCAGACGGACCGGCCGCCGACGCTCCAGGTCCCACACGATCGTGCCGTAGCGATGATTGCGCCGCCAAGCCCAGTCGTCGATGACAATCACCGAGGGCGGGGTCGACGATGGTGGTCCTTGCCTGCGGATGACGCGAAGCAAGGTGTCGTTGCTGACGGGAAGCATCAGCCGCTGGGCAAAACGCGCCGCCGGGCGTCCTCCAAGCGCAAGCGCCAAATGGTGGACGACATGCTCAAGACGCCCAGTTCGTCTGGCATAGGGCGGCAGCACATCGCCAAACCGCTCGGCGAATATCTGCCTGCCGCAGAGCACGGCATCACAAGCGAACCTTCGTGTCTGCACGGGCAGCCTGACGCGTTTCCCAGAGAGAGGAAGGTCGGCGACTTGGCGGCGATAGCGACTTCGAACCGTTCGCGACATTCGTCCGCATGCCGGACACGCCGCGGTAGCGCCGGCGCGGGAAAGCAAGATGCAGGTCTCATCGTCAATGTGGGTGATGCGCTCGGCGATGAAGCCAGTTGGTACCAAATCAGAGGGGCGAAACTTGGTGCTCATGCTGATTCCTTTATGGAAACCAGCAAGCAGCATCGTCACAACTGCATCAAAACTGAGTCAGAGCCAATTTTGGACGCCGATTGACAGACAGCGCGGTTGCCTTTCTCAAGGCAGCGCTGACCTACTATAATAACCTGGGCATTACCGTCGAGCGCGTCATGACCGATAACGGTCCCTACTATGCCTCAGGCGAATTTGCCCGCGCCTGCCGCGAACTTGGCCTCAAGCACGTCCGAACAAGACCCTATACGCCAAAAACCAATGGCAAGGCCGAACTCTTCATTCAGACCGCGCTTCGGGAATGGGCCTATGCCGTCGCATACCCCACCTCGGACATGCGAGCCGACCAACTGCCGAAATGGCTCCATCGCTACAATTGGCATCGACCCCATGGCAGCCTAAAATATAATACACCAATCAGCAGGCTCGGTCTGACCAACGACAACCTGTTGAGGCTCCACACTTAGAGCTTTCGGCGGATGACATCCTGCAGCATCTCGCGGTCGAGTGTCAGGTCCGCGACGATCTTCTTCAGCCGTGCGTTCTCGTCCTCGAGCTGCTTCAGCTTCTTCATCCGGCGGCAACATGCCGGCATATTTTTTCTTCCAGTTGAAATAGGTTGCCTGGCTGATCCCCGCCTCGCGGCAGATCTCTGCGACCGGCACACCTTCGTCGCCTTGCTTCAGAATGAACGCCTTCTGGGCGTCCGAAAATGCGATGCCTTTATCGTCTTCCGTTCCTTCCCAGCCAGGAAAATGCACCGGAAACTCTGACCAAAACTGATCCAGTTTGAAAAGTTCAGATCAGTTCAGATCACTCAGATCGCAATAGGCCAGAGCTTCCTTCAAAAGGGATCATTTCAACGGGGCAAGGTCAGTTGAAAGGGATCACCGCTTCGGCTCCCACCTTCGTTATTGTCCGGCAAGGCGTTGCTGTCACAGGTATCGCGGCGCACCGCCTTGCCTGCCTGACCATATAGAAGGGCATTCCGCAGGCGTGCCCTAGCGCTGCAGACTCGTTTCTCAGGTCCGACAACGTCCACCCGGAACAGGTTGACAGTTGGAGTGATAGAGACGCGGGCTTTGACTGGCTAAGCGTCAGAAAAGGGCTTGATCGACCAATTGATGAGGCTGGCCGCATGCTGAAGTATGGCCTTCGTCTGAGCGAAGCTAGGAGACGCGGCTATGACGTGTCCGATGCGGTCTCGGTAATCACCTGTCCTGACGATCGACGCGGGGGGGGCAACGTACAGATCGATTTCCGCGACGCCCGATACGGCAGCCGCCTCAATGTCACCAACAACCCAGTCGAGTGTGCCATCGCGATCCGGGATCAAGAACCGCACACCTGAGGTCTGCCGATACTTTCTGCGCAAGTCCCACTCGGCGCCGATGACAAGCTTGACATGTTCGGCGACGAGATCGACACCGTAGGCCATTTGAACCCGTCGAGGGTATGTTCCACCCGCGATACGGGGGTTGACCTCGATGACCACTGGGCCACGTGTCGTCCACCGCATCTCAATATTCGCAGGCCCCCAACCGATACTGAGAGCTTCCAAGCAGCTTAGCGCTACGTTGCTGAGGCGTTCCTGCTCGGCACTAGTCAGCATGGCCGGAAAGATGCTCTCCCGAAATAGAAAGAGTGGCGGGTTATCGAACTCCGCGGTACTAATTCCGATGACCTCGTTTCCCATTGTCTCAGCTTCGTAAAATGGGCCGTGTGCAAATTCTTCGACTAGGATCCTCGGCGAGGACCGCCATAGCTGTTTAGCATGCAACAAAAAAGCCGTATGTTGCACCAATTCGTCGATGTTGCGGCACAGTCTAACACCAATGCTGCCGATACCCCCGACGGCTGGCTTGAGAACCACCGGTAGGCCGATTTCGGCGGCACAGATCTCAACCTCGGCCGCGGTCGTTGCCAAGCGGTACGCGGGTATCGGAACGCCGGCTTCTGCGAGGAGTTTACGTTGAATGAATTTATCGCAGCATTGTTCAACCGAATCAGGGTTCGGTCCGGGTAGTCCGAAATGTCGGCAAAGCTTTCCCACGGTCGCATAGACCTTTTCCTCAGCGCTGGTGATACCAGCAATTTCATACCTCTCCTGCAGTCGGGAACATTCGCGAATCAGTGCGCCGAGATTGCCAGTATCCACTTGAAGCACTTCTATCCTGTCCCCGGAAAGATTGTCATATTTAACCTTGGTGGACGACAGAGTAATCGGATGAAGGTCTAAATGTTCAGCCGCTTGCACGTATTGCGGACCAGTACCGGGTCCGATGCCTTCGATCAGAATGAGCGCCTTTTTTTTCATTGCTTTTTCATCCTCTGTTGTGGATACCTGGCTGATCGCAAAATGGCGTCGGTCTTGCCACCGGCCCAGCCTCAGTTGGTGATGATACCATTGCCAGGCAGTTGCAGTTGCAAAGATCTTGTAAATATTTTTAGGGTGATATCGCATGCGCACGCCACAGATGACTCGTAGTCTCAAAGGCTAAATCAAATCGACAGATCATCTGAGTGGCAAGAGAGCCGCCATTAGTTACTTGGATCGCTCGCTTGAAGTGCTATCAACGTCAGCTTCGGCATGGCTTCGCTATTGGCTTTTCCAGGCCTTCTGTTTGACAGCCACGTTGTTCTCGCCACCCTATGTATGATCGCCTCTTATGGACGAGCAAAGGGAGTACATTGGAGGTTCACTGGCACCGGCCGGGTGGTATCGAGGCGCAGATCGTTTTGAAGAGCCCTCGCCCTGCACGAGGTGGCATAGGCGTATGGGTGTAAGCGGCAAGGAGACCCCGTCTGGCGTAGAGGGTTAGCGGTCGGATATCGGTAGCGCACGTTGTGAGCCGAAGTGAGCTTCTATGTCTGCGCCTAGTTCTGGAACTAGAACCTTCCATATGATCGAAGCGGTCGCCGAGCGACTTGAGGGTGCTCCACGGCAATTGCGCCGGCGCTGGTCGGATGAGTTCAAAGCGCAGGCGGTGGCCGAGGCGCTGGAGCCGGGCGCGAGCGTATCGGCGATCGCCCATCGGATCGGCATTCGTCCGTCGCAGCTCTTCGCCTGTCGTCGTGACGCTCTGGACCATGCCGCCTCGCGTTCGGCTGGCGAAGTCGCCTCGGCGCGCCCGGCTGCCCCGGTGATCGAGGTTGTCATTGGCGACATTGTCGTGCGCGCCGGCGCAGATGTTGACGAGGCGCACTTGCAGCGGGTGATCCGCGCGGCGCGTTGGCATGATCCCCTCCGGCGTAAAGGTGTTCCTGGCCAGTCATCCGGTCGACTTCCGCAAGGGCCCGGACAGCTTGCTGTCGCTGGTGCGGGATGCCGGCAATGATCCGTTCAACGGTGCACTTTACGTCTTCCGGGCCAAACGAGCGGATAGAGTGAAGATCGTCTGGTGGGACGGCTCCGGCGTCTGCCTTTATGCCAAGCGGCTGGAAAAATCGCAGTTCTGCTGGCCCCGCATCGGTCATAACCGGGTTCAGCTCAACCATGCCCAGCTTCTGGCGCTCATCGATGGCATGGACTGGAAGCGGGTTCGATCCGTGCCGGTCAAGCCGCCGGAGATTGTTGGGTAAAGCCCTGCGGCGAAGTGAATCAGCGGCCTGAAAGGGCAGGAAAACCGGAGCAAAATGTGCTCTGGTCGGGTCGATGACGCCGCCCGATCTCAAACTCCCGGATGACGTAGAAGCGCTAAAAGCCATGGTGCTTGCCATGGCCGAAAAGGCGGCGCGGGCCGACGCCCTGGAGAGCGAGGTCGCAGATCTCAAGGCGCGCAATGCCGATGCCGATGAGCGCATCGAGCGGCTGACGCAGATCCTGAAGGCCTTCGATCGCGCCCGCTTCGGGCGGCGATCGGAAAAGCTCGGCTCTCCCCCCATTGACGACGAGCAGCAGGCCTTTGTCTTTGAGGAGATCGAGACCGGCATCGCCGCGATCAAGGCACAGGTCAACAAGGGCCGCGAGCGCCCAGAAGGCAAACGTCCGCCGCGGCCGCGCAAGGGCTTCGCACCCCACCTGGAGCGGGTCGAAGTCGTAATAGAGCCGGAGGAGCGGTCGGAGCATGCCGGCAAGCAGAAGGTGCTGATCGGCGAGGACGTCTCGGAGCGGCTGGATGTGGTGCCGGCGAAGTTCCGCGTCATCGTCACCCGCCGCCCGAAGTATGCCTTCAAAAATGAGGACGGCGTCGTCCAGGCACCGGCGCCGGCACACATCATCGAAGCCGGCATTCCGACGGAAGCACTTCTCGCCCAGATTGCCGTCTCCAAATATGCCGATGGCCTGCCGCTCTACCGGCAGGAGGCGATTTACGCCCGCGACAAGGTCGAGCTCGACCGCAAACTGATGGCGCAATGGATGGGCAAGCTCGGCTTTGAGCTGGAGATCCTGGCCGACTACCTCTTTGATGAGATCAAGAAAGCCGAACGGATCTTCGCCGACGAAACCACCTTGCCGACGCTCGCTCCCGGGTCCGGATCGACGAAGACAGCCTATCTATGGGCCTACGCCAGGGATGACCGACCATTTGGCGGCAGCGGTCCGCCCATGGTCGTCTATCGCTTTGAGGACAGTCGGGGCGGCGAGTGCGTCGCCCGTCATCTCAAGGGCTACCGCGGCATCCTGCAAGTCGACGGATATGCCGCCTATAACAAGCTGGTCCGCTCCGATGGCGGCAATGACGGCGTCACATTGGCTGGCTGCTGGTCGCATAGTCGGCGCAAGTTCTATGAGCTGCATGTCGGCAAAAGCTCCGAGATTGCAACGGCGACGGTCGAGCGGATGGCGAAGCTCTGGCAGATTGAGGAGACCATCCGCGGCAAAAGCCCTGAGGTCCGTGTCGCGGCGCGTCAGCAAACCTCTGCGGCGGTCGTCGCAGACCTCTTTGCCCTCTGGCAAAAGACCCTGCCGCGGGTCTCCGGCAAATCGAAGCTCGCCGAGGCGCTCCGCTATGCCATCTCGCGCCGCGCCATCTTCGAGCGCTTCCTGATCGACGGCCGCATCGAGCTCGACTCCAACATCGTCGAGCGCGCGATCCGGCACCAGGCCATTACGAGAAAGAACTCACTCTTCGCCGGCAGCGACGGCGGCGGAAGGACCTGGGCGACCATCGCGACGCTGCTGCAGACGGCAAAACTGAACAACGTCGATCCGCTCGCCTGGCTCACCCAAACGCTCGAGCGCATGGCCAATGGCTGGCCGAGCAGCGAAATCGACGCACTTATGCCGTGGAACTACGCCGGCTGAACGGCCTCGGCTTGCCGCTTACGTATGGGTTGAAACCGAACCACCTTTCTTCATGCCGGGCAATGGCGCGGCAGGGGAAGCTGGTTTCATGGTGGACCGGATTGAGCTCGCAGCAGTGTTCAGAGCCGCCGAGGCTGCGCGAAACCGTCGACCATCTCGGGTTTTCGCTCGCCGGCACCCGAGTAGATCTCTGTACTCTGGAGAGTGGCTTGACCGAGCCACAGCGCTAACTTGCTTATGTCGCCCGTTGCCTGAAGCATATGCACTACAGCCCGAGTTGCGTGTTGAAGCCGGCGGCATGCTGCGCAGACTTTTCCCTGTGCGCACAAAATGGGGGCATCCCGCCCGCGCGGCGGCGTCAACACGCCGCAGATTTCGCCTACCGCACCGGCACCAGCAAGTTGCAGCCCGCCAGACAGCCGCACGCGCGCTACCTCGATGGCCGCGATATCCGGAATTGATAGCAACTTGGCAGCTGACACCTGACGCTACACGATTTTTACGGCAAGCTCTGCTACCGCGGAACGAGCTTATTGCTTCATCAATAATAAGCCCAATGCCGTCGTCGATAGGTGCTGCCGAGCGATCCTATGGAGGTACCTGCTTTGAATGCGTTTACCTGCGCTTCCTCTGGTGCATTCCGGCGAACCCCCTCCATTGCGAATTAAGTCTATGAAATCTACCACGCAATGAAACAGTTGACTCATTTCTATATAGTATGTAACAAATGAGTTGGATTGGCTGGTGGGAGAAGCGCCCAAAGTTAAGAAATTCTTGCGTCTATGTAGCAGCGTGCACGGCAACCACGCTTTCTCGGGTCTGACTGATTTTGCTCGGAATCCGAGATCGCAGGGCCGCCAGCCGGTAAGAAAATATAGACAGCGACTGAAAGCAGAGGATTCAATGACAAAAAATGCCATTACGCGGTTGTTCGCCAAGGGCGATGCCTTTTCAATTGGCTGCGCGCTTGGAAAGGCCAATGCCACAAGGTTCCTCGAGTATAGACTTAGCACTGACCAATTTCGCGCCCTGGATGCCCGCTGGCGGGGCTCGGAGTATCTGAAGAATCTAGAGGCCGCAGCCCGTACAGTCTTTCCCCGCTGCGTGCGTGAACTCGAGGGGATCGCAGAAGGGGCAGGCAAGGATTTCGAGACCATATTCCTGTTGAATTGCCAAGCCGACCTGCAAATTCCAGAAGCAGCCTCGGGGCCAAACGCCGTTGCCGGAATGGGCTGCACGACTGTTCTAATTCCAGCCCGAGGCGATGGTCCGGCCGTTATCGCCCATAATGAGGACGGTGAACCCGAATTTCTCGGTGCCAACTTCTGGGTCGAGATAGAGCCCGATGATGGGCCGGCCTGGAGCAGCTTTATGACTCCCGGCATGCTCCCCGGCGGCACCCTTGGCCTAAATGAGAGCGGCCTTGTGCAGACGATTAACGAGATCACGCCGAACGACCTCAAACCTGGCATACCACGGCAGGTTCTCTGCCGTGCCATTCTCAGCATGACAAGCCTGGAGGAAGCGGTTGGCGTTTTGAAGCGGAATGATCGGTCCTGTGGCTTTCATCACACTCTAGGGGATGCGAAGACCCGCACCGTACTGTCTGTCGAGGCGCCGGCCTCCGGCTGCGTTGTTGTAAAGGTTTCTGAGCCACGAGCTCATGCGAACCATCTGCTCTCTAGCGAATTCAGCGGGCTGAGGCAGACCATTGGTGCTTCCTCCCGCGACCGACAAGAAGCGGCGGATCGAATGATCGCGGAGGGCGCGCTAGGCGGTGGGGCCGAGGCGGTGCTGTTCGACGAGACAACTCCAATTTTTAAAAATTGGAAAGAGTCTCGAACTCTCGCGACGAGCATTTTCGAACTTTACCCAGATCGCGTCGAATGGAGGATACATGCGACTCCTGACGAGCGAAACGCACTAAGCGGAACCATGCGCGTCGTCTAATGTGGCTCTTTGATCGCCGAGCGGAGCGCTAGCTTCGTCCGGCGATCGGCGGCCCATGGGTGCGTAGATCCGGGTGAGAAAAGTCTGAGCATCTCTTGCCTGCTTCGCTGCGACAGCCGGCACATCGGCATTGATGAGGGTCGGCCCCGCTCCACTGTCCAATCGTTGCCGGATAGGACAATCAGCCGCTTTAAGAAACCGCACTGGGTTTTGTTCACGGCCCCGTCAGGTGAGAAATCCCACGAAGCCGATCAGAAAAATTGCAAGGAATGATATGAGCTTCATCTGAGAGACGATCAATGTCAACGGCTGGTCGCATTCCACGAGCGCGCCGGCGGCCTGTCGAATTCCGAAGACTTAATGCCATTGGCAGAGAAGGCTTTCCAGGAAGAATTTGGCCATAAGCTCTTTACCCTCCTCAAGGTTGATAGAGCTGCAGGCGTTATGCGGTGTATCTACTCGACCGATCTCAATTACAGTCCCCTCGGAGGAACGAAGTCCCTCGCCGATGACGAGTGGAGTAGGCGTGTCGGCGCTGGTCGTCACTTTCTGGGCAGAGATAGCGAAGACATGAAGCGCTACTTTGCCGACCACGAAACATCAAAATGGGCCTCGTGGGTGTATTGAATACCGCTGTCGTTTGGCGGAACCAGGTCATCGGTTGGATCGACCTCTTGGATGCTGCCGAACATTATACCTTCGAAATGTGCGATCTCGCAGGTCTATACGCGCAGACTCTCGCGCCGTAAGCGCGATTTTCCCCGCACCTTCTGCAATGAGTGAGCTTTGGCATGAGGTGTCCACCAAAATAGGTGGACACCAAGTGATGGAAGAAGGTCAAAAACTTGCCGTGCGGCTGGTCGGTCGGAATGGGAGACGCCGTTTCGATCAAAGTTCGAAAGACCGCCTTATTGCGGCCTGCCTTGAACCTGGCGCATCGGTATCGAAACTCGCGCGCGAACACGGGGTCAACGCGAACCTCGTTTGGAAATGGATACGGAAGCACACCCAGCCGCTTGCGTCGCCGCCGTCTTCGACATCGTCTTTTATTCCGGTGCAAATCACCGCGGCCAGCGACGAGTTTGAGTTTGGTGAAGAGCTGCCTCGGAAAGCAGAGAGGAACCGGCCGCTGCCCTCTCCAGCGAAGGTGAGCGCGTCACTGCCGAACGGCGTGAAGCTGACGTTGGAATGCGGTGACGTAGATGCATTGACGGCAATCATCGGAGCGCTGGGTCATGTTCAGACTTGGGGCTGATCTCAAGGTTTACCTGCATCGCGAGCCGATCGACTTTCGGGCCGGCATCAACAGCCTTGCTGTCCTGGTCCAGGAGACGATGGCGCTGGATCCCTTTGCTCCTGCGGTTTTTGCCTTTTGCAATCGCAGCCTCTCATTCACGGCGATGAGACCACAGTCCAGGTCCTGAAGGAAAAGGACAAGGAGGCCACCAGCACATCGTATATGTGGGCTTATCGCAGTGGCGAGGATAGTGACCAGCCAATCGTACTGCTCGATTATCAGCTCGGCCGAGGCCAGATCCACCCCCAGACCTTCCTCGGTGACTACCGCGGCATATTGGTGAGCGATGGCTACACCGCGTGGCGCACATTGCATGGCGCAACCCATGTCGGATGCATGGCTCATTCACGACGGCGCTTCGTCGAGGCTCTCAAAACCCGGAAGAATGGAGGCGGACCGCCGGAACAGGCACTCCGGTTCTTCGAACCGCTATACCGGATCGAAAAGCAGGCAAGAGACAAAACCCCGGATGCCGGTGAGACGACGGCTGATTGCATTCGCCGTTTCCGCCAACAGCACAGCTTGCCTGTCCTGAACGCCCTAAAGGCGTGGCTCGACGCCATCGCGCCGAAGGTCGTGCCGGATACCAAGCTCGGCGACGCCGTCGCCTACACCCTGAACCAATGGGATTACCTGACACGCTATACCAGCGACGGCAGGATGCCGATCGATAACAACATTCTGGAACGCGAAATCAGAGTTTTTGCCACCGGAAGAAAATCGTGGCTGTTCAGCGACACCGCCGACGGAGCCAAGGCCAGCGCAGTGATCTACAGTCTGTTGCTCACTAAATAACCGTGAGGACCGAGATGGAACGTGATCTGCGGCGGTGCTCCGTCAGCGGGTACATTGGCCAAGCTCGTGCTCTCGCCTCCAGACAAACCCTCAAGCGGTATCTTGAATATGCGCGCCGACAGGGGCGCAACATAAACGCCAATCTGGTCGGTTCACTTGGCGCGGGCAGTGCGGCCGCTTTTCAGATAGCTTGTTGTGGTGAGCGCTGCAGGGGCGAGGCAGCCACAGTTTCCTATGACGCGCACGTAACTGACCTGCTGTAGGTAGCAAGAAGTCCCGTCAGGTTTCACCGCTTCCAAATAGACGAGGAAAATATCGTCCTTGGACGTTCAGGTTATAGTTCAGATCCACCACAGCCATGTCATCCCCATCCGGGATGAAGGCGACGTCCTGCGCTGGAAGGCGTCGTGCGGCCTCCCGAGCGAACTCGGCTCCCATCATCATGTCCAGTTCCATCAGAAGCCGCCCCGGACGGATATTCTCCTGGTAGCGATCCTGTAACCAGTCGGTTAAACCTGCTATCTCGCGCATGAGTGCGATCTCTTGTAGAGGACGGGCCTCTCGGAGCAGCGCGAATGCCTTCTGCAATGGACCGCCGGCAACATCGGTCCCAATGCGACCTCTCCCGAGACCTGCACTCCGTAGCTTTTCGGCAACCATCTTCGGCCATTCATGCACAAGATGCATTCGATTGAAGTGAGTGGATGCCGATCAGCGATCGCGTTCACGCCGCTGAATCAGCCTCTTTGAAATCGCATGAAACATATGAGTCGCGGGCGTATCAATGAGCCACTTGGAGCACGATAAAACGCCGTCACAGGGAGCACGGAGTCCGACTTCTCAATAATACGGTTGATGCATATTGAGCGTTATAAAACATTTGTTGCATTCCTCATCATGTTGCGCTAGGAAATAGATGGTAGCGGTCGAGGAGGCTGCTGCCCGAACACTGCAACCGTTTGTGCGGCACCTCCTTGGTGGAAAGCGGGACCGAGTGGAAACGCAGGAACCCGCGCGCGTTGGCCTCACATCGCCGGCGGCGTGTTCGCGGTAAGCTGACGAAGTGAGATCTCCTTGCGCCATGAGCAAGGGACTAACAGAGGGAGAACGAAATGAGCATTCTGATAAATCGCCGGCGGTTCATGCAGGCTACTTCGACGGCAATTGCGGTAGGTGCTTTAGCTTCCGCGGCCGGCCGCGCAACGGCCGCATCTACCGGCGAGCTTAAAGTCAACATGAGCGGCGGCAACTGGGGCGATGCGGTGATGAAGGCTTACGTGGAGCCCTTTGAGGCCGAGACCGGAGTCAAGGTGACGCGCGTCAATGCGGACTTCTCATCGACACAGATTGCGATGATGGTCGACACCAAAAACGTTTCGGCAGACGTCGTGAACCTGGGTCAAACCAACGTCGATCCGCTCACCGCCAAGGGCTACCTTGAAAAGATCGACTATTCCGCGTGGAAGAAGGATGAGTTGGAGGCAATAGCCGCCTACGCAAAACAGCCAAACGGCTTTGCCTCATACGTTTATTCGATCAATATGGTGTGGAACACCAAGAAGTTCCCCGCTGACAAGCCGCGGCCGACCACGTGGGCCGAGTTCTGGGACGTCGAGAAGTTTCCTGGCGTTCGCTCAATCAATACCGGCGAATATGGAAGTGGACCTTGGGAGGAAGCGTTGCTCGCGGATGGCGTTCCGATGGACAAGCTCTACCCGATGGATATCGACCGCGTGTTCGCAAGCTTGGACAAAATCAAGCCGCATATTCGCAAGTGGTGGACGAGCGGGTCGGAAGTTCTGCAGATCATGCGAGACAACATCGCCGACATCGTGCAGTCCTATGACGCGCGCGCACTTACCCTTATTGATGAAGGTGGGCCAATCGAGATCAACCGCAACCAGGCGAAGCTGACAACGGACTATTGGTGCATTCCGAAGGGCAGCCCAAATACCGAAAATGCTCAAAAATTCATCGAGCTGACGAGCCGCCCGGACCGACAGGCCGAGTTTGCCAGGCTGATTGCGCAGGGTCCAACGAACAAGAACGCCTTTAAGTTGATCCCTGATGATATTGCCCGAAAACTTGCGTCGCATCCCGATTACGAGGCGATCAGCTTCGCTATGAACGCCAAATGGTATGCCGAGGTTGGATCGGACGGAAAGTCGAACAAAGAGCGGCTCGTGCAGCGTTGGAATGAGTGGATTCTTCAATAATCCTCTGTCCCCAACGATCTATCGGTGGCGCTCGTCCAGTCGGCTCGGGCCGTCAAAGGACAGCGCCGCCTCATCCCACTACCTGCCTTACGGGACTGCATGCCGAAGTTGCTCATCAGTCCTGCTGGAGTATCGTATGAACTTGACTCTGAAAAATAATCTTCCTGCCGAGGACGAAGTGTTGCAGAAGCTTCCGGATACCGCTCAAATTGAATTTCGCAATGTTACCAAGATGTATGGGGCCGTTGCTGCGGTTAAGGATATCTCCCTTTCTGTTTCGCGCGGCGAGTTCCTTACGATTCTTGGACCAAGCGGTTCTGGCAAAACGACAGCATTGATGCTGCTCGCCGGGTTCACGACGCCGACCGGAGGAGACATCCTCATTTCGGGCAAGTCCGTGTCCGAGGTCCCGTCTTACCGCCGCGACCAAGGCATTGTCTTCCAGAGTTATGCACTTTTTCCGCACCTCACGGTGCATCGCAACTTGGAATTCCCCCTCGAAATGCGCGGCATCAAGGCCTCTGACCGAGCGTCGCGGGTCAAAAGAATGCTTGAGCGCGTTCGCCTGGGTGAGTTTGGCGAGCGCATTCCATCACAATTGAGTGGGGGTCAGCAACAACGCGTGGCCGTCGCGCGCGCCTTGATTGCAGATCCACCGATTTTGCTGCTGGATGAGCCACTTGGCGCACTCGATCGAAACCTGCGCGAGCAGATGCAAGTGGAAATCAAAGAGCTGCACAAGGAGTTTGGGAAAACGACAATCTGCGTCACCCACGATCAAGAAGAAGCACTCACGCTGTCGGACCGCATCGTTGTCATGCGCGCCGGTCAGATCGAGCAGATCGATACACCGGAGGCCTTGTACGATCGCCCCGAAACGCGCTTTGTCGCCAACTTCCTGGGTGAAGCAAATATCCTCGAATCCGTTGATTTCAAGATTGAATCCGACGTTGTTCCTTCTTCCGGTATGGTATCAATGCTTCGGCCTGAGCGCATTTGCATCTCTGCGCCTTCAGCAGCAAGGCGCGTAGATGCGGACCATAGACAGTCCGTCTCGGGGATCGTGGACGATATGATCTATGCTGGACCATTGAGGAAGTACCGGGTGCGGGTTGGGAGCGCGACGCTCATCGCGCGCGAACACGTCGCATCGGGCCAGCAAGTCTTCCGTCCGGGCGAAGAGGTTCGCCTTGATTGGCTTCGGTCCGACGTCCGGTTTGTCGCTGCGTAAAGCGGAAGGACAGCATCCATGACAACACTTCAGAGAATCCGGTCCACGCCGATATTGCTCACTTTGCCAGCGTTCGCTGTGCTGTTTGCGATTTTCGGCATACCCATGTTCCTTCTTTTCGCGACCAGCCTCAATCCGCCCAATCTGTCTCTTGCGAATTATGTCGCTTTTTTCGAACAGCGCTCATTTGTCCTGATCCTGATCCAGACGTTCAAGATCAGCTTCATAGCCACGGCACTTTGTTTGATCATCGGCTACCCGACGGCCTACTTGATTACGATCGCCGGCCGTGCACGACCAATCCTCCTGGTGCTTGTCTTCCTACCTTGGCTGACGAGTGCTTTGGTTCGGACCTACGCATGGACTGTCGTCTTGGGTGACAGTGGATTGATCAACCGCGTGTTGCTCAATTCGGGCATAATCGATAGCCCACTGTCCCTTATCTATAATCGTTTCGCTGTTTACGTTGGTATGGTGCACATCATGTTGCCCATGATGATTTTGCCGATTGTCAGTGTGATGATGAGCATTGATACGTCATTGATGGCAGCTGCTCGCAGCATGGGAGCAAAGCCGTTCACCGCCTTCCTCCGGGTCTTCGTTCCACTTAGTATCCCGGGCGTTCGAAGCGGCTGCATATTGGTTTTTGTCGTTTGCCTGGGCTTTTACATTACGCCACAAGCATTGGGCGGCTTGGGCGACACCATGCTTTCAACCCTCATCAACTCCCAGCTTACAACATCGTTGAACATGGCGGCGACCGCCGCGGCAGCCTTTATACTGTTGGCAATGGCGCTCGCGGTTCTTTCCGTAGCGGGCGTAAATCTCGCCGGCACGCATGGACAGCCTGTATCGAGTGAGCAGACCGTTCGACGACGTAAACTGCTGTCATTCGACAAGGCGTCCCGGTATCTCAATGAGTTTCTCGTTCCATATCGAGCGCGACGCTGGGCAGCAAAGCTCCATCAAGCGCAGCGGGCAACCCCATGGTCGAAGATTGCGGGGGCAGCATTCCTTGCGGTCGTTATCATCTATCTGTTGGCGCCCGGTTTCATTGTGATTATTGTCTCGTTCAATGCAGGGGAGTTCCTCGAGTTTCCGCCTAAGGCTGTTTCGCTCAGATGGTACTATTCGTTCATCAACGACTCCTCGTGGATCGGTGCATTGTGGAACAGCTTCCAGTTCGGCGTGATTGTCAGCGTGGTATCCACCATAGTCGGCACATTGGCAGCATTTGGCCTCAGCCGGTGCTCGTCGCGGCTGCGCTCGGGTCTGACCATGGTGATCCTGACGCCGATCACCTTTCCTGTCATTGTTGTTGGTGTTGCCGTCTATACCGGTCTGGCCAAACTAGGGCTGGTTGGAACGAATACCGGGATCATTCTGGGCCAGACGATCGGAGCCATCGGCTATGTCGTTGTCATCGTTCTGGCGACACTCGCAGGGTTCGACAGGAAGCTGGAACAGGCGGCAATGAGCATGCGCGCCGGGCCGACCCAGACCTTCATGCGGGTTACCCTCCCGTTGATCCGCTCGGGTATCATCGGTGGCGCGTTGTTCGCGTTCTTGGCGTCCTTCGACGAGGTCATCATCACGTCGTTTGTCAGCGGCTATGCGATCCCCACATTGCCACTGAAAATGCTGGAAAACCTGAAGCAGCAACTTGACCCGACGATCGCTGCCGTTGGCGCTTTGTTGACAATGTTGCCAATCGTCTGGCTGGTTGCGCTTTATTTTACGCTTTGGCGCGGGAGAGGGGCGTTGAAGAGTGCTCCGGTCGCCGCGACCTGAGTCATGATACTCATGCCGCCTCCGTAGCTCGCGGCCGTGAAAGACTGCCTGCCCCAGAGCGAACTCTGGGACAGGCTCTTGGCTCGACGATCGCCCGGCAAATTTAGTGCGTAACGGATCTCACCATCGCATCGTGATTTGATGCCGGCATCAATGTGGCTTTCTCGGCAAGCTCTGGGCTCACTGGCGCATCAGACGTCCATCCCGCCCGTAACGGCGCGCTTCTTTTTCCGTCATCCCAGTTTGCGGATTAATTCGGCCGCAACCTCGAGGTTTTCTGATTGGACATCGACTGACGTCCAGGTGACGTCGGTCCCGGTGGCCGAGGCGAGAGGTCGCTCAACGATGACGACTCCGCCAGTAGCCGGCTCGTCAATGCCGCTATATCTTCCGTCGCGGAATGGACGTGGCATATGTGTTCATCGCAGAAAGATGGCGGTCGGCGAGCTTCAACTCTTTCAACGCCGCCGCACGGTCTCGGCTCGCCAGCAGGCCACATAGAACTTCAGAGACGGCCAGCGCCGGCGCCAGCGTGTGAAAGAATGTTTGGCTTTCAGTTGGAAAGAATACAACGTGCGCTGCGATCGTCACCAGGGGAGACACTTCGCTGTCGGTGATCGCCAGAATGGAAAGTCCCTTCTCACGGGCGGCCTCGGCAAGCTCAAGCGTCTGAAGCGAATAGGGATTGATGGAAATCGCCAAAAGCACATCCTCATGAGTTGCGCGGATGAGGGGGTCGCCGCTTGTTCCCGCCGGACCGTCCAAGTGGATAGTCTTTTCGCCGAGCAAGGTCATGACGTAGTGAAAATGCCACGCGACCGAATGGCAAGAGCGCAAGCCGAGAACAAAGATCCGCCTTGCTTTTGCCAGGTGCTCCGCCATTGTATCCAAGCGCGAAATCGTATCAGGGTCGCGGAGCCGATCGATCTGCGCGGAGAGACCTTGGAGCATCCTATAAGCCAAGCCCTCACCATTCGCGGCCCCTTCTTCTCTTTGTAAAGCCCTGGCCGCAAATCCGTCGGCGCTCACCCTGATGACGTCGGCGTGTTGCTCTCGGAAATCTTCATACCCTGAGAATTCAAGAAACTTCGCCAGCCTCGTCATTGTCGATGGCTGAACGCCGGCGTTGCGCGCGAGTTCGCGCATCGAAACGAGCGCCACCTCCTGCGGATGTTCCAATATGTGCCGAGCCGCTTGCTGCAACTGCTCGGACATGTCGTCGAATCGCTCGATGATCCGAGCGTGTAATGGGCCTTTTTGCAACATTTGCCTCACATACGATGTCATAATTCACCTGGACCATCTCTCTCGGAAGCCAAAAAGTCAAACAGCTGGTGGCTATCTCACATCACAACCGCTCCACAACTTGAGAGAAGGAGAACAAATGCGTCAAAACATAATTTATAAAACAGTTGTTGCATATTTTGGCAAAACCTGCAAATCAATGGATGGAACCGTTCGAAAGCCGGACGGATAAGCACCCCGAGATGACCATGACCAAAATTCTCCATCGAACAATCGCTACAACTCTGCCAACCGCGGTTGCGGGGGAGGGCATCTACGTCGTGGATAGCGAGGGCAGGAGCTACCTGGATGGGTCGGGGGGCGCCGCCGTTAGTTGCCTCGGGCACAATCATGCAGAAGTTCTTGACGCAATGAAGCTACAGATGGGTCGGATCAGCTACGCCCACACGTCCTTCTTCACGACCGACGTCGCCGAGCGGCTTGCCGAGCAATTGGTCGGTCTTGCGCCTGAAGGTCTCGATTATGTCTATCTGGTGTCTGGCGGTTCAGAAGCGGTAGAGGCCGCTCTCAAAATGGCGCGCCAGTATTTTGTCGAAGTCGGGC
Organism: Rhizobium sp. NXC14; assembly: GCF_002117485.1. Classification (NCBI taxonomy): domain Bacteria; kingdom Pseudomonadati; phylum Pseudomonadota; class Alphaproteobacteria; order Hyphomicrobiales; family Rhizobiaceae; genus Rhizobium; species Rhizobium sp. NXC14. Next base: position 344,645 of record NZ_CP021031.1, read on the forward strand.
AGCCGCAGCGGCGCCACATCATCGCTCGTCGGCAGAGCTATCACGGCAATACGATCGGTGCCTTGGCAACAGGGGGCAATGCCTGGCGCCGTGCCCAATTCAAACCGATCTTGCCTGAAACGCATCATGTTTCTCCCTGCTATGCCTACCGCGACCTGCAGGTGGGCGAAACGCCGGAGGCTTATGCCGAGCGTCTTGCTGTGGAACTGGAAGACAAAATCCTTGAACTCGGAGAGGACAAGGTTATGGCTTTCGTCGCCGAGCCGGTGGTCGGTGCGACGCTGGGCGCCGTTGGCCCGGTTGCGAACTATTTCAAACGGGTTCGGCAGATATGCGACAAGTATGGCATCTTGCTGATCCTCGACGAGGTCATGTGCGGAATGGGACGCACCGGCACGATCTTTGCTATGGAGCAGGAAGGCATTGTCGCGGATCTGGTCACGATTGCGAAGGGACTGGGCGGCGGCTTTCAGCCGATCGGAGCGGTATTGCTCTCCGAAAAGATCTACCGTGCGTTCGCCGACGGGTCGGGTCTGTTTCAGCATGGACATACCTATATCGGACATCCGATAGCAGCAGCGGCAGCCAGTAAGGTGGTTGAAATCATCACGCGCCCGGACATGATGGCAAACGTCATCCGGATGGGCGAGCGCCTCCAGGCCGGGCTCAATGAGGCACTTGGACAATCACCCTATGTCGGGGACATCCGTGGTCGTGGTCTTTTCCGCGGCGTCGAGATCGTGGCCGACAAAGATACCAAGAAGCCTTTCGATGCGGCCCGCAAGATGCATTCCCGCATCAAGAAGGAAGCCATGCGCAGAGACCTGATGTGCTACCCAATGGGTGGCACGATTGACGGAGCGCAGGGCGATCACGTGCTGCTAGCACCACCCTACATCATTCAGGCTGAAGAAATCGATTTGATTGTCGAACGGCTTTCCGACGCCATCCGCGCCGCAGTAGTAGACTGAGGTTCTCGCGTAATGACAACATCGTCCTGTCCGCCTATCGCCGATGAAAACTGGCCCGCTGAGATCGCGGACATGAAAACGGGCTTCGCCGGCGCGCTGAACGTCTATCGCACCATGGCTCATCATCCCGCGCTACTGAGAGCGTGGGCTCCGCTGCGGCAGCATATCGTAAAAGATAGTGCGTTAGGACCAGTCCGGTCCGAGCTCGTGATTTTGCGCGCGGCACATCGTATGGGCTCCACCTATGAGTGGTCCCACCATGTAAGCCGCGCTCGCGCCCTTGGTATTTCCGATGCGCGAATCCGGAGTATGGCTGGAACTCCCGATGGCGAAGACGGCGTACTTGCCGGTGCTGTCGACGCGCTATTTGACGGCGCACGTCTGCCTTCGCATCTCGAGCAAGCTATTGCTGCGAGCATAGGTCGGCAAGCCGTGTTCGACCTCATGGCGACCGTCGGCTTCTATTCGGTGCTCGGTTTCATATTGATGACTTTCGACACGCCGATCGACCAAGACGTTGCCGACGAGATGGCTGAACACCCAATCTGATGGAGCAAAAAACGAGAGTTCGGCCTTCCGATCCAGCCGTGCCCTTAGGCTGCAGGTTCAAGCGAGGAGCCGATCAGGAGCCGATCAATACAGGGATAACGACGGCCCGCTTTGCTCCCTGACAGACGGGGAAAATATTGGTGCGGCCGCCGCCGCCGAATGGGAGATCAAGAATGATAAAAGAATTGCACTTCGCACTGGGAGAATTCCAGACCCGTCTAGCAGCCGTTAAAAAGGAAATGGCGAAGAGAGAGATTGACATCCTCCTCCTCTCAGAACCGCCGAACCAGAACTACCTTACCGGCTATAATGCGTATTCCTTCTACACACCGCAAATGGTGATTGTGGCGCAAGCCCACGCAGAACCGATTTGGATCGGCCGTTTCATGGACCGTGTTTCGGCTTCCATGACCACCTATCTGGCCGAGGACAATATCCGAGCCTATCCCGACACCTATGTTCAATCGGCAACGCTGTCGGCCTATACTTTCATGGCCGATATCGTGAGGGAGCTCGGAGGTGAAAAGGCGCGTATCGGCGTCGAGATGGGGGGATATTACTATCCGGCACGCGGCCACGCAGATCTCACGCGAGCCTTGCCGAATGCCGAGTTCGTCGACGCCGATCTTCTTGTTGGATGGATCCGGCTCGTAAAGAGCCCGGCCGAGGTGGCCATTATGCATCAAGCTGGCCAGCTTGCGGACGCCGCCATGACGCGCGTCATCGATATGGTGCAAGCCGGGGTCCGTGAGTGCGATATTGCTGCTGCGATCTATCACCAGCAGATTTCGGGCACGCCGGAGTTCGGTGGCGACTATCCTTGTTGCCCTCCCGATTTGTGCATTGGCGAACGCTCAATCGCGCCGCATGCCGCCTGGACGGACGACCCCCTGCCGGAGTCCACCGTTGTCAACCTCGAACTGAACGGTTGCCGGCATCGCTACCAGGTCAACCTGGCGCGCACGATCGTCGTCGGGAAGCCTTCATCCGCTTTCCTGAACCTGTCGGGAATTGCTGTCGAGGCCTTGAATGCCGGGCTGGAAGCAGTTCGGCCCGGTCGCACCTGCTCGGAGGTCGATGCCGACTTCCGCACGGCGCTTGCCCGACACGGGATCGAGAAAGAGTCCCGCATTGGTTATCCGACCGGCATCGGGTTCCCTCCGGCCTCAGGCGAACGCACGGCAAGCATTCGCAAGGGCGACGAAACCGTACTCAAGCCGGGTATGGTGTTCCACATGATGCCTGGCCTGTGGCTCGACAATGTCGGGATCACGATCACACAGAGCTTTGCGGTCTCCGAAACGGGTTACGAGCCCCTGACGAAGACGCCGCGCAAGCTCTTCGTCAAATAGAGACTGTATCCGGTGCATACTCGTCTGGTTCCAGCATGTCTGCTTCGTTTTCGAAATGGCCTATTCGGACGAGTATCTGCGCCGGGAACGTCGAAGCAACCGACCTATGCCAGGTCGCATCGGCGCTGCAGGCCTCCGCGCGGGCTCCCCGGGTTCTTGTTCGGGGAGGTAGGTGATGGTTGAACTCGATCGCGCCGACATTGCGCTTCTCCAAGCCGTTCAGAAAAACAACCGGCTGACCTCTGAAGAACTCGCGGGGATGGTCCACCTCTCGCCGACGGCGTGCCAACGGCGTTTGAGAAGGTTACGCAACGAGGGCGTCATCGAGGGAGACGTTTCCATCGTCTCGCCCAAGGCAGTCGGACGACACATCACCATGATCGTCATGGTGTCCCTTGAACGGGAAAGGGCCGACATCGTCGATCGATTCAAGGCTGCGATACGAAATACGCGTGAGGTGATGATGGGTTTCTACGTAACGGGAGATGCCGACTTCATGCTTGTTATTACCGCGAAAGATATGCAGGACTACGAGCACTTCACGCGTCGGTTTTTCTATGAAAACGCGGATATCAAAGGCTTCAAGACCATGGTTGTGATGGACCGTCTCAAGGCCAGTTTCGCTATCCCGCTCGAGGTGTAGTGATGATGTCGCGGCCACGGATCCAGTGTCACCTCCATTAATGCAGGGACCCTGCGTGATGTGTATTCGAATCGACGGGCCGCGCAGCTCCGCTGCTAGGTGCGACAACAGACACCATGACGACTAGACCAGGAGACCACCATGAACATGCCTACCAACAACTTCCTCTCCGAGGTCGAGCGTAATGCAGTCGCCGAGATGCGGCACGCCATGCATCGCGAGCCCGAACTTTCCAACAACGAGTGGAAGACCCAGAAGCGGATTATCGAGACCTTGGCTGCCTTCGGCCTGACCGAAGCAAAGACGTTCCACAAGACCGGTGTCTATGTCGACATTCAGGGCTTGGCCCCAGGCGCAAATCGTTCGATCGCGATGCGCGGAGACATCGACGCGCTTCCCATTCAGGAAGCCCGCGACGACCTGCCGTATCGGTCGCAAGTGCCAGGCGTCATGCATGCGTGCGGTCATGACATGCATGGCTCGATCGCCTTGGGAACGGCGCTCGCTTTCCATCGCATGCGCGGAAATTTCTCAGGCAGGCTGCGCGTGTTCTTTCAACCCGCTGAAGAAGCAGAACCACTTGGCGGCCGGACCGTCGTTGAAGAAAACTTGCTGGACGGGTTCGACGCTGCAGTGGGATTTCATGTCCGCACTGACATTCCAGCCGGCTCCTATGGCGCACGTGCGGGCGCCGTAACAAAGTCAGCGGATCAATTCGCGCTCGAATTTCTCGGAACGATGGCGCACGGTGCCAAGCCTCACTTGGGCGTGGATGCGATCGCGATAGCGGGCGCCTTCATCAACGAAGTTCAGAAGGTGGTGTCACGCGAAATGCCGGTTGATGATGGCGCTGTCGTCACGATCGGCACCATCCATGGTGGGGAAGCGACGAACATTATCTGCCCTTCGGTCACGATGACCGGAACGATCCGGACGAGCAGTCCCGAGAGGAGAAAGTTGCTGGTTCAACGGGTGCGCGAAATTGCCGAGGGTGTTGCCGCGATCCATCGAGGCCGGGCCGAATTTAGCTCCCACGCGGGCGAGCCTCCTGTGGTCAACGACAGCTCAATGGTCGAGCGGTTCAAGCAGATCGTCGTGCAGACCGATGGCGAGGACCGATATGTCGAGGGTTCGGCAAGCTCCGGCAGCGATGACTTTGGTTTTTACTCCAGCTGCATCCCGTCAATCTATTTCTGGTTCGGCAGCAAGGAGCCGGGAAACGAGTCCGGCGTCCATACGCCGACGTTCGGGGTGTCCGATCAGACCCTCGTGCCGACGACCGAACTGGCGATCCGCTACTGCTGGGAACTGTTTCGGAGCGCGTAACGAGCGGCTGGTGCGGAGGGAGGACTTTGATGATTGATCTCAATGAGATTGAAGGCGCAAAAAGGCGCATAAAAGATCACATACTTGCTACGCCGCTCACGCACTCTCCGTCCCTGTCGAACCATTGCGCTGTGCCCGTTTATCTAAAGCTTGAGCATCATCAGACGACGGGCAGTTTCAAGTTGCGCGGCGCCTTCAACGCCATTCTTCAACTGTCCGAAGACGAGCGGGCACGCGGCGTTGTAGCCGCGTCGACCGGCAATCACGGTCGTGCTCTGTCGTTCGCTGCCAACACGTGCGGTGTGACGGCCACGATCTGCATGTCAAACCTGGTTCCCGAAAATAAGGTCTCGGAGATTCGCAGACTGGGCGCCGACGTCCGTATCGTCGGAAAATCCCAGGATGATGCTCAGGAAGAGGCCGAGAGATTGGCGGGTGATGGACGGTGCCTCGTCCCGCCGTTCGATCACCCGGCAATCATCGCCGGCCAAGGAACGCTAGGGCTGGAAATCCTCGAAGCGCTGCCGGACGTGGCTACCGTGCTTATCCAGCTCTCGGGGGGCGGTTTGGCTTCTGGCGTGGCGGCAGCCGTGAAAAGCCAGCGGCCGGATGTGCGGATTATCGGGCTCACGATGGATCGCGGAGCCGCGATGAAGGCAAGCCTTGATGCAGGTCGCCCGGTGCAGGTCGATGAGTTTGAAAGTCTGGCGGATTCGCTCGGCGGCGGGATTGGCCTCGCCAATCAATGGACTTTTCCCATGTGCCGCGACCTGTTGGACGATGTCATTTTGTTGAGCGAAGCCGAAATAGCGGCTGGCATCCGACATGCATATCTTCAGGAGCGCGAAATCGTCGAAGGCGCAGGGGCGATTGGCATCGCGGCACTTCTGGCGAACAAAGTGCGCAACCTTCACGGACCCGTCGTGACTGTGCTGTCGGGCCGCAACATCGATATGAATTTACATCGTCGCGTCGTGGGCGATGAGACAGCAGATATTCTTGCGAGGACGGCGTCATGAGATCGATTACTATTTTGACTGAACGGCAACTGAGAGATCTGGTGGCTCCTGATCTGGAGGCTGTGCGTTGTGTGGAAGAGGCATTTCGCACGCTTGCAACAAAAAAAGTCGTGATGCCGCCAATTCTTCGCCTCGATATTTTGGAGCATCGCGGTGAGGTCGACGTCAAGACGGCCTACGTACCTGGCCTCGATGGCTTCGCAGTCAAGATCAGCCCCGGCTTTTTCGGCAATCCGGAAATTGGCTTGCCGAGTACAAACGGCCTGATGGTTTTGCTGTCAAGCAAGACCGGTTTGGTTCGGGCATTGTTGCTGGATAATGGTTATCTCACCGATGTTCGGACGGCCGCAGCAGGTGCCGTGGCTGCAGTGCACCTCGCTCGCAAAGACGCGTCGGTGGCTGCTGTCTTTGGCGCTGGTATGCAGGCGCGCCTACAGTTGCAGGCGCTCATGCTGGTCCGACAAATTCGTGAGGCGCGGATTTGGGCGCGTGACGCGTCCAAAGCCCACAAGACGGCCCGAGAACTGTCTGACCAATTGGGCATCAGCGTCATCGCTTGCGATAGCCGGGAAGCAGCCGTTGCCGGTGCGCATGTGATCATCACCACAACGCCGGCTGATCAGCCGATCCTGGAAGCTCGATGGCTCGAACAAGGACAGCACATCACGGCGATGGGCTCCGATGCCGAACACAAGAACGAAGTGGAGGCCGAGGCTATTGCGCGCGCCGATCTCTACGTGGCTGACAGCCTCGCTCAGACGCGACGCCTCGGTGAGTTGCATCACGCGATTGAGGCGGGGGCTGTCGCAGAAGATCATGCCCTTCGAGAACTCGGCCAGATTGTTGCCGGTGCTGTGGCCGGACGCACCGACGATCGCCAGATCACGATCGCCGATCTGACCGGGACGGGTATTCAAGACACTGCCATTGCAAATCTTGCTTTCGCAAGAGCGCTGGCCGTCAAAGCCGGAACAACGATAGACTGATGACGTGCCTGGGCCGGCACTGAAGTCGGTGGCCGCCTGGGCGTGAGGCGCAGTCGAGCAAGTTCACACGTCTTACGATACTCGCATTGACCAAACCCGTCCGAAATCGACGAACTTCATCATGACTTCGCAAAGCAGCACTGTTCTTGGACTACTTGAGCTGGATGAAGGCGTGTCACCAGACAGTCCGCTTCTTAGCCCGCGCGAAGGATCCCTGTTGCACCCGGCAACGTTTGGCGGGCCTGTGATCACGGAAATGGTGGAAGGCGCCTTTGCAGATGTTGTCATTCGAGGTGATGCTTCGCTGGAACACACCTGCATTGCGGCTGCACAGCGATTGGTCGATCGAGGGGCCAACGTTATTGCCGCTGACTGCGGCTTCCTTATCCGTCACCAGTCTGCAATCGCTGCGGCAGTCAATGTACCCGTCATAACCTCAAGCCTGTTACTCATCCCGACTTTGTTACGTCAGCTATCGCCCACGAAAAAGCTCGCGGTATTAACAGCGGACTCGCGACATTGCACCGAAGACCTGTTGGGCATCCAGCACCCGGCGGATCGGAAGCGCGTAGTCGTCGGAGGTATCGAAGGTGGCGTATACGTGCGCAATGCCGTGGCGCGGCCGTTCGTGCGGACAGCGCTGGATCAGATACAGCAGGAGGTCGGTGCCTGCATCGATCACCTGCGCTCCGAGCACCCCGATATTGCGATGATACTCTTCGAGTGCACTGGCTTTCCCGTCGTTGCAAATGCCCTTAGGCTGAAGACAGGACTGCCCATCTACGACATCACCGACCTCTGCAAACTGACGCTCGCGACTGTGGCCGCCCGCGTCTGACTTACCGCATCGAAATCTAAAGGAACTGAAATGTCTGACGAGAAACTACGGTTCGAACTTTCTGAATACAGAACCCGCCTCGAGAAGGCACGCAGCTCCATGGAGCGAGCTGGCATAGACGTACTGGTGGTCACCGATCCCGCTAACATGGGCTGGCTTACCGGTTACGAGGGCAACTCGTTCTACGTGCCACAATGTATTGTTGTGTCAAAGGATAAGGATCCCCTCTGGTTCGGCCGTGGTCAGGATGCCAATGGATGCCGTCGAACGGCATATATCGGCGAGGATCGGATCAGGTGGTACGAAGACCACTACGTTCAGTCAGACACCTTGCATCCCATGACCGTTCTTGGCCAGTTCCTCACGGATGAGGGGCACGGTTCAGCCATAATCGGTCTGGAGAAGGACAGCTACTATTTCTCACCGGCCGGTTTCGAAGCCCTTACAGCCGCACTTCCGAACGCGCGCTTCAAAAACGCCATGCGGATGATCAACTGGGAACGCATCGTCAAATCCCCTCGTGAAATCGAATACATGCGCGGCGCCGGCAAGATTGTCGAAGCGATGTATGAGCGCATCACAGAGGTGCTGCGGCCGGGAGTAAAACAGTCGGACATAATCGCTGAAATTTCCTATGTTGGCACCCGTGGTGTGGGCGACTACTGGGGAGACTATCCGTCAGCCGTACCCAACCTTGGCGCCGGTGCCGATGCCTCAGCTCCTCATCTGACGTGGACCGATAAGCGCATTCGTGCGAACGAAAGCATCTTCTTTGAACTCGCTGGAGTGCACAAACGATATCACTGCCCACTTTCACGGTCATACTATCTCGGTAAGCCGAGCCAGCAAATGCTGGATGCTGAGAAGGCCGTTTTGGAAGGCATGAGCGCCGGCCTTGAGAAGGCTGTGGTGGGAAATCACTGTAAAGATATCGCTCTGGCCTACGGAAGTGCCCTTGCGAAATACGATCTGAAGAAGGCAAGCCGCGCCGGCTACTCCATTGGCATGGGATACCCGCCGGCATGGGGGGAGAACTCCGCCAGCTTCCGCGACGGTGATAAGACCGAGCTGCGCCCAGGCATGACGTTTCATTTCATGTCCGGGCTTTGGTACGACGATTGGGGCATCGAAATTACCGAAAGTTTCTTGATCACGGACGGCGAAGTCGAATTCCTCTCTAACGTTCCCCGAAAATTGCTCGTCATCGAGTAACTAGCCGACTGAATTTGATTGGAAAATCTCATGTCTCGGAAAGAAACCATGATCAAGAACGTCTCGTATGATCTCTTGCCGGCAGGAGGGGTGACGTCGTTGAACTGGACACCCGAACAACAGGTGATCGCCTTTCATAGAAGGTCTGAAATACATCCGGTGCGGAAAATAGGCAGCGCGTCCGGTGCCTCGTCGATGCCACTGGCGCTTCATCAGATTTCTCCTCACTGGATCTGGAACGGCGATGCCATGGATGTGGATCGCAATATGGACGAAGAACGCGTGTCCGGCGTGCTTGTGGTCAGGGAGGGTGAGGTATTGCTTGAGCGCTACGGCCTCGGACGAGCCCCGGAAGATCGATGGGATACTCAATCCGTTACTAAATCGGTGGCCGGCATTCTTGTTGGAGCGGCCATTCATGATGGTGGAAGCGAATCGCATGCGGCAAAGGCCGGCACCAGGATTGAATGATCAATCGCTGGGTTGGTAAGGCCGCCTTCGTACCGAAAACACACCGCCTAACTTGAGGTACACCAAGCAATGTGAGCGGCTCACAGTCACTTTCTGAGCCAGATGCCACTCGAATCGTAAAGTGGTGAAGCCGGTTGAACCAATGGAGCTCTATTTATGTCTTCACAAAGAAGCCTAACTCTCGGAATTCTTGAACTGGATGAAGGCCTGTCGCCCGACAGTCCGACGTTCCCTCCGCGCCAAGGGTCCCTATACCACCCGGCAACCTTTGAGAGACCCTTGATTGCAGAAATAGTGGAAGGTGCCTTGCCAGACGTGGTCATTCGAGGAGACGCTTCGCTCGAGGGCGCCTGCGTGGCAGCTGCCGAGCGCCTGGTTGCTCGAGGTGCCGGCGTGATTACCGCAGACTGCGGCTTTTTCATCCGTCACCAGCAAGCGATTTCCGCAGCAGTCAATGTGCCCGTCGTGACTTCCAGCCTGCTTCTCATTCCAGTTTTGCTGCAACAGCTTGCGCCTCAAAAAAAACTTGCCGTTTTGACCGCCGACTCGCGACACTGCAGTGAGGACCTCTTGGGCATCCAAAGTCCCGCAGACCGAAAGCGCGTGGTGGTCGGAGGGATCGAAGGTGGGGTCTACGTGCGCAACGCATTGGCGCGCCCATTTGTGCGGACCGACCTTGAGCAGATTGAACGAGAAGTTGGTGATCGTATTTCGGTACTTCGCGCCGTCCATCCCGACATTGCACTTATACTACTCGAGTGCACAGCCTTTCCCGTCGTCGCGAATTCTCTTCGAGCCAAGACCGGGCTTCCTATCTACGACATCACGGACCTGTGCAAACTGACGCTTGCCTCAGTGTCCACCGTGATTTGACGAGTCAAAGCGATGTCGGGGATCAGATATGAGCGATTTTCCATTGCGTTTTGAACTGTCCGAATACTAAACTCGGCTCAAATGCCCTCGCCATGCTATGGCTCGCGAAGGCATTGATGTGCTCGTCGTCACGGATCAGGCCGAGATGAGCTGGCTTACCGGCTACGATGGCAACTCGTTCTATGTGCCCGTGCTCCAATGCGCATCTCAAGGATCATGGCGTGGTTGGCCAATATGCAATGAACTGGCTTGCGGTTGATCACGGGCTGATAGGCGGCTCGCCGCCCCCTGTTCAGAAGAGCAGCGATCCGCCGATAGCCATAGGTCGGCCGAGAATCCACAAGTCTGCTAATGGCAGCAAGCTACATGTCGGTGCTTCGAGGTTCGACAACTCTCGGCTTTCTTCCCGCCCACGGACGGGCGAGTTCGATTTGGGATGCGACGCGTATCAGCGTGGCCTCGTCACCGTACCGTGACGCGAACATAACACCAATCGGCAGGTCTTCCGCAGTCCAGTGAAAAGGTACGGAGATTGCTGGCTGGCCGGATAGATTGTAGGGCCAACAAAACGGAGAATAATCGTAAACCCGCGAGAAGTACTCCTCTGCAGTCCTGAAGCCGCTCTCATAAACACCCAACTTCCAAGGCCGCTCCCTTACTACGGGAGAGAGGATCAGATCATAAACTGCAAAGGGCATGGCGACGGCCTTGGACAGTTGATGCATCTTCTGCCTGGCCTGCGCAAGATCGAGCGCGCTAAAGCGCTTTGCGCGCTCAGCGATTTGGGAAGTTATCCACTCTAAGTCGGGATGGTCAGAGAGGTCACGCTGGACGTCCACTGCCGGCGAAAGGCTTAGAAGGTTATCCGCACTCCAGAGAACAAGGTTGATTTCTTGAAAAAGCATCCCGTCAATATTCGGTTGGTACGGTTCGACCATATGCCCCAACTCCTCGCAAAGCTTCGCAGCTTCTTCCACCGCGCGGATACATTCAGGATCAATGGCTACATGATGGTGGGGTTTTGTGTGAAAACCGATCTTCAGGCGGCCGGGCGGCTCACCGACCGAGGCGCCAAACGGCCGTTCAATGCGTGGCGCGACATAAGCGTCGCCCAAAACAGGGCCTGCGGTGCAATCGAGAAGAACGGCGCAGTCCCGAACCGAACGGGTTAGGGCGTGCGCAACGGGAAGGCCTGCATTGCCTTCAAAGGTCCGGGGACCCAGGGTTACGCGAGCACGTGTGGGCTTCAGTCCCACCAAACCACAAGCAGACGCGGGGTTGCGGATCGAGCCCCCCCGTCACCACCGCTAGCCATTGGAGCAATGCGTCCGGCGACGGCGGACGCTGATCCGCCGCTAGAACCACCTGGACTGCGAGTAGTGTCCCAAGGGTTTGAGCAGGGCCCATAAGCTTCAGCTTCAGTGGTGCCGGAATTTCCCAATTCCGGCATGCTTGTTTTTCCAAATATAACTAATCCTGCATCCAAATATTTCTGGGTAACGTCATCATGCTGAAGTGGAGGTGGGCATTTATCGAAGATGCGGCTGCCGTGTCGCGTTGGAACGCCAGCGTAATCAGTTCCATCCTTTAGGAGGAAAGGAACTCCTCGGAAAGGCCCCTGGGCAAGACCAGACCTAATTTGCGAAGTTGCCTCATCGTACATTGGCGTGACGATTGCATTCAGCAGCGTGTTGCGCGCCTGCGCTCGATCGATAGCCGCACGCAAAAGCTCGTCGGGCGAGACGTCCTTACGGCGAACCATTTCCGCAAGCCCGGTGGCGTCGAGTTCATCATACTCAGCAAGATACATATTAGTTCCTGTTCGCTGCGAGCTTCACTTTGGGACCCTTTTGATCGCCATGCGATAGCTGATTAGCAAACACACACTCAGGATCAGGATGAAGGTAGAAAAGGCGTGCAGCTTCGGACTGAACTCTGTGCGGATCATCGAGTAAATTTTGATAGGAATCGTCACTACATCAGATCCTGCGACCAGGTAAGTGATGAGGAAGTTGTCGAACGAAACAGTAAAGGCTAGAAGTCCGCCTCCGACAATTCCTGGCAGCGCCAACGGCAATGTCACGCGGCGAAACGTTAGCCATTCACTCGCACCTAAATCCATCGCGGCTTCTTCAAGAGACTGATCAAAACCAACGAGACGCGCGGAGACAACCGTGATGACGAAGGGAAGCCCGATCAGAACGTGGCCGCCCACAACAATCCAGAACCCGCCTTGAAGATTGAGACGAGCGGACACTACAAGGAGCATCACCGCCAGGATCATCTCGGGAAACACCAATGGTGTCATAAAGGCAGCGCGTGTCATGTTGCGTGCTCGAAACCGAAATCGGGATAGGGCGATGGAGGTGCATGTTCCAATTGCCGTGGCAATGATTGAAGATACTAACGCAATGACGGTGCTGGTGCGTAGTGCCTCAAGAATGCGCTCGTCTTCTATAGCATTGCGATACCAATGCAGGGTCCAAGAGGGTGCAGGAAACACGGAGTAGCGTGACGCATTGAAAGACATCACAACGACCATGACAATCGGCAGAAACAAAAAGATAAAAACAGCAGCGGTCAGCAGTTTTTGCGGGATGTCTCTCATGCGCCGGCCTCCTCATCAAAATCAAAGAGACGGTTGTAAACGAAGATAAAGATCAGCGAGACGAGTAACAGGATTACAGACATCGCACCTCCAAGAGGCCAGTTTCCGCTTTGCAGGAACTGTTCCTGAATAACGTTGGAGATCATCAGACTATTAGTGCCGCCGAGCAGATCGGGTGTCAGGAATGAACCGAGCGACAGAACGAATACAAGGAGGCAGCCCATCGCCACCCCCGGCAAAGTCAGAGGCAGCGTGACTCGCAGAAAGGTACGTGTCCGGCTTGCTCCCAAATCCATCGCCGCTTCCTCGAAGCTGGCGTCCAGTTTCTCGAGGGAGGCATAGAGTGGCATGATCATGAACGGGAGGAAGACATGCACGAGCCCGATGACCACCGCAGGTGTGGAATACAGAAATTGGATCGGCTGATCCGCCAAGCCTAACTCGCGCAACAGGTAATTTATGAGACCTGAATTTCCAAGCAAGATTTTCCAAGCGTAGGTGCGAATGACGACGCTGGTCCAAAACGGAATTATCAACGCCAAAAGAAGGACATCGCGGGAAGCATGGGACTTACGCGCTATGAAGTGCGCAACCGGATATCCGATCAACAAAGTAACAGTTGTGACCAGTACTGCAATCATAAAGCTACGCAAGAAGATCTTCCCGTAGACCGCCTCGGTGAAGATTTTCTCGTAGTTTTCTGTTGTAAGGATGTTCGTGATCTGTGTGTCGATAAAGGCGTAGAAACTCAGAGAAACAAGAACGCCTAACGGCAGTACGAAAAAGAGCAGCAACCATAGCATTCCTGGGCTTAGCAACATGAACAGCCTTGTGCGCGTCCGCTGTTGGTTTAGTGCTTCCTCCGGTGCGGGAAAGATCGACAGGGTTTTAGCCATTAGTTCACCCTCTAACCGCTGGAAAGGCGGTCGCCGCTTCCGGTTTCCAACTTACCGTTGTAGCATCGCCTCTACTGATTGGTGCATTCGAGCGATTTTGAACTTCGGCGGTAAGGAAGATGCCGCCGTCCAGTGCCAACCGGTAGTGCGAAAGCGATCCGAGGTAAATTACATCATCCACTCGAGCCGAGAATGAATTGCACGCTCCATTGGATGCGGGGCCCAGATGAAGGTGCTCGGGCCTGACTGATAGGGTAATTGCATCTCCCGCAACTGCGATGAAATTGAGCGGCACCTGAACTTCTGAGCTTCCTATCGCGACCACTCCATGGCCCGAACTCACGCTTGTTAAGCGTCCGTGCAAGAAATTTGTGTCACCAATAAAGCCTGCTACAAACGACGTGCTAGGGTGTTCGTAAATGGCGGAGGCGGTATCGATTTGCTCTATCCGCCCTTTATTGATTACCGCAATCTTGTCTGACATCGTGATCGCTTCGCGCTGATCATGTGTGACATAAATGAATGTAGTTCCCGCCTCTCGCTGAATACGCTTCAATTCGATCTGCATCTGCTCGCGAAGCTTCAAGTCTAGCGCCCCTAGCGGTTCATCTAGAAGGAGGACAGTCGGCCGCTTCACTAAAGCGCGCGCAATTGCGACGCGCTGCCTCTGCCCCCCGGATAGTTGGTCGATCCTGCGATCCGCATATCCCTGAAGCTGCACCAGATCCAGAGCCTCCGCAACCTTTGTTAGAATTGCAGGCCGCCGTTCCCCCGCCATTTCGAGCCCGAAGGCGATGTTGCGCGCTACGCTCAAATGGGGAAACAGGGCCAGATGCTGGAACACCAGGTTGGTTGGGCGTTGATATGGCTTGATGCCGCTCATGTCACGACCGGCGATGCGAATTTGACCAGATGTCTGCTGTCCAAACCCGGAAATCATGCGCATTATCGTTGTCTTGCCACAGCCGCTTGGCCCCAGCAGAGAAAAGAATTCGCCTTTAGGAATGGCGAATGACACGTCGTTTACTGCAACGAATTCACCGAACGTTTTGGTCACATTGACCACTTCGACATCGATTTCCAAGATAAATCCTCTCCCATAAACTAGATGCCCGCAGCCGGGTACCATCCCGGCTGCGATTCGACCCTGCTTTCGGAAAGGAGACTTAAGAGCCCTTTACCCGTGTCGCGATGAGTTCCCACTCAGCTTGATGCGCAGCCTGATACTGGGAACTTGGAAAGGCTGCGGTTTTGAAGATGGCGGGTGTGGCACCCAGTTTTTCCTGTTCCTGCGGGGTGAGGTCGACGTTGGTTGTCGCCGGCGCGTAGTTGATGCCCTTCGTGACAAAGTTTTTCATCACTTCGGCGTCAAGTGCAGTATAGATAAAGGCCTCGGCCGCTCGCTGGTTTTTGCAAGTGCGGGGGATTGCAAAGCAATCGACCCATCCTACAGATCCCTCTTTTGGCACGACATATTTTATTGGAACTCCATCCTCTGCGAGCTTGTTAACGCGACCTCGCCAGAAGTTAGCAATCCAGATTTCGCCAGAGGCGAACAATTGCGTTGCTTCGGACCCGCTGTTCCAAAATTTTAGAAGCTGCGGTCTCAGCTCCATCAATTTCGCTTCGATCGCAGCAAGGTCTTTCATGTCGTTGATGTCTTGTCCGGTCATTATCGCACCGGTTTGAACTAACGTATCAGCCTCGCCATACATGGAAACGCGTCCCTTCAATTCAGGACGCAAAAGGTCGTTCCAGCTTGTGGGCTCTTCCTTAATCATCTCCGTGTTGTAGGCGATTGAGGTGTCCCCCCACACCAGGCCAGCGCTATAGTTTTTTCCATCACCGACCTCATAGGTAGGCTTTCGGAAACTCTCGGACTGGTTGGCAAAGTTGGGAATGTTCTCAAGACGCAAAGGCAGTACACTATTCGCCTTAATTGCGGCGTACATATACTGACCATTGAGAGAGGTCACGTCAATGCGATCGTTTCCAGCTTGTACTTTTGCAAGTTGTTCGGCGCCCCCGCCGAACGTCCCCACACGCACTTTAACGCCATAACGTTCTTCGAATGGTTTAACAACATACGCGGTGAGTGCCTCGCTGTACTCGCCGCCGAACGTCTCCAGGTACAACTCGCCGCCGATCTCTTCGGCTCGCAGAAGGGACGGCGTTGCGAGCAACGATACTCCGCCGATACCTGCTTTGATCACGGTTCGCCGCGACCACCCGGACTGAAGGTCAATCTTGATTCCGCTCATCGCGACATCCCCTTCTCAGCAGACGAGAGATCACTAAGCTTTGCGAAAATTCGCGGCCTTCCACAGGCCGAGTTGCTCGTAGACGTCGACATGACCAAGTTCCCTTTATGATTGAAGTTTTTGTGCAGCAACGGCTTCTAAGGCGGCGCGGCGCAGCCTGGGAGCCCTCCGCTGTGGATACTGGCCCCTGGGCCAGCTTTTAGCGCGACTGCCCCAAGATTGCAATGAATGTTTGAATGTGAGATATTCGCATCATATGTTGCATCTGGAGGCGCCGCTAGAGCCGAGATTTATCTCGGCATCGAAAACCTTAATGAAACAAATGAATCGCATACGGTGTTACGAGACGTTCGTTGCATAGACCAAAAAAGTGAGCTAGCAGTTCGTCCCGTAGTGCCCTCCCGTGCTTCCACGCGGCCGCAAGCGCCCAACCTCTTCATTTAACGGAGTTATGAACATGCAACGCAACGCAGCAGACAGGTTAGAACATCTGCCGCTGTTTCGGTCGAAGCAGCACCCCCTATTTTCGAAGATATTCGAAGCGATTTACGATCTGCCGGTTGACGACACTCATTGCCACATCATAACCGACCGAGACGCATTCACGTCGCCGCAACGTTTCGTAGAACGCATATCGCTGGCGGGCTATCCCATACCCAACTATTTCCCGTATGGTGTTTACGACCGCTGGCTCAAGGGAGACGATGCCACTAAGCACGACTTGAATAAGCAATTTGACATTCAGAATAAGGTCGACGGCATCACCCACGACATTGCTCAAAGTGTTTTCATGAAATTTTTGGTAAAGGAGCTCGCGCAATTTCTAGAATGTGAACCTCGAATGGAGGCGGTGATTGAAGCAAGAAATGAGCGCGGGAAAAACTACTGGGGCTACGTGAACAGCCTCTTTAGGGACGTGAATCTCGAAAACATCATGCTGGACACTGGTTACGCCGAAGGGTGCGGCGCGGCGGAAATCACTAGCTTCGAGGAAGCTATATTGCCGTGCCGGACAAACCGGCTCGCTAGAATCGAGATGATTCAGAAAGAGCTATTCCCTCTCGATATTACGTTCGATGAGTACGAGCAGCGCTTTTCCGCCAGGATGCGCGAGATGCTCGATGGTGACGGCAAGGGCAACTACGGCAAGAAATCCTATGGAATGAAGTCCTACCTTCTGCCTTACATTGGTTTGATCCGTCCGCTTCACGATCGCTCGGTTGCGCAGGCCTCCTGGAAGGAGCTTAGAGCATCTTTCCACAAGATTCCGCAGATGGACCGGGAGTCTGGTTACAATGTCACCAAAGATCTGTGCCGTTACAATTTTACGATTGCGCTTGAGGAATGCCTTAAGCGAGATATCCCCATGCAAATTCATACCGGGGATGGCGAAGCACCTGACGTGATACTGCGCAACCAAGATCCCTTCTATCTCGAGGAAGTCTGCCGGTTCGATCGCGATAATATGATGCGGATGCCAAAGATCATCCCTCTACATGCGGGTTTCCCATCGGTCGGAAAGGCGGCATGGCTCAGCCACCTATATCCAAACTGCTATTTCGAGCTGTCGATCATGACACCGTTCGTGCACCAAAACTTGTTCCAGCGGTACATGCAGGTGATGGAAGTTGTCCCTCTGTCTAAAATAATGTACGCGAGCGACGCCTATCATATCCCCGAACTCTATTGGTTGGCCGGGAGATGGGGCAAGCGCTATCTCGCTCAGGCGCTCACTGAGCATGTGATTGGAGGCAGCCTTGGCTTCGAAGAAGCTGTTGAGGCGGCTGAAATGATCCTCTTCAAGAACAATAGGTCGCTATACAGGCTTGACTGATCGTGGTCGTCTGGTCCGGTATTTTCAACGAGGCGATGGGCGCTGCCGCGCCCACTTTGTCCCGAGAAGGTTGGTGTCTCCAACAACAAACGAAAGAAGCCAGCGCTTTCCCCGTACTATGTGCCGCGCTTTTGAACTAACGTTATGCAATATCGCTGATTTTCAACCAATCGGCCGAATCCTGCAGAAGCGCCACTAAAAATGCAGGAAGGCTGCGGGATGACCGACCGAAACGCTGCGCACGAGCTCGCAGTTGGCGACAGTATGATCTGACCAAAAGTGGCTGGCGAGATGTCGAAGGATTGGCTTCCTGCTGAACCCGGAAATTCGCAGCCAAGAGCTTGCAACTTAAGGAATTTGGGATGACGATCAACATCAAAGATATCGCCGAGAAAGACCGCAACTCGGTCCTGCATCCGTTCACGCAGTTGAAGGACTTTGCGACCGGCAAGCTCGGCGAACCGACGATCGTCGAGACCGGTAAGGGGATCCGCATCCAGGATGCGCACGGCAACCAACTGATCGACGGTTTTGCCGGTCTCTATTGCGTCAACGTCGGCTATAGCCGCACTGAGGTCGCCGAGGCGATCTCTCGTCAGGCCTATCGCCTGGCCTATTATCATTCTTACGCCGCGCACACGACCGACGAGCTTGCGATCCTCTCCGACCGGCTCGTGAAGATGGCGCCCGGCAAGATGAGCAAGGTGTTTTACGGCATGTCCGGTTCGGACGCCAACGAGACCCAGGCCAAGCTCGTCTGGTATTACAACAACCTGCGTGGCAAGCCGACGAAGAAGAAGATCATTTCGCGCGAACGCGGCTATCACGGCTGCAGCGTCGTCTCAGGCTCGATGACGGGCATGAGCTTCTATCACGACCATATGGATCTGCCGCTGCCGCAGATCGATCACGCCGGTGTTCCGCATCACTATTGGGGCGCCAACCCCGGCGAGACCGAACGCGAATTCTCGGCCCGTCGCGCTGCCGAGCTCGATGAGATGATCGAGACGCTCGGACCGGACAATGTTGGCGGCTTCATCGCCGAGCCCGTGCTTGGGACCGGCGGCATCACGCCGCCGCCGGAAGGCTATTGGGAGGCGATCCAGGCGGTGCTCAAGAAGCACGACGTGCTTTTGATTGCCGACGAAGTCATTACCGGCTTCGGCCGCACCGGCTCGATGTTCGGCTCGCAGCATTACGGGATCGAACCCGATCTGATCACGGTCGCCAAGGGTCTCACCTCGGCCTACTTCCCGCTGTCTGCGGCGATCGTCGGCGAGAAGGTCTACAAGGTCATGGAAGAGGGCGCTGACAAGGTCGGTGCCTTCTCGCACGGCTATACCTATTCCGGTCACCCGATCGGTGCGGCCGCCGCAAACGCGGTCCTCGACATCGTCGAAAAGGAAAACCTGCCTGGCAACGCCCGCGAAGTCGGCGCCTACTTCCAGGCCCAACTCAAGGAAAAGTTCGCACAGCTGCCGATCGTCGGTGAAGTGCGTGGTGTTGGCCTGATGGGTGCGATCGAGTTCGTTGCCGATCGTGAGAACAAGACCAGGTTTGACCCGTCGCTGAAGGTCGGCGCCCGCGTCTCCAAGGCCGCCCGAGACCGCGGTCTGATCGCCCGCGCCATGCCGCATGGCGACATCCTGGGCTTCGCGCCGCCGCTCGTCACCACCAAGGCCGAAGTCGATGAGATCGTCTCGATCGCGGAAAAGGCAGTACGCTGCGTCATCGATGACCTGGTTCTAAACGGTCAGAAAATCTGAGTGAACGCGATCGGATAGATCCGGCCGCACCTATTCGCTTCAAGAGAATGCAGAACAGGGCAGGGGACATCCCCTTGCCCTGACGGACGAACTCAACCGTTGCACAGATGTCATTAGGAAAGAGGAAGCCGGCCTATGACCGCCGCCAAACTTCATATCACCACCAGCTTGGCTCCGATCACCGTCTACAGCCCCTATGACGGGTCTGTGCTGGGAACGATTGAGGCCACGGATGCAAGCGAAATCGGCGAACTCCTCGCCCGCGCCCGTCGCGGCGCAGAGCTTTCCGCTAAGTTGCCGAGACATGAGCGCGCGCGCGTCCTCGAAGGGGCTGCGCGGATCATCGAGAGCCGCCGTGACGCATTTGCCGAGACCATCGTGCGCGAAGCCGGCAAGACGATCGTCCAGGCGCGCAAGGAAGTGCTTCGTTGCGTCAACACGCTAAAGCTCTCTGCCGAGGAGGCAAAGCGCAATGCCGGTGAGATCGTGCCGTTCGATGCCTTTGTCGGATCGGAGCAGCGCCAGGGCTGGTTTACGCGAGAGCCGCTCGGGATCATCACCGCGATTACGCCCTACAACGATCCGCTGAACCTGGTCGCGCACAAGCTTGGCCCGGCGATCGCCGGCGGCAACGCGGTGCTCTTGAAGCCGTCGAACCTGACGCCGTTCTCCTCGATCAACCTTGTCGAAGCCCTGGTGGAAGCGGGCTTGCCACCGGAGATCATCACCGTCGTTCACGGCGATCGCGAGATCGTCACGGCTCTCGTCTCCGCGCGTGAGGTCCGCATGGTCTCCTTCACCGGCGGCTTCGCAACCGGGGAAGCGATCAGCCGCAAGGCGGGCCTGAAGAAACTCGCGATGGAGTTGGGTGGCAATGCGCCGGTCATCGTCATGAACGACTGCGACTTCGACAAGGCGGTTGAAGGCTGCGTCTCCGGCGCCTTCTGGGCAGCCGGTCAGAACTGCATCGGCGCCCAGCGTGTTCTTGTCCAAGCCGAGCTTTATGGGCGCTTCCGCGATGCTTTCGTGGCCGCGACGAACAAGCTCAAGGCAGCCGATCCGCTGAAGGAGGATACAGATGTCGGTCCGATGATCTCGAAAGAGGTCGCCCAACGGACCGAAGCAGCCGTCAATGACGCCCTCGCGGCCGGCGCGAAACTGCTCTGCGGTCACAAGCGCGAAGGCTCGCTCTATCACCCGACGGTGCTGGAGGGCACGCCTGTCACCTGCCGCCTATGGCACGAGGAAGTATTCGCGCCCGTGGTCATGCTTGCCCCATTTGCCACGCTCGATGAAGCAATCGAACTGGCCAATGAACCCGAATACAGCCTGCACGCCGGCATCTTCACGAGCAACCTCAATGTCGCACTTGACGCCGCAGGCAGGATCGAAGCTGGCGGCGTGATGATCAACGATAGCTCGGACTATCGCTTCGACGCCATGCCGTTCGGCGGTTCTAAATACGGCAGCATGGGCCGGGAAGGCGTGCGCTTTGCCTATGAAGAGATGACCCAGCCGAAGGTCGTTTGCATCAATCGTGGGTAAAGAGACCTCGCAGCCGTTTGATACCGCTGCCGGACTTTGAAACCCAAGTGAATGAATCCAGGCGGCGCCTCGGCGCCGCAACAGACGAACCTGATGGGGGGAGTATGAACAAAATCTTCGACAATCCGGCCTCGGCGCTTGAAGGCTTGCTGTTCGACGGCATGTTCATTGCCGCGGGCGGTTTTGGCCTGTGCGGCATTCCGGAACTGCTGATCGATGCGATCCGCAAAGCTGGCACCAAGGACCTGACGATCGCCTCGAACAATTGCGGTGTCGACGACTTTGGCCTTGGCGTGCTGCTGAAGACCAAGCAGATCAGGAAAATGATCTCGTCCTATGTTGGAGAGAATGCCGAGTTCATGCGGCAATATCTAAGCGGCGAACTTGAGCTCGAGTTCATTCCGCAGGGCACGCTGGCCGAGCGGATGCGCGCCGGCGGCGCCGGTATCGCCGGTTTCTACACCAAGACCGGCGTCGGCACCGTGGTTGCGAAAGGAAAAGAACTCAAGGTCTTTGATGGAGAGGTCTTCGTTCTCGAGACTGGAATCGTCGCAGACCTGTCGATCGTCAAGGCCTGGAAGGCGGATGCCTCGGGCAATCTCGTCTTCCGCAAGACGGCCCGCAACTTCAATCCGCCGGCCGCCACCTGCGGCAAGATCTGCGTCGCTGAAGTCGAGGAAATCGTGCCGGTCGGCAGCCTCGATCCCGATCATATCCATGTACCGGGGATCTATGTGCACCGCCTGATCCAGGGTCAGCACGAGAAACGCATCGAACAGCGCACCACGCGCGCGGCGGCTTGAGGGCAGGGGAGAAACACATGGCCTGGGACAGAAACCAGATGGCGGCGCGTGCTGCCCGCGAACTTCAAGACGGCACCTACGTCAATCTCGGCATCGGCATTCCGACGCTGGTCGCCAACTACATCCCCGAAGGCGTCCATGTGACGCTGCAGTCGGAGAACGGCCTGCTCGGCATCGGCCCGTTTCCGACCGAGGGTGAGATCGACGCCGATCTCATCAATGCCGGCAAGCAGACGGTGACGGCGCTGCCGCATTCCGCCTTCTTCGACTCGGCGCAGAGCTTCGCGATGATCCGCGGCGGCAAGATCGCCATGGCGATCCTCGGCGCCATGGAGGTGTCAGAGAACGGCGACCTTGCCAACTGGATGATCCCCGGCAAGCTCGTCAAGGGCATGGGTGGCGCCATGGATCTGGTCGCCGGCGTCAAGCGGGTGTTGGTCGTCATGGACCACACCAACAAGGCCGGCGAATCCAAGGTGCTGAAGGCCTGCACCCTGCCGCTGACCGGACAAAGCGTCGTCGATCGGATCATCACCAATCTCGGTGTGCTCGACGTCGTCGATGGCGGACTGAAGCTGGTCGAGCTTGCCGAGGGCGTCACCGACGGCGAGATCCGCAGCGCCACCGAGGCGACCATCGTCAACTAGCCTGAAGGCTGATTGCCGAAACGCTGGAGCCGGTCTTTGCCGGCTTCGCAAGGACCACCATAGAGGAGATCAGCATGAGCACCCCATCGATCGTCATCGCCAGCGCCGCCCGCACTGCGGTCGGATCCTTCAACGGCGCGTTCGCCAACACGCCGGCGCACGAGCTCGGCGCCGCCGTCATCAAGAACGTGCTTGAGCGCGCAGGGGTCGAGGCGAGCGAGATCGACGAGGTGATCCTCGGCCAGGTGCTGCAGGCAGGCGAGGGCCAGAACCCGGCGCGTCAGGCGGCGATGCAGGCGGGGATCCCTCAGGAACAGACCGCCTGGGGCATGAACCAGCTCTGCGGTTCGGGCCTTCGCGCCGTGGCTCTCGGCATGCAGCAGATTACCTCCGGTGATGCAGATATCATCGTCGCTGGCGGTATGGAGTCCATGTCAATGGCGCCGCACTGCTCGCATCTTCGCGGCGGCGTGAAGATGGGCGACTTCAAGATGATCGACACGATGATCAAGGACGGCCTGACCGACGCCTTCTACGGCTATCACATGGGCATCACCGCCGAGAACGTCGCCCGCCAGTGGCAGCTCAGCCGCGAGGAGCAGGACGCTTTCGCACTCGCCTCGCAGAACAAGGCCGAGGCCGCACAGAAGGCCGGCCGCTTTGCCGATGAAATCATTCCCTTCATCGTCAAGACTCGCAAGGGCGACATCACCGTCGACCAGGACGAACATATCCGCCATGGCGCAACGCTCGACCAGATGACCAAGCTGCGTCCGGCCTTCGACAAGGAAGGCACCGTCACCGCCGGCAACGCCTCCGGCCTCAATGACGGCGCTGCTGCCGCCCTGCTGATGACCGAAGCGCAGGCTTCCAAGCGCGGCATCCAGCCGCTCGCCCGTATCGTTTCCTGGGCAACGGCCGGCGTCGATCCGCAGGTCATGGGCACCGGCCCGATCCCGGCTTCGCGCAAGGCGCTGGCGAATGCCGGCTGGGCGATCGGCGACGTCGAGCTGGTCGAGGCCAACGAGGCTTTCGCCGCCCAGGCCTGCGCGGTCAACAAGGACCTCGGCTGGGATCCGTCGATCGTCAACGTCAACGGCGGCGCGATCGCCATCGGCCATCCGATCGGTGCCTCCGGCGCCCGCGTGCTCAACACGCTTCTGTTCGAGATGAAGCGCCGCGGCGCGAAGAAAGGTCTGGCAACGCTCTGCATCGGCGGCGGCATGGGTGTCGCGATGTGCGTGGAAGCGATGTGAGGGGAGGGCAGGGCCATGGCCTCCGCCGAGTACCGTCTCTGCGACGTATCGCTCGACCGGTCGTTCTGCGGCCGGGACGCGAGAATTGAGCGGGAACAAGCGCTCGCGGTCATTGACCTGTTGGAATCCAATACATTCATTCCGCTCGGTCACGACGGCGGACCTTACCGCCTCAGGATCGAAGCGGTTGACGGGCGCCTGGCCCTGCATGTCGCGGATGACCATGGCGAGCATGTTGTTAGCCATTACCTGTCGCTCACGCCCTTCCGCCGGCTGCTCAGCGATTACACCCGCATCTGCGAGAGCTACTACGATGCCGTCCGTCACCCTGGTCCTGAGCGGCTTGAGGCGATCGATTTGGGTCGGCGCGGCGTCCATAACGAGGCAGCCGAACTGCTGAAAAGCCGGTTGTCAGCGAAAGTGAACATCGACAACGACACCGCCCGCCGGCTGTTCACGCTGATCTACGCCCTGCTGGTGCGCAATGCAGACCATCGAGTTCTGCTGAGCTGACACAGCTTCGGCCCGAAACTTTCCCACCAAGGAGGAACCCCAAGTGAACGCAATACCACAACGCAACGTGCAAGCCGGAGAAACCAGCTCCGCAGGCTTCCTGGATAGCGTTGACCAGAACTTCCGCCATGCGATGACGTTCCTCGACCTGCCGGAAGGTCTGTCGGAGCGGATCATGCAGTGCAACTCGACCTACACGGTTCGCTTCGGCGTGCGCCTGCGCGGCCGCATGTACAGCTTCATCGGCTGGCGATCGGTGCATAGCGAGCATTGCGAGCCGGTAAAGGGCGGCATCCGCTATGCGTCGAATGCCGATGCTGAAGAGGTTGAGGCGCTGGCGGCCCTGATGACGCTCAAATGCTCGCTCGTCGATGTCCCGTTCGGCGGCTCGAAGGGGGCGCTGAAGATCGATCCGCGCGAATGGACGCCGCTGGAGCTCGAGCGCATCACCCGCCGCTTTACCCAGGAACTCAACAAGCGCGGCCTGATCGGCCCCGGCGTCAACGTACCGGCGCCCGACATTGGCACGGGCGAGCGGGAAATGGCCTGGATGATGGACGAGTTCCGCCGTGCCAACCCGACCGATGTCATCAATGCGCGCGCCTGCGTCACCGGCAAGCCGCTGTCGAAGGGCGGGATCGCCGGCCGCACTGAAGCCACCGGCCGAGGCGTGCAGTTCGCCATCCAGAGCTATCTCCGCGATCCGCGCACTGCCGGCCTGAACGGCAAGCGTGATCTGAAGGGTGCGGCCGTCATCGTTCAGGGCTTCGGTAATGTCGGCTACCATGCGGCAAAGTTCGTCTCCGAGGAAGACGGCGCCCGGGTTACCGTTGTCGCTGAACGGGACGGCTATGTCGCCAATCCCGAGGGTCTGGCGATCGAGGCGCTGAAGCAGCATCAGATCAAAACCGGCAGCATCCTCGGGTTCGAAGGCGCCACCTCGTTTGCCGGCGATATGACGGGCATTGAGCAGCCTTGCGACGTCCTCATTCCGGCGGCCATGGAAAATGCCATCCATGCCGGCAATGCAGACCGCATCAAGGCGCATCTCATTGTCGAAGCCGCCAACGGCCCGGTGACCTTCGAGGCCGACAAGGTCCTGCGTACCCGTGGGATCACGATCCTCCCCGACCTTTACGTCAATGCCGGCGGTGTCGTCGTCAGTTACTTCGAGTGGGTGAAGAACCTGACGCATATTCCCTTCGGTCTGATGGAACGGCGCCGCCGTGAGCGGCGCAACCAGACCATCGCAACGGCGCTGGAACGCATGACCGGCAAGGAATTCCCCGCCGATATCCGCGACGAGTTCCTCGAAGGCGGCGCTGAAATCGACCTCGTGCGGTCCGGCCTCGAAGACGTCATGCGCAGCACCTGGACACGCATCGCCGACCTCATCGAACAGCAACCGGAACTCGGAGACTACCGGACCGCCGCCTATGTCGCGTCGATCCGGCAGATCGCCGATGCCTATGAAGTGATAGGGATCTGATCAACTGCCTGCCCAGGCCAGCGGTTCTTCGATCGATGGCCCCGGCTATAAATTCGCCTCCCAAGCGACTTGGCTGCCGTAGGACATGGGTCGACGGCAGCCTCTTTTTTTTAGGTGATCCAGATTTTAATATCATCGAATCCGGCGTCGATGTTGGAGGGCGGCAACCAGCGTTAGAGGCCGCCCATGCAGAGGTACTTCATTTCGAGATAGTCCTCGAGGCCGTGCCGAGAGCCCTCGCGTCCAATGCCGGACTGCTTGATGCCTCCGAAGGGTGCCGCCTCCGATGACATCCGACCGGTATTGATGCCGACCATGCCGTATTCCAGCGCCTCGGCCACCCGCCAGACGCGTTTGAGGTTCGAGGCGTAGAAATAGGCGGCTAGGCCATAGATGGTGTCGTTGGCTTCCCGGATCACCTGCTCCGGGTCTTCGAAACGGATGATCGGCGCCAGGGGACCGAACGTCTCTTCCTGGGCGATCTGCATCGAACCGACGACATTGGTGATGACGGTCGGCTCGAAAAACGTTCCCTTCGCGCCGACCCGACGACCGCCGCAGCGAACCATCGCTCCCTTTTTCACGGCGTCGTCGACATGCGCCTCTATCTTCGCCAGAGCGTGAGTGTCGATCAGCGGACCGATGGCGGTATCCGATTTGAACCCGTCGCCAACCTGCAGCCGCCTGACGCGTTCGGTGAACCTCTCGGAGAACAGGTGGTAGACGCCGCACTGCACGTAAATGCGATTGGCGGATACGCAAGTCTGGCCACCATTTCGAAACTTGGCCTGGATCGCACCATCGACGGCCGCATCGATGTCGGCATCGTCGAACACGATGAAAGGCGCGTTGCCACCGAGCTCGAAACTGATCCGCTTGATCTGGTCGGAACATTGGCGCATGAGCAACCGGCCGACCTCCGTCGATCCG
Organism: Rhizobium sp. NXC14; assembly: GCF_002117485.1. NCBI lineage: Bacteria > Pseudomonadati > Pseudomonadota > Alphaproteobacteria > Hyphomicrobiales > Rhizobiaceae > Rhizobium > Rhizobium sp. NXC14. The sequence goes on from NZ_CP021031.1 coordinate 371,433, forward strand.
GTGAAGCTGATCTTGCGAACCTTCGGGTTCGAACAAAGCTCCGTGCCGACTGCATCGCCATCCGACGCATAGATTAGATTGAGCACGCCCTCGGGAAAACCCGCCACCCGGGCAAGCGCGAACATGGCGCCTGCGACAAGCGGGGTTTGCTCTGCCGGCTTCAAAACGATCGTGCAGCCGGCGGCCAACGCCGGCGCAATCTTGCGCGCGACCATCGAGGCCGGAAAATTCCAGGGCGTGATGGCGCCGACGACGCCGACCGGCTGCTTGATCACCAACAGCCGTCTGTCGGTGGACGGCGCCGAGATCGTTTCGCCGTAGATGCGGTTCGCCTCTTCCGCATACCATTGGACATAAGCGGCGGCATGAGAAATCTCCGACTTCGCCTCGACAAGCGGCTTGCCCATTTCGCAAGTTAGAATGGCGGCGAGATCATCGACGTGATCGACAATCAACTGGTGCCACCGCCACAGGATGTCGGAGCGCTCGCGCGCGGTCAGGCCGGCCCAACGCTCTCCTGCGGCATCAGCCCTGTCGATAGCGAGCGCCACATCCGAGGCCTGCATGTCCGGCAGATCCGCCAGCAAATCGCCGGTGGAAGGATTGTGGACCGCAAAGCGTTTGGCGGTCTCGATCGGGCCAGCGGCTGCTGCAAGATCGCCGAATGTTTTGATGTCGTTGATATGCTTTTTGAGCGCCTGCGTAAGCGTCACGGCGTTCTCCTCCTCAACTGGGCTGCCGCCCGTTTCCTTCGCCGTCAAACGACAGAACCGGAGCGGCCCTTCGACCGCTCCGGCTATATGCCGCGATGGTGCGGGGAAGTTCAGCCGACAGCGATGACGGCTTCGATTTCCACCTTGGCGCCTTTCGGCAGAGCTTTCACCTCATAGCAGGCCCGCGCCGGAAACGGCTCGGAGAAAAACTCGGCATAGACGCGGTTGACCTCCGCGAAATCCCCAAGGTCGGTCAGCAGCACCGTGGTCTTGACCGTCTTCGAAAGTTCGGTTCCCGCTTGCCTGGCAATAGCGGCCACGTTCTTCAGGCACTGTTCGGCCTGCTTGACCGCATCGTCAGAATTGAACTCGCCGGTGGCCGGGTCGATCGGCAGCTGTCCGGACACGAACAGGAGGTTGCCGGTCTTAATGGCCTGGGAGTAGGGGCCGACAGCGCCTGGGGCATCGGCGGTAGAAATAGCGGTGATCACATCAGGTCTCCAGAGTAAAATTATTCAAGTTGGCGTCAGGCGTAGCGAGCGACGGCGAGCTCGGTTGCGTCGATCTCAGGCTTGCGGCCGCTCACGAGATCGCTGATCACTCGGGCCGATCCGGTGCTCATCGTCCAGCCAAGCGTGCCGTGGCCGGTGTTCAGATAAAGGCCGCTGATCTTGGTTGGGCCGATGACCGGGGTGCCGTCGGGCGTCATCGGTCGCAGTCCGGACCAGAAGGTCGCTTGGGAGACGTCGCCGCCGGGGAAGAGGTCGGTGACGGAGTGCTCCAGCGTGCGCCGGCGAGCCTGGCCGAGATCGTTTGTGTAGCCGGAAATTTCCGCCATGCCGCCGACACGGATGCGGTCGCCGAGCCTCGTGATCGCGATCTTGAAGGTCTCGTCCATGACAGTCGATTTCGGGGCGCGCGAGGCATCGGTGATCGGGATCGTCAGCGAATAGCCCTTGACCGGATAGACCGGCAGTTTGATGCCGTAGCGCTTCAGGAACGTCGGCGAATGGCTGCCGAACGCGACGACAACCGCATCGGCCGCAATCCGCTCATCGCCGGTCACGACACCGCGTACTTGGTTCCCTTCGACACCGAGCCGTTTGACCGTCGTGTTGAAGAGAAAGCGGACGCCGAGGCCTGTTGCCTTTTTGGTGAGCGCATTGGTGAACTTGAAGCAGTCGCCTGTTTCGTCTTTCGGCGTCAGCAGCCCGCCGACGATTTTCTCGCGGACTTGGGCAAGCGCCGGTTCGACCCGCACACAGCCGTCGCGGTCCAGCACTTCATAAGGCACGCCGTCGGCTGCGAGAGCCTTCACGTCCTTGGCAGACGCGTCGAGCTGCTGCTGCGTGCGAAAAAGCTGCACGGTGCCCTGCATGTTTTCGTCATAGGCAAGACCGGTTTCTTCGCGCAGTTCGGCGAGTGCCAGACGGCTGTAGTTCGCCAGCCGAAGCATGCGGCTCTTGTTAACCGCATAGCGTTTCGACGTGCAGTTCGACAGCATCTTGAGCAGCCACGAGAGCATGGCCGCATCGAACTTCGGCCGCAGGATCAGCGGCGCGTGCTCCATGAACAGCCATTTCAGCGCCTTCATCGGAATGCCGGGCGCTGCCCAGGGCGAGCAGTAGCCGAACGAAACCTGGCCGGCATTGGCGAAGCTTGTTTCCAGCGCAGGGCCTGGCTGACGGTCGATGACCGTCACCTCATGGCCGGCCTTGGCCAGCTGGTAGGCGGAAGTGACACCGACGATGCCGGAGCCTAGAACAACAACTTTCATGATTTCCCCAATGATGGAGCCGACCGGGCTCTTAACGATGTTGCCGATAGTAGCGGTGACCGAGGCTGGTCAGGATCTCGTAGGAGATCGTGCCGGCATCGCGCGCGATGTCCTCAAGCGACTGATGCGGACCGATGACCTCGACCAGGCTTCCAAGATGTAACGTGTCCTCAGGCAGGGCGGACACGTCGATCGTGATGCTGTCCATCGAGACCCGGCCGACGATCGGCAGGCGGATGCCTTGGTAATAGACGGCGCCGCGTCCGCTCAAGGCCCTCGGGAGACCATCGGCGTAGCCGGCAGCGATCGTCGCAAGGCGTGTCACGCCTTCGGTCACATGAACGCCGCTATAGCCGACCCTTGTGCCCGCCGGCACGGTGCGTGTCTGTACGACCGCCACTTCGAGACTGACGACCGGCTCCATAGGGTTCGGCTCCCCACTCGTCGGCGCGCCGCCGTAAAGCGCGATCCCGGGTCTGACGAGGACGCCATGGTACGGGTCGCCCAGGAACACGCCGCCGGAATTGGCGAAGGAAATGTCGAAGCCAGCGAACTCGTCGGCGATGCGGCGTATCTCCGCCAGCTGTTCAGCGTTCTGCGTCGCATCGAGTTCGTCGGCTGAGGCCAGATGGCTCATGATGAACAAGATTTCGACATTGCCATGCTCATCGAGGGCCTTGGCGAGCGCAGATCGCTCTTCCGGTGGGAGGCCGAGGCGCGACATGCCGGTGTCGAATTGCACGACTGCGGGCAGGGTGCGTTTGAGCGAGCGGGCAGCTGCACACCACCGGCGATATTGCTCAAGAGAATTGAGAACGGGAACGATGCCCCTCTCGGCGCTCGCGAGCTCGGTTCCCGGCTGCAAACCATTCAGCACGAAGACTTGCGCATCGGGCGCGAGCGCAAGCCGGAGCTCCTGTGCTTCAACGAACTGTGCAACGAAGAAATGCCGGCAGCCCCGTTCGTAAAGCGCCCGCGAGACCCGCTCCGCACCAAGGCCATAGGCATCCGCCTTGACAACCGCGGCCGCGCGGCCCGGCGTGACCATCGCGGCGAGCTTCGCGTAGTTACGGCAAAGTGCTGCGATATCGATCGTCAGATAACCCGTCGCGCCGATCCCGGCAGCGCCCGCACTTGCATGTTTTGCCGATAGAAGGTGGTCCATCTTCCGCTCCCTAGACTGTGCGGAAGATATGAAATAATCAGCGAAAGAGCCTGCGAATCTGCGCTTTGAATGAGCGAAGATCCGTATAGAATCGCACAATGTGCGGCCTTTTGAAAGATTCTGCCATGAGCGCCCTCGATAACATCGACCGGAACATTTTGAGGCTGCTGCGCGTCGATGCGCGTATGAGCAACGCCAAGCTCGCGGTCGAGGTTGGCCTGTCGCCATCCGCTTGCCTGAGGCGCATCAAGATCATGGAAAATGCTGGCGTCATCCGTGGCTATACGGCGCTCGTCGACACGGCAAGTTCAGACGCAATGATCGCCGTGATCATCAACATCACCCTCGAACGGCAAACGGAAGACTATCTCGACAGGTTCGAGGCGGCTGTGCGCAAGCATCCCGAAATCCGCGAATGTTACCTGATGACCGGCAGATCAGACTATATGCTGCGCGTCGACGTCGACAGTGCAGGGGCTTTCGAGCGGATACACAAGGAGGTGCTTTCAACGCTCCCCGGTGTGTTGCGCATCTATTCGAGCTTCTCGATCCGGGATGTGCTGGCGGCCCGCCAAAAGGGCGGCCGAAGTACCGCCGCACGTTGACCAGTCGCGTGGCAAGCCGCTTTCGTTTGATTGCAAGGGGAGGACCCGAGATGCGGGTGATGGCAAGGGAAGCAGCGAGACGTCATCTCGATGCATCCGCTACTTTTCGAGGGTCGCGTTGCTGCGAGATCAACAATTCCGTTCGATCATCGCTTTGAAACCGGCCGGTAGTCGCGCTGAGGTTCGCCGACATAGAGCGGGCGCGGCCGGCCAATACGCTGTTCTGGATCTTCGATCATTTCATTCCACTGCGCCACCCAGCCGACGGTTCGCGCGAGCGCAAAGAGGACGTGAACATCGTGGTCGGGAAGCCCAGGGCGCGCAGCGTGATGCCCGAGTAGAAGTCGACATTGGGGTAGAGCTTTTTATCGATGAAGTAGGGTTCGTTGAGCGCGATTTTTTCAAGCTCGAGCGCAACCCGCATCAGCGGATCGTCGCTCTGTCCCGTCGCCTCGAGCACCTCATAAGCCGTAGAGCATTAACAGACTTCGAGAAAATCCCCTTGCTCGGCGAGTTGTTCGATCGGACAGCCGCGGTGCAGGAGAACCCCTTCATCGCCATCGATATAGGTGATCTAGGATTCGCATGAGGTCGTCGACGTGAAGCCCGGGTCGTAGATAGCTTGGCGTTCGGTATAACCCGCGGATGCGATCCATCATGCTGGCGGTTTGCTCGACATGGGGTTTTAGGTTTCGATCCAGAGCAGGCCGGCGCCATTGTTGAGCGCATTGATGCAGTCAAGGACGCAACGGTCGGCGCCGGTGCCTTCACGGAACTGGAACAGGTTGGACGGCAGCCGCTCCGCAGGACCTTGGACCCGCGAGTGACTAGGACATCACCGTTGGAGGTCTGCTGGCTGGTGATGTCCTAGCAATCAAGGGAAGCGTTGTACTGGTCGCCGATATCGCCTTCGCTGGCGCTGAAGGCGATCTGTTTGGTCAGGCCTGCACCGAGAGAATCCGTGCGGGCAACGATGATGCCGTTGTCGATGCCGAGCTCGAGAAACGCATAGCGGCAGGCACAGTTCTTGGCGACGAATTCCTAATGGGGATTGGTCACCTTGCCGTCCTGAGGACCGCAGTGCGTTTCGTCGGAAACCTGGTTTCCGATCTGCAGGGCGCAAGCGCCGGCTTCGATCATCTTTTTGCAAGCAGATACGTCGCCTCGGCATTGCCAGAACCTGCATCGATATCGGCGATGATCGCGACCCTTTTTACGCATCTTAACGTAGCGAACCCGGCGCAAAGCGTGGATTTGCTGCGATGATCCCATCCAGATCTTGTTGCTTTACCTCGAAGCAGCGCGTCAGCTGGTCCCCAAACCACCGATCACCGATCTGCCAGAATCCCATCTTTCCGACTGAACGTAAGGAACGCCGGTTATCGGACCGAACAAAGCACAGGACTCGCGGTGCTCCCAAGGTCGTAAAGGCAAAATCAAGGATTGCGCATCCCGCCTCTGGGGCATATTCACTGCCGGATGCGGCCTCGTGAAAACATGCGCTGAACTCCAGATCGTCGCTTTCCGGCAGAAAAGTTAGGCCGCTTTGTCCAAGGAAACGGCCTTCCCGGCTGGAGCAGTCGCGCCCGAACACCGCAAAGAGACCGATGCCATACGTATCCCAGTCCGCGCGGGCCTGCTTGAACTCGGCCCATGTGTCTTCAAAGGACGGAGGCTTTCCATCATATATGGCATTCACAACGAAAGGGTCGGTATGAAGTGAATGAAATCGCAGCAGGTCCCATGGTGTGGTTAGCGGTCGCAAATATAGTCGCGCGGTCTCGAGCGTCACCGGCATGGTGCGTACCCTCCCGCGCGGGGCAGACTGCCAGTGTGCTGTTGTGCCTCGAGGACCGGGACCACCCAAATCAAAATGACGACGTTCTCGGTGGGCTTGAACATGAAATCCTTTCTCCTGTAGGTGACGCGTATCAACGTATGTCCATGCATGTACCGCGCCAACGCCAGCTATGGCTCTGAAGCCTCGATGTACCAGAACATGGCAGGCTCCGACATGGGCGACGATCACGAGGAACAATACTATGGACCAGTTCGCAGCCTTGATTGGGGGCGACTCGGCAAGGGGCGCGCCAAACGCTCCTTGCCACACGGAGGATGCAGCTAGCTATGGGAGCCGCTTCGCCCGCGAGATCCAACGCACATTTTCGTTGCCCATACCCTCGCGTTGATTGCCAGACGCGTAAGGTGTTCGATAGGTCGAACAAGCCGTACTCGCGCAGCATGGTTCCAAAGAGTGCGGTTTCGGCAATGAAGCTGGGTGAGTGAGTGGATGTGAGTCCCCAGAACACAGGCATTTCTCACGGGACCGCCGCAAAGTCGGGTGTTGCACTCTGGTTTTCCGGGTGTTTGTTGCTTCCCATCTGACAGGATTACGCAACAGGCTGCAGGCTGTTGCTCGTCGCAAATCCGGTGCGTGTTGCGCGTGACCTTGTTGCATGCCACGCTACGCGCCGTTGGTAATTTAAGACTTTATACGAAGTCAATTTTGATGGGGCAATCTCAAGATGGATGTTTCATGGAAGCCAAAGATGGCAGGATTGGCTGCTGGAGACATCGTCCGTCTCGTCTCGCCAGCGAGCACTCCGAGCGACACCGACGTCGATATCTGTGTTAGATATCTCGAAGGACTGGGTCTTAAACTCAGGTCGGACCTCATGCCCTTGACCGGCTTGGCTACCTCGCCGGCCGGGATGAAGACCGTCTCTCGGGCCTGAATGATGCCATTCGGGACCCCTCCGTCCGTGCCGTCATAGCGACTCGGGGCGGAAAGGGGGCCTACCGTATCGCAGATGGTATCGACTTCGCCGCCATGCGTGCGAACCCAAAGGTCCTGATCGGATTCAGTGAGATCACGATCCTTCACCTATCGATCTGGCAACAATGTGCGGTGCCAGGAATACATGGCGCTGCGTGGAACCCGATCCAATCAGGAGAGACCTCTTCCAAATCATTCGAGCGGGCTATCTCGTCCATAGAAGATACCGTCGTTCATTCAGATGAATCCGAACCCACCGCTAGACTGACGACGTCCGGAAAGGTTCGAGGCGCACTGCTGGGTGGCAATCTGGACATGATAGCAGCAGCAGCCGGTTGGGCACTTCCAAGCCTGGACGGTGCCATTTTGCTGATCGAAGATGTCGAGAAGGGTCTCGGCCATATCGACAGAACGTTGACCCGTCTCATTAAATCTGGATGCCTCGCAGGTATTGCGGGTGTTGCTGTCGGACAGTTTACTAAGTTCGCGCCTTCCAAAGGATTGACCGTGATCGATGTTTTGCGGGACCGTCTGGGCGTACTTGGCGTTCCAATACTGGGCGGTCTGCCGTTAGGACACGGTCCCGACGCGCTGGCGATCCCGATTGGTACTGAGGCAACGTTAGACGCCGACAGGAAGACGCTGACAATCACGTCTGCTTTCGTCTAATCGACTGCCCACTTCAGACAAGCCACGTGCTGCCCGTCGCGCAATTACTGGTATTTCTCCGCGTTGTCCTTGCAGTGCTGCAGCACGGTCTCAAGCCACCGATCGAATCACACCCAGTGAGCTTTGTAGTCACCCACGCAGCCGTATCCCTTTGCGGGATTCTTTACGTCAAGCTACGCCAAAAGCAACACTTTCGAAATGACCTCTCGGTTCCAAAGAGTGCGGTTTCGGCTCTGAAGCTGGGTGAGTGAGTGGCGAGAACGTTCTGCGTCACAGGCATTCTGGAGGATCATCGCTTCATCGGCCCGTTGCTAAGCCTAGTTCGGGCCGTTTGTTGCTTTATGGAGCTGGAAGATTTGCAACAGGAAAGTCCTTGTAGCTGGCTCGCAAAACACCCTTTGTTGCTTTTGGAGCGTCGTGGCGCGAGCCATTGACGCTGACGGAATGGCCGTTGATCATCGTTGCATCGCACGAGGATTCGCCGAGATGGATTCTGATCAGGGCAGCGCAATAGCACTCCAAATAGCGGGTCCACGCCCAAAGCTTCACAATTGGCTGATTGAGCAGCGTGAGTATGAGCGGCAGGAGCAGAGGCGCGGACGACGCCATGCGTATGAATCTGTCGAACCACGTCGAACGGCTCTGGTCGTGATCGACATGGTCCCGTTTTTCGTCGAGGAAAGCGGCTATTGCAGAGGGATACTGCCCAACATTATTCGCCTCGCAGACGCTCTTCGTAGCGCTGGTGGCACGGTGGCGTGGGTTGTTCCCGGCTCCGATCAACCTCATCCAGACCTGACACGGGAGTTCTTTGGCGAAGAAGTAGCGGAAGTATTTCGGACGTCAGGCGGGGCTGGTCCGATATCGGAGAGAGTGTGGGCCGGGCTATCTCCGCAGGCACAAGACCTGTATTTCGAGAAGTCCGCCTATAGCGCGTTTTTCCCCGGCTCTTCAGACTTGCCCGCTGTACTTGGCGCTCGCGGAATCGATACGGTCTTCATCACCGGAACGTTGACGAACATCTGCTGTGAGTCCTCGGCCCGAGACGCCTATGCCAGCGGCTTCCGGGTAATCTTCATAGCCGACGGGACGGCTGCCAGGCGGGATCAGGACCACAACGCAGCACTCCACAACATCTATCGGAGCTTTGGCGATGTGCGGCCGACAGACGATGCCATCGCCCTGATGTCCGCCTAAGCAGGGTAATTAGCAATGTTCGACGCAGGTCCGGAGAGATCAATGGAGAACACCCGAGAGAAAGTCGCCGCCGTCATAGCCAAGCTACGAAGTTCAGGGATGACCTGCGATCTCTTCGGGGGATGGGCGGAGGAAGTTTTGGGTCTCCGTGAGCCTTTCGCTCACAGCGATATCGACATGCTCTATCGCAGCGAGACCTTTGAAGAACTGGATACGAAGCTCCGGGAGATTCCTGAGTTCGAAGAGGTTCCGCTGAAGCGCTTCCGGCACAAACGAGCTTTTCGCTTTTATGGCACGCTGTGCGAGATAACCTTGGTTCAAGAACGAGAGGGGCCTTTTACGCTCTTCTGGGGCGACGTTCCCTTCCAGTGGGATAATCCGCTGCTGCATGGGGTTTTAGTGGTGGTTGGCATGGAACCGATCTCAGTCGTATCTGCCAACAACCTCAAGCGGTACCGCGATCTCCATAAAGACACGCAGCCGCATCGCTGGCGTGACCCGCAATCGTTGGAACCGTCCGCATGAATCCCGAACTCCTGCTGCTCCATGCACTGCCTTTGGATGGATCGATGTGGGCAGCCCAGCTCGACCTCCTGCCAGGTGCAACGTATGCGCCAACGCTTTATGGTTTCGGTGATCGCGTCGAAGACTGGGCAGCCGAAGCCCTAAAGCTTCCGACCGGTAATAAAGTCATTGCCGTCGGCTGCTCGGTTGGTGGCTCATGCGCCTTGGAGGTTGCTGCACTCGCGCCGGAACGGGTTGCGGCGTTGGTTCTGATAGGGACAAAGGCGGCGCGGCGACTGGATTCCGGGCTTCACGTAACCTACGCCACTAGACTTCAGGAGATGGGGCTATCGGCTGCATGGCACGAATGGTGGAAGCCTGCGTTTGCGAGGACCACGTCTGCAGCGATCATCGCTGAGGCGGAGAGTATCGTTATGCGTCAGCCCCTTGATGATGTACTACGAGGCGTCGAGGCATTCCACACCCGCAGAAGTCGCGGCGATACCCTTTCGACATTCTCAGGCCCAGTGCACGTAGTCACAGGCGCAGACGACGTCTTACCCGGACTGGCGACCATTTCCAAGCAAGCCGGGATAGCCCAAAACGGTTGCCTGCATGTTGTCCCCGACTGTGGGCATTACGTGCCGATGGAACGACCGGAGGCGCTAAACTCGATAATCCGCCAATTGATAAATCAGATAGCGCTGTGAACGAGTTGCTTGGCGCGTGCTCGTTCGCTTGCTTCGATGTGGTTCACCCGGCCAAGGTAGGTCTCGGCACGAGCTATGGGGTCGTGAAGATACTGATCCGGCCCGAGCATCTTGTTGTCATTGAGATCGCGCCTGTCGAGCAGATCAAAGGTGACGCGTTCGAGGCGGCAATTCCATCCTTCTGCAGATCGGCTCGCCCAACCATTCGTGTGGTAGGCTAGGAGTCGGTTCCGCAACGAATAGCCGTGGTGGTCGAAAGCGACGACCCCGTCGGTCACGAAGATATGGTTTCCGGCAAACCCTTCGCCTGGGATAATGCGCTCCGCGTAAAATTCAGGAAGGGGTGCCTCCTTCAAAAACACTCCGGCCAGAATGGCGCACGCGCCATTTCCGAAGAAGATGCGGTCAGGCAGAGCCCAGCGTCGCACGGGGTCTTTCTTTATGCCGGGCTTCAACATGTACATGGTCGATGCACACCCCTTACGCGAATAGCTGAATCAATCACTACCAGCCTGGTCAACGATTAGTGTCACGTCAATTCAAATACCGTCGAAGCTCAAGTTATGCTCGCGATCCAAGGATTTAGGAGAAGCGGAGACAACCTCGTTGATGAGATCAATATCGCCGACGAGAACGACGGTCTCGATGCCGCGAGTTATCGCTGTGTAGAGCATGGTTCGGTCCAGAAGCTTCGACCGGACGACAGGGATGATGACCCGTTTGAATGCCGACCCCTGAGCCTTGTGGACGCTGATCGCCCAGCCGTGGGTGAGCTTCTCAAGGTCGGCCGTGGTGATCACGTCTTCAGCGCCGTCGTCGAACCGCACCCAGGCACCTTTGGGGTGGGGCTTGGTGACGACGCCCAGGGAGCCGTTCATGAACGCGGCGCAGATCGGATCGCCCGTGACCTTGTCGAGAACATGCTTCCCTTCATCGTCGAGCTGAGGGGCCTTCGAATAATCGTTCTTCAACCACATGATTTTCGAGCCGACGCTCAAACCCCAATCCTCGACATTCGCCTGCTTGGACATGTACTCGATCTCAATGGCCCGGTTCAGCTCTTTCGATCCGGCTGGGCCGTTCTTTGCCTGCGTGAGTATCTGGACGTCCATTTCGTGCAGTGCGGCCGTCTTGCCATAGGCTGGAACCCGCCCGCACATGGCGCGGAAGGCCGCTACGGTCTTTCCGGCCACGTCGTCTTTCGACGCCGGGAAGAGATAGACGCCAGGCGTCAGCGCGACATTCGGATCGAAGCGGCGGAGACCGACTGCCTTGCCAGTGCGCACGGCGGATGCGATGGCCGGAATGCCGGTGGCGTCGTCCTGTCGGTGTACGATGTCCAAAGTGACCGAAGGTATTCTCGTCGCCTTGACCATGGTGTGGAAGGGCAGGCCGGCTCCGATGGGCGGAAGCTGTCCCGGATCGCCGATGAAGATCAGGTTGACCTCGATGGGCAACTGAGCGAGCACCCGGTAGATCGATGGAGTGTCGAGCATGGAGGATTCGTCGAAGATGACCGTCCCCGCCTCGATACGACGGCCAGCATCCTCGATGTCGTGAACCAGCCGCGAGAGGGTGCTCGCTGGACGACCTGTCGCCTCGCTGATCCGCCTGACGGCACGGCCCGCGAGAGCCACCTGCAGGTGTTCGACGCCATGGCGCTGCGAAGCCGGAAGACCGTCACGGATGGCCTCCAATGCCGCAAGGATCGCCCGAACGACGGTCGTCTTACCCGTGCCCGCGCCGCCGCTGATCACGCAAAAGCCACAGGTCGTGGCCATGAAGACCGCCTCGCGCTGCGCATCGGTAAGGGCATAACCGATCTCCGCCTCGACCTTGGCCATGGCCTCGACAACCAGCTTGCCGTCGAATCCCAGCCCTTCGCGACCGATGCGCTCGCCGATCTGCCGAGCGACCTCTTCCTCCATGAAGCGGCAGGCCCTCGACTGTAGAAGCTCGGAGGCTGGCGACACCACGCGACCACTGGCCAAGGCCAGATCGATGGCAATCGCCGGATCGCCAGTCCAAGGTGCGAGCAGGCGCTTCACCAGAGGTTTCAGAACCGGGGAAGGGGAGGCCATGTTCCCTGCCCGGAAGCGAATGGCCAACGCCTCCTCGACGGCGGCCGTCAATCGCCTCGGATCATCGAGGGCAACGCCAAGACGAAGCGCTCTCGCGTCCACGTCCTTCCACGGCTCCAGCAATGTCATTGTGAACGGGTCGGCCTTGATGCGGGCGATAGCTCCAAGACCCCAGACACGGGCGGCAGCACCAGCCACACGAGGCGAGACGCCGTAGCGATCCAGCCATCGAAAGATTTCGACCTCCTCGGCCAGCATGCCGAAGCCGTCGACGATGGCGATGGCCCGATCCGCGCCGACGACGTCCGCGAGCGCCTTCAAGTCGCGATCCCGAATGAGGTCGTAGATGGTTTCGCCGAAGCGCTCCCAGACCTTCTCCGCCATCGCCCAGCCGAGACCGACGAAGCGCTTGTCGCTAGCAAGGTGCCGGATGATCGCCCGACCTTTGGTGACGAGGGGCAAAGCCACCTCGGCATGAAGCTGCGGACCATATTCTGGATGGAGTTGGATCGAGCCTGTGACACGCCAAGTCTCGCCAACCGCCGGATCACGCGGTGATCTCTTGGAGAGTACGAGGGCACGGCGGAGCTGCTCGGTCTCGTCGCGGCCGATGATGACGTGGTCGCCGAACCGGCTGGCATGAACTGACGTAATGGACAGCTCCCAGGAAGACTGCTCAGAACGCTCACCAAGGACCAGGAACGTCTGCCCCTCTGCGCCACCCCGTCGTTGATTGGCCCCTGCCATGGGCTCTGGCTCTCCGTTCACTGCGGCCACCCACGACGGGACGTCGCGGGTCCCTGTGCCTCATTCACTGCGATCCAGCTCCCACGGCCTGTCGGGGCCACGACGGCGCGGCTCCGAGGACCAGACTTCAAACACCCAATCATGGAAGTCTACCAGTCTCGGCGATCACCGCGCTCAGTCGCTTCATGCGATCCAGGTCGCGGCGCAGCGAGGCGTTCTCCGCCTTCAGCCGAAGGTTTTCTTCCTCCAAGGCCATCTGGTTGCCATCGACCTTGGCCTTCTGCTCGCGGTCCGCTTCCGCCTGTTCGAGGCGGGTCAGGTTGGCCTTGCGATCACGGTCGTCAGCATTGCCGAGGATTTCGGCGCAGCGAGGATTGGTGCGGAACACCTAGCGAGCGGGAGAACCCGCCATGCTCTCCGGCCGGTCGTCCGTCGGCATCCAGATACTCGCGCCAACGCTTCCAGTCCAATGGAAGGAGGGCAGCCTCTCCGATACGGAAGCCCATGATGATCTGGACCTTAAATGCCGCAAACCGGATCGCGTCCGAGAAGGACATGGGCGTCTCTGTGAAGACAATCCGCACCCGCTCCCAGAAGGCCCTTTCATCCGGAAGCTTCGACGCCGACTTCCTTTCGGCCAGGCTGCGCCGAAGGCTCTTGCGGCCGCCATGAGCGTTTTGCCGATTTCGGACTGCGTCGGCCTGTTGCTGGGCCGCTAAGGCATTTTTTGTAGCATATGGCTCGCAATAGCGGGCCAGAGAAGGGATGTCAGCGAGTTTCTGCCTATCGATAACGTTCCTGACCATGGTGGCAAAGTCGAGTGCCACCTTGCCGGAAACCTGTCCCTCCAGGGTGGCGTTGTAGGCCTGCTGGATTTGCACCGGTGTCACGGCCCACGGCGGCGTCTCTCCAGCCACGGGCGCGAGCTGACGGATTGGAACCGCGATTTTTATCGCGCTTAGTGGCTTCGTTTTGCGGACGAGAAGTTGATGGATAAGGACGGCCTGATAGAGGTCCATCCATGCCGGAGGCATCGGGCCACCCACAACCGGCTCCTGTTCCATCCTCAGCCTGATTTCGCAAACGAATTGGCTTCGACGCCCACTTGCCCCAACCACTGAATCGGCGGCGGCAACATGCCCCTCAACTCGGTCAGGTTCCACCGCGTATCCTTGCTGACCTTGCCATGGTCATCGTAGACCAGCCTCCAGTTAAGGCCGCGCTCTTCCGCCAGGGTCTTAGCCGTGGCGATGTATTCGGCATAGAATGGGTTCATACCTCTTCCTGACCATCAGGTTTCAGCTCCTCGGCGATGCGCCGTGCGGCGTCGAGGGTGCTCTTCAATTGAGCGTAAGCAGGGGATTGCTGGTTGTTGCGGGACGCAGCGGCAAATTCCGTCACCACTGGACGAAGGCTATCCACGACCTCTTGATGGATTTCTGGGTCGTTCAGCGGCATGAACTGGGAGCAGGTGTAGCAAGCCACCACCGGGTTCTTCATGCAGAGGTTTTGACCGAGATTGCAACCGCCTATTCCGGCAATGGGAATCCCGTGAGGCACGCCGCCGATCTGCTTCTCGGCCGGAAGACCAAGCAGCATCGCCTTATCGATGGTTTTCGTCGTCGCGATCTTGGCGACGTGCTTGTAGATCGGCGAGATCGCCAGGGCGGCGTTGATACGCTTGGCCTGTGGCGGCGACGCGTCGAAGTATACGTTTGCGACGCGGTCGCTGGAGTGACCCATGAACTCCGAGAGACCAGCGTGCGAGATGCCGCCGTCCGCGAGACGTTGTGCCGCCGTATGTCTCAAGTCGGTTGGAGACCAAGCCTCACCAGTCAGGTCCGACGTAAGCTCAAGAATGACCCGGCTGACACCGGACGGCGTGAGGCCGAAGAGGAGGCGAGGGGGCACGCCCTCCTCTATCATGACCCTTCCTGCGTCCCGACGCTTCACGAACTCATTGAAGAGCGGGCCCCACTCTCGCTTGATCCGCCGGGTTTCTCGAATGCGCTTGCGCTTGTCCTTTTGCTTGATCCGGGCGACCGCCACATGCACCGCACCGGTCGAGTATAGCCGAACATCGGCCGTCTCGATCCGCGCGATCTGACCCGGACGGAAGGCATATTGGTACGACGTGACCAAGATGCACACGTCCCGCAGCGCTTCGTCATCAATCGACTGCGGATCATTCGAGAGCGCAGCGCACATCGCGTCGATATGGTCGACGATCAGGCTTTGATGATCCAGTGGCATGAAGCAGTCGCCGATGCGAACGACGCGATACTTGTCCACCTTCGGACTTTTTAAAGCGCGGATGAGGGATGCTGCCGTGGGCGTCCAATGACCAATGTTCAGCCGACAGAGGGAATGAAGAATGGCTCTTAGCGAGTAGCTTTCCCTGGCACTCACCTCTGCAAGAACGAATGTGTTCCAATGGGATCGAGCGTCGAATGGCTGCGACACCAATAGCTCGATCAGCGAGAGGACGCCACGACGTGCGAGGTAGCTTAGGGTGCTGCCAAACAAGATCGTCACGTAGTGAAGGTCGTGTTCGCCAAGCCAGTCGGCGAACACATGTTTCATGACCTGTGTTGCGGGACCAAATGCATTGAACGATATTGGATGCTGGCGGCCGTCCAAGGCAAGGAAGACCTGGTCGGTTTCGGACAGGTCCCGGACGGAGCATATCTCGTTCGCAAAATCATCGTAGTATTTCACCACCGCAGGCAACGGCGGCAAACTCGATGTCAGGCGATCAATATCGGCGACGAGGCGGTCGCTCTGGAGCGTGATGGCGGGCTTCAATGGGACGTCTTCGGAACAGTGCGTCGAAGAGCATCCACAAAGTGGTCGAACTTTTCGCCCCAGACTTCGTCCAGGCTGGTTTCGAAGTAGGCCTTGGCATAGAGGCGCGGCATATCCGACTTCTTCGACCACCCAAAAAACGTCCGCAGCTTCTCCTGAGCCTTGTCCAGACCATTGCCCGTGTCCTGATACCGACGCATCCTGACGACAGCAGATGTATGGCGGAGGTCGTGACAAGAGACGCCTTTAAGCCCCTGCTTTTTCAGAGATTGCTTGGCTTCGTCGGACAGAGCGTCCGTCGCAACCTCGAAGATTTCGCTGAGAGATCGCAGCGAAAGTGGCAGACCTTTTTGAGAGATCAGAAGATGCGGATGATTTGCCCGTCCGCGATAGTTGCGGATGTAGAACCTGACGAGTTCGACAATCTCTTCCTGTAGCGGAAGCTGGCGTCGAGAGGTCTCCGTCTTCAGTCCAGGCTGTTCGTACCTTGGGTCCGGATCATCGACCTCCTCGACATCCAACCAGTGAACGGTCTTGCGAGCGACTGGGTCGAAGTCCTCCTTGAACGAGGAAGCGTACAGCAACGCGCCTTCACCACGCCGAAGCCCAAGGCGCAACAGCAACATGAAGACCAAGAGGTTGCGCCAGCGCAGCGTCTCAGTCTTGAAGGGGTTGCGCGTCGAATCCGGCCTGAAGATTTCGTACAGGTCCTCGATGACGAGCGGCGGAAGTGCCCGGATCGGCGGCGGCGGCTTCTGGGGGTTCGGAACCAGGTTGCGGTAGAAAGTCTCAAGGCGATGTACTTTTGCCTGGATTTCGTTCGCCCGCGCACCAGCCGTGCTACCGGCCTGGCGAAGCATTTCCGTCGCGAAGTCGAGCGCAAACTTCCATGTGGACGACTTGTCTGCGTTCTCGACGACTGCCTCGTTCCTGAGCTGGGCGAAGAAGCCTAGAAGACATTCTTCCAAAGCATCGCCATCGGCTTCGGCTATAAGACGGTCCAGACAGTCGGTACCGTGTTGCTCGCATACTGCCTCGTAGAAACGATCAATGGCCGTCAGATATTTCTGTCGGCTCGATGGCTCCAGCCTCGGGTTCAGGACGTCACTCCAGATGGTGGCCCAAAACCGTGGGACACCAAGCGACCCGACAGCGACAAGCCCGCGTGCGGATGGCGGCAGGGCTGCATTTCTTATATTGATGATCGGCATGGTGACTCGCGTTCCTCAATGAACGCAACCATGCCATCGGTTCGCTTCAACGCAACACGGCAAACCGCAGCATCGCCAGTTTTCCACAGTCGTGGAAAATGCGGTTTCGGGCCAAAACGCAACAGGCAGCAAACCGCCTAGATGTTCCATAATATTTGTTATGCCAGATTCGCCTGTAGCCGCAAAGTTAAAGTGTCCTGTTTCTGCAAAGTTAGAATGTCACTCTCTTCCCGTTTTTGATGACGGTGGAGATTGCGGATGGGATTGATAGCGATGAGCGAGCGCGATCTGCAGCGGATCGAGATTTTGTCGAAGGTGGTCGACGGCCGCATGACGTTGGTGTCGGCGGCACATGTGCTTGATCTGAGCGAGCGCCAGGTGCGTCGGCTGCTGGATCGGATCCGCACTGACGGCGCGGCATCGATAAGGCACAAGGCGATCGGTCGGCCATCGAACAACCGGATTAGCGACGGCGTTCGCGATTATGCGATGACGTTGGTTGGCGAACGCTATGCGGATTTCGGTCCGACGCTGGCGGCCGAGAAGCTGGCCGAACGCGATGGATTGCGTGTGTCGCGCGAGACGTTGCGCAGCTGGATGGTGGAGGCTGGCCTGTGGCTATCTGCCAAGCAGCGGCGGACGTTTCATCAGCCGCGGCTGCGGCGCGAGGCCTATGGCGAGTTGGTGCAGATCGACGGGTCGGAACACCGCTGGTTCGAGGATCGCGGGCCGCCATGCTCGCTGCTGGTGTTTGTCGACGATGCGACTGGCAGATTGATGCAGTTGCGGTTTGTGCGCTCGGAAAGCGCCTTCAGCTATTTCGAGGCACTGGCGCTATACCTCAGGCGTCACGGCGCGCCTGTGGCCTTCTACTCCGACAAGCATTCGGTATTCCGGGTGGCGAAGAAGGACGCCAAGGGTGGCCAGGGGATGACCCAGTTCGGGCGGGCGCTTTGCGAGCTAAACATCGAGATTCTTTGCGCAAATTCGAGCCAGGCCAAAGGTCGCGTCGAGCGCATGAACCGGACGCTGCAGGATCGGCTGGTCAAGGAATTACGGCTGGCGGGGATCTGGGACATGGAGACTGGCAATGCGTTTTTGCCTGGCTTCATGGAGCACTACAATGCGCGGTTTGCGATCATCCCTGCCCGGTCCGAGGACTTGCACCGGCCGCTGAATCTGGCCCCGGGTCGGTTAACTGAGATCCTTTGCAAGCGCGAGCAGCGTTACGTCGGGGCGCAGTTGACGTTTTCGTTTGAACGCAAGCGGATCATGCTGGAGGAGACCGAGGTGACGCGCGGTCTGGTGGGCCGCTATGTCGAGACCTATGCCTATGCTGACGGCCGCCTGGATGTGCGCTGGAAGGGACATTCCCTGCCCTACACGGTGTTCGACAAGGACCAGCGGGTGACGCATGCGGCAATTACCGAGAACAAGCGGCTCGGTGATGTTCTGGCCTATATCAAGGAGCGTCAGGACCAGCAGGAAAAGCCGGTCGTGAAGAGCAACAGCGACAAAAATAGCTATAAGCCGAGAGGTCGCAAGCCCGGAAGGCGCACGGACTACATGAATGATCCGGCGGTGATTGCGCGGCGAGAGAAAGCGCTGTTGAGGCAGCAGGCTGCCGAGTGAACCGTCGATCGGATAGTCTCAAAGCTAAAGCCGAAGGGGTGTCTCTCACCCGCCCCGATCTGCTCTTGCAACCGGTATCAGCCGCTCAGATCGGGGCTGATCGGTGTGCCGCGTAGCAACCTCGCGGACATTTCTACTTTGCACAACGGCGGACATTCCAACTTCCCCGCCACATTGCTTGTAGGAGCTATTTAGTAATGCGACATGAGCGTCGCCTGATAATTTTGGACTGTCGCCACGCATTTTTGGACTGTGCGCCCATAATGTTGGACTGACGCCTCCTCCAACTCTACATTGGGCGTTTCAGCCGCCGATCCGGGCATTGGCAAACTGGACGGCAGCAAACGAGACAGCGCGTCGATGATGCCAACGACGTCGTCCTAGCTCACAGCTGTCTCCATCTCTCCATGCGGCCGCAGCTCCCGTGATCCTACCGGCGTCGGGCGAAGATAGTTTCACTCGTCAGACACTCTGGCGCTCGCGTCAGCGTACAGTCTATGTCTCCTCGCTTCCTCGAGAGTGGCACCGATACAGGTCGTCCCAAGCGCCCCGCGGTAAGCGGAACCTATCTGGACGATAGTTTCCGCTCGCATTTCAACCGCCATCGCTCTCGAACCTCGTGGAGAAACCGATGTGATAGCGCAGGGCGCCCTCGCCGATCGAACTGATCGCCCTCCGAAAAATCTGCGTTTTTCTTGCGGAAAACGTCATTTTTCTCGTGAGTATAACGCTGTTTCCAATTTCGGATTCGGTAAATATAGCCAAAATAAAAATAAGGTATATCCGCAGAAAAAGCGTATACTTTATGTCAACAATTTGAGAGCGCAGAAACTATACTTTAATTTACCCGCCAGATGGCGAAGGTCTCAGGAACCTTCACGGAAATTGCACCGTTTGGTGCACTTTTGCGTACCACTTGCACCACGGATTCGTACCAACATATCATCGTGCGTACCATTGGTACGAATAAACGTTCGGATCCGTACCAATGGCGTCAGGGCCGATGCGTTAGTTTTGAAGGATTCGGCCGATGACAACGCGCTCGGGCCGTGGCCATCGGATGGGGTCGAAGGGGTGCGAGCAATCGTTGCCAGAAATTCATTATCTGCCTCCATAATCACACGACTATGGGCGGGTAGCCTGAAAGGCACCGGCCGCTTTTCCGGTTTTTGCATCGTCTCCAGTGATAGCGATTTCGCGCGTTTGGCAGCAAGGATCCGCGAACAGGGCGTCACGGTCTACGGGTTCGGAGAACGCAAAACGCCGCGCCCCTTCATCACGGCCTGCGACAAGTTCGTGTATTTCGATGTTCTCAATACGCAGGCCGAAGAAGCTGACCGAGCGGCCGCCCCGACACAACAGCAAACCGAAGTGAAACCTTCCCCGGCCAAACAGCCTGCCAAGAAGGCAGGCCTGAACAAGGCGGCGCGGGATATGCTGATCAAGGCTATCATCGCGACTGCCGATGAGGACGGTCGAGCGAATCTGGCTCAGGTCGGCGGACACCTGGCAAAACAGGCGCCGGACTTCGACGCCCGTAACTACGGCTTTCCTCGACTGAGCGACCTCGTGAAGTCATCCGGCATTGTCGACGTCGAGCGCTCGCCCGAGAACCCAAAGACCATCTTGGTTCGGCTCAAAAAGACCTAGCCGCGACTGCCATGAAGTCGCCTCGTCCATGAACGAAGGTAGGTTGATGCCACTAGACCTGCAAGCCACCGAAGCCGTTCGCCGCCGGATGCAGCACACGGCGCGCAAGGACAACCCCTTCGAACTCACTATCCGCTCGCATCTCTATGCCCGCGGGCTTCGCTATCGCATCCACTACCCGATCCCCGGCATGAAGCGGACGACGTGTGACTTCGCCTTTCCGGGTTCGAAGATTGCGGTGTTCCTGGATGGATGCTTCTGGCATGGGTGCGAAGCGCATCCTCCGTCCGTTAAAAAGAATTCCGACTTCTGGCTCGGCAAGATCGAGCGCAACCGGGCAAGGGATGCGCGTGCGACGGCGCATCTCGTGCAGCTTGGCTGGATCGCGCTCAGGTTCTGGGAACACGAGACGACCGGCGCTATTGTTACCCGAATTGCATCGGTCGTCGAAGCGCGGCGGAAAGACGGCTCATTTCACAGCGCCCCGAGCACGCTGAAGAACAAGCAGCGGGCGTCTCGAAAGCTCGAAACTGTCGACGGCGAAATAACTCCTATCGAGCCCCCACTTGCCGAATAGCTTGCGCGCATCCCAAAGCGGATGAACCACCACGCCCCACGTGTTGTTGTGATTGTCCAAGGAGAAGATCGGGATGTCAGCCCTGCCCTTCACGTGGGATACAATGTTACCTGGGATGTAGGTCTTCGTCTGCTCTGCCAAATCTACGGCCATGGCTGTCCAGTCCGACACCTCGAAGCACCCGTAGTCTCCATCGAACCCAGCGTCGTATTCCGGCTCCGCCAGCGCCCTGAGATAGGCAAGCCCGAGCCGCCAGTCGAGGAGGCCATGGAAGTTCCTGTTGTTGTATCGTTGGAGGCATTTGTAGCACGACGAGCCGCAGCTCTTGATGTGAGCGTCAACCCCTACGTCTTCCCTCGGCCACTCCTCCGGGTCGTCCAGAATGCTCTTGATCAGGCCTGAGACCGGGATCGTGCTGTCCCCCAACAGGTGACGGCAGAAGCCCGAGCCATTCGGGAGGGCATCGGAGATCTGCAGGTAGGGCAGCCTCTCTCCTGAGAGCGTTACCATGATGTTTGGCGCCAGTGCATCGAACTCTTCCGGCGCGATGTCGAGATCGAGCGCCGCTCGCTGGATCAGGATCTCGGTCGCGGAGATGGCCGCGTCGACCTGCGCGACCGACACGCTGCTGATAGTTGAAACGCTGCGGCGGCATGTTGCCTTGGTAAACTGCCTGCAGCGAACCGATATCGACCCCGACTTCCATCGTGGTGGTGACGGACAGCAGATCCACGGTGTCGAAGAGCTTACGCCATTCGAATTCCGGCTCGCTCTCGTCGTCCTCCTTGACGAAAACGCCCTTGAACTGCTGGAGGCGCTCGGCCGGATCGCTCGTCTGTCCCGTCAATTCCTCGCATTTCAATCTGAAGAGCTTTTCGTTGCCTTCGACAGATCGCTTGACGCGCCGCCCGAGAAAGTTCCCGTGTGCGATCACCGACGCCGTCAAATCATCGGGCCTCGTCAGCACTTCGCCGCAACGGGTGCACTTTCCGAAGCCTTCATGGAGATGGACACGGCCACAACGGTCGCATCGCCAAGCCTTTCCAGCCGGATCAGCAGCCCGGAAGAAAAGCAGGCTGATGTCGATGGATCCTGCCACACGCGTTTGTTTCAGGCTGTTCTTCAACTTGTGAAGGAAGTCGTCGCACTCCTTTTCGGTCTGCATCGGGAACAGCTTCGTCATGAGACGGCGCATGCGGTTGTCGCCGCGACCCAGCATGTCGTGCGACGACTTCCAGTCGGTCTTCACCTCTTCCATGTAGGGGTTGGGCGTGATGCGGTACGCGTCCGCGAATATGCGTAGCATCGCGTCGTCGCGGGATTTCTCCGGCGTGTATTCCTCCGGGCCATAGAAGCTCGGCCAACCCAGGCCTGTCTCCTCGAGCGCGAAGTAGGTCTTGCTGAAGAGCAGATCCGTTGCCTCCGGCCGCAGCCCTTCGTGGATCTTTGTCCGCGCCCGGTTGACCAGGGCGACATTTTCACCGAGGTCTTCCTTCTTCCAGGTGATTTCGCCGTTAGACCCATAGTTGAAGAACTTGTACCAAGGTCTGTTCGAGATCCGTGTACGGAACGTGTCGGCGCCTTCGACTGGTGTCGAACCCAGCTTCATGAGTTCCGTCAGGATGGGGCGGGTATCGTACGCGACGGTCTCACGGGCGAACTCAAAAAGATCACTCAGGGGAACGCTCGGCGGCTTGCCTTCGGCGGCACGCTTCTTGTTGAGAAACCTCTGCCGGGGGCGGAGATGCTCGAAATCCAACCCTTCGTTCATGAGTTCGGTCACCTCTGCATTGATGCGAAGAAGCTCGGCCTTGACCTATCAAGCAGACGAGCATCTGAAGCTGCTCAAGCCCTTTCAGCGCGCCACCGTCAACTATGTGTTTCGGCGTCTTTTCACTGACCGGCAGACGACGAGGCAGTTTCTTGTTGCCGATGAGGTTGGTCTTGGCAAGACCATGGTGGCACGAGGCGTCATTGCGAAGGCGATTGAGGAGCTGACGGGCAAGGTCGACCGTATTGACGTTGTTTACATTTGCTCAAACCAGGCGATCGCCGAGCAGAACATCAAGTCGCTCAACGTCATCGGCTCGACGACAAAACCGTTGAACACCCGCCTCACCTTGCTACCATTGGAAATCGAGCAAGATGGCGGGATTGCCTCCCGACCAATAAATCTCGTCAGCCTCACCCCGGGAACGGCACTCGATCTGAAATCATCGCTCGGTACCGCAAAGGAACGGGCGCTCATTTACGAGATGCTGCGGAAGAGGCTCGGCATTCGGCACAGGGGCATACAGCGGGTTTTCCGTGGAGGTGTCGATGCCGAGAACTGGCCGGGTTGGACCGACTGGATGCGCGGCCAGAAAATCTCCGAAGAAATCGCCAAGAATTTCAACGCCGCCGTCGGGGATGAATTCATAGAGCGAATTCGTGCCGCCGCGGAGTTGGCGAGGAACAAAAGAAATCCAAACTATCCTCCCGATCAGCGGCCGGCTGTCATGATCGGTGAGTTACGCCGCGTCCTGGCTCGGATTTGCGTTGATGCGTTGAGTCCGGATTTGATCATCCTTGACGAATTTCAGCGGTTTGCCGACCTGCTGCACGAGCACGATGAGAAGTCGGCGCCCGAAAAGGCAGCCGCGGCGGAGCTCGCGCGTGCTCTTTTTTCCTACTCCGGCGCCGACGGCTCGAAAGCGCGCCTGTTGCTGCTATCAGCAACGCCATACCGCATGCTGACATTGAACAGCGACGATCCGGAAGAGGGCGATCACTATAGTGACTTCTTGCGCACCATGCGCTTCCTGTTCGGCGAAGAAGATGGTGACGCTCGGATTAAGGAACTCGAACAGGAGCTTAAAGGCTTCCGCCGTGCGTTGCAGGCAATGCCCGAGACGAGCGCTCACGCCCGTGTCCAGCGTGACCGTGTCCAGCACATTCTGGGCGAGGTCATCGCCCGAACCGAGCGCGTGGATTCCACTGACGACCGCAATGCTCTGGTCAAGGAGAGCAAGCCAGAGCTGATGATCGAGACGGAGGACCTCAAGGAGGCGAAGGCGATTGCCCAGGTGGCGGCGATTGTCAGCGCACCGGGTATCGTCGAGTATTGGAAGTCGTCGCCATACCTGCTCAACTTCATGCGTGAATACAAGCTTCGTCAGAAACTGCAGGCGCTGAAACTGCAGCCGTCCAGCGAACTGCGCAGTGCAATCAAGGGGGCGGCTCCGTTCCTCATCAGCAAGGAGCAGGTTGAGAGCTATGCAGAGATTCCTCTGAGAAACGCGAGAATGCGCGTGGTGGCCGACACAGCCTTCGAGCACGGACTTGATCGCGCATTGTGGCTTCCGCCCTCTCGGCCATCATACGGAGAACCGGCCCCGGCCACGAAGTCGCTCATATTTTCAGACTGGTCGATGGTGCCGGACGCGATCGCCGCGCTTCTCTCGCATGAAGCAAGCCGTCGCATGGGCATGACAAGCGATCTGGTCAGCCGCACCAGCCGTCCGATTGGCATCGAGGAGATGATGCCAATGCTCTACCCCTCCGCTACGCTGGCGGCTTGGATAGACCCCTTGGCAATGGAGCGCCGGTTTGGACGTGCGGCAAGCCATGATGAGCTGCGCCTCCAGGCGGTAGAAGTGCTCAAGGAACTCATCAACGCGGAGCAACTATTGCGTCTGTCCGGGAAATCCGACCGACTCCTCCCGCTCAATTTGGAAGATAATCTGGGAAGACGCGTGGACTGGAGCAGGGTGGGCGCCATCGAGCACGAAGGCCACGAGGAGCACGGCGCTATGGCACGCGCCATTGGGGTGCTCAGGAAAGCACTCGAAGCGGAAGATCATTCCGACGATGAAGATGCCCGAGATGTCTACGACAAACTCGCAGATTTTGCTCTTGGATCACCGGCAACGTGTGCCCTTCGAGCACTTGGTCGCCTTTGTCCGGAGCTGCCACTAAACCACCCTGCTCTCGTCGGAGCGGCAGTCGCGATCGCTCTCGGCTTCCGGACACTATATAATCAGCCAGAAAGCCGGGTATTGTTGAGAGAAACATCGCCCCTGAACTATTGGCGCCAGGTCATTACGCATGCCGCAATGCACGACTTGTCCGCAGTGTTGGATGAATATCTCCAGCTCGTACTTGAAG
The DNA here is from genome assembly GCF_002117485.1 of Rhizobium sp. NXC14. Lineage (NCBI taxonomy): Bacteria > Pseudomonadati > Pseudomonadota > Alphaproteobacteria > Hyphomicrobiales > Rhizobiaceae > Rhizobium > Rhizobium sp. NXC14. The sequence continues at coordinate 396,398 of NZ_CP021031.1, forward strand.
CTGAGCGCGGCATCGAACTGGAAGCGGACAAACGCGCGGGACTCATTGCTGCGAAGGTCGTCGAAGTCGTTGCCCTACGGCCGGCACAAATAACGCTTGATCACTGGACTGCCGGGCGCTCACGCTTGCACGATAAGACATTCGAGGTGCGTGCGCGTTTTGCGATGCGATTTGCAACAAAGGCAGAGGATGAAAAGGGCGTCCGCCGCACGACGCTCGTCCAAGCGGCCTTCAAATCCCCTTTCCGCCCGTTCGTTCTGGCGACAACTTCCATTGGCCAAGAGGGCCTGGATTTCCACCCCTATTGTGCCCGCATCGTCCACTGGAACCTCCCGCGTAATCCCGTCGACATCGAGCAACGGGAAGGTCGGGTTCACCGCTTTAAGAACCATGCCGTCCGACGCAATATTGCTGCCAGCTTCGGCGATTTCGCCCAGAGCGAGGGTGGTCGTGTCGGACCATGGGAGAGCATGTTCGAGGCCGCTCGGCAGCACGAGATCGCGCACGGTCGCGCCGGCGATATCGTGCCTTTCTGGCTTTGCCCCGGCAGCGAAAAAATTCAACGCGTTGTGCTCATCCCTCCGTTCAGCAGAGAGGTCGAGCGCTTCGAGAAACTGAAGAAATCTCTGGCGACCTATCGATTGGCATTCGGCCAGCCACGCCAAGATGAGTTGATCAACCTGTTTTCCGCGTTCGGAAATGACGTGGTGGCGGAGCTGTCCGATCTGCAAATCTCACTGAGACCGTCGACAACCGGCCATGCTCGACCAGATGGTCAGGGGCGACATGCCAAAGGAGCAGCCGTTGCGCACCATCGCCGCCGCCTCGCTCGAGGATCAGAAAGCAGTATGGAAGGCCAACAAGCCGAAGAAGGACAATACCGCCGCCCGGTGGCAGATAGCCAACGGACTATCGAGGACCCGGATATTTGCCCGTGACGCCAGTACCGGCGATGATCTCCTCGAAGTCAATTGGCATTGAATGGGCCGACGGTCTCTTCAGCCCGGCTGATCAGGGGACAATCGCTACACCGATGTGGAAGCGTTCCCGGGCGCCCAGCCGGAATGAATGACCAGCACCTGCCGAGGAAGGGCGCGATCGTCGAGGTCACAACCGGGGCCAGCCGGAAATACCCAAGAAGACCGGGCGCGTCTATGGCAAGCGGGGCAAGGGCGATCAGACTGGGCTCTATCTCGACCCGGTACACGCGGGGGCAGCGAAGTCGTCCGAGCCACGCACAAGGCCGAACATCTCGCAGTTCAGGCCGGTGGCCAATGGGGGATGGATGGTGCAGGCCCTCCTCATGGCACTCGCGCAGCCGGATGGAGATTTCCGTCATATCCGGGATCTCTGCCCGAAGACGGTGCATGCAGGCACAGCGATCGGACGATTGGACGCCGGCTCCACGATCTGAACGAATACGAGCGCGATGTTCTGGAGAGCGGCCGGGACTACGCCCCGACGCTCCAGTCGAGATCGTCGACGTAGACCATGCCGTGATGGACATCGTCGGCATCGATCCCGAGCTTGCCATAGCCTAGCGGCTTACCCAACCTATTTCCGCAGATAGCTCTTCTTCCCGCTATCGGTGAGACAATAGCGCCCTCCCCTTGGACCCGTACAATAGTTTCCTCCACGGCACGAGCATTCGCCAGACAGGGTTGGCTGCATATCCTCGGCGTCAGAACTCAACAGTCCGGTGGCGCCCATCGTAGCTTCGCAGGACTTCTTGCTCGCACTTACGGAGCCATCGCGACAAATGAACGTCTCTCCTTGGCAGTGGTCGATGCCACCCTTGCGCCCGCTACACGGGGTATTCGCTTGTGACACCTGAACGAACACGGATGCGACCAGGAAGAGGCTCGTAATTGCGATCTTCACGGTGGATGTCAGAAGGCTTGGAAGAAGGTAGCTGTGCGACATGAAGTTAAGTCATCCACACCAGGGCCGCGGGGTTGGCGGGCAGCCGGTCGCTCCACATACAAAGGGAACGGCAAGGCCCTCACTGATCAAGATCTGTCCGACGTCGCGACCGTCGACTTCAAGTTTGCCGCAGCTACGACCGTAATTGCATTTTTTCGTCTCTTCGGTACCGGGTTTGCAAGAGCACGCGACTAAACTGACGTTGGTCGAGTTCGCCCGACCCACCAATTCCCGCAGGCGTTCAGAAGCGCGATTTCCTAATTTAGCTTCGTTTGAACACATCGGCTCGTATTTTTCCGGCGTGTTGAAGCCAATCAATCTCACGCGCGTGCCGTTGCTCAGACGGATCGTGTCACCATCGGTGATCGTAAAACTTGCTCTACCTTTGGCGCCCAGGGACGGTGCGTTGGCCACAACCCTGGACCCGGCTTGCGGCTCGACACTGCCGGCGCCGTCGACCTGGCGTCCAAGAAGGCTGGCCAACAAGCCGACGAAGAGTATGCAGCCAATTATGATCAGCAGGGTGTCACGTCCTGCACCGGACACGGATCGAAGAGGGTAGTGCGGCCGAAACGGATTCCGGGGTCGGAAGGGATTTCGTGGCCGAAGCGGATTGCGTACACGAAAGGGATTGCGTTTGCGCGGTGTTCGCATGAACGGCGCGCCGGGCGAATGGCTTTGGCTTTTCGGTCGTTGGCATGGCTGATGAGGTGGTAGTGTCGCATCAGAGACCACGTCGAGTTTTGGGGGCGGCGATTGATCCTGCGTCAGGCGTCTTAGGATCGCAAACTGCTTCTCGCTCACCTTGGTTCGGACGCCGTAGCGAGCCATCTTGTCGCGAATGTCGCTTAAGAACTGGTGCTGCCATTCCGTTGCACGCCCATTCTGCAACACGTCGTCAATGCGCCGCTTGAAGTACGCGATATCGTGCTCGCTAAGCATTTCCCACCCTGATGCAGTCTCATCGATCGGCGCCACTAAGTTGAAAAGCTTAATTTTAGACCCAACCTTTAGCTTCAGGGGCACCGCGATGCCTCGTCATTCATGTCCCCGCCCCGTCAGCTGGAAGGGTGGCACCGCTGGGCTCGGCCATGCTAAATTTACCTGTTCAAGCAATCAATAGACCCGTCACGCTCTGCCGACGGATTTTCCAGTAGGGCAAGGGAGGAACTTCGTTCCATCCCCAGCTTGGCTACCGCTTCGTCGTCGCCCGCATGCCACATGTGCTTCAGATTTTTGAAACGAAAGCATTGTGTCAATCGCGTTGGTGAGAACGCATAACCTGAAAGGCTTTTGGCTGCATCACCAAAAATCGCCTTAAATTTTGATTTTGAAGGCATGGCAGCGGAAACTGCCAAAATCGCACTGTCCACACGTGCGAGTTCATAGAGCCTCTGAGTACGCCGCGCCAGGTCATCATAATGGATCGCGGTCGCAACATCAGTTCCTTTCAAAATGTCACTCGATCCAGTGATTGGCCCACCATGCCAAACAATCAACGTATTGCGTCCTGCAATCACCTGTGTTGCCAGTGGAACTAGATAGTTCGCACAGCTTGAGAAGCATGCCTCGTCTATGACGAGTTGTCTGAGCTTTCCCACAAGCGTTTCCCCCAAAGGCAGCCAGACATCAACCGGTCCTCCGGTTGTCTTTACCACGATATCAACCGATCTAAGGCTCGCAAGCTTTGGATACAAAGTGGCCAGTGAAACCGTTGCCAGACTACCGTATAGGCATAGGACAGGTATGTTGTCATTCCGGTCAATAAGGGACCAACCGCCGGGGAGATTTGGATTGGACGAACGATCTTGAAGATCGACGTGGCAAAGTCTGATTTCGTAGTCGCCGAACTGTGTTTCGGCAGCTGTTGCGTGCGGCGGGCATGACATCGCCGACAGCGAAACTGCAACAAAGATGCCTGCGTTATCGGCCAAGGTCGACATAAATCTTCTGTCGATCGATCTCCACTGGGATCTTTGTACGCTCAAGCTCGACTTCTTGCCGCGCCTTGGTGATCTCGACTGGACTTCTCCCAGACTGTTTCTCGATCGCTTTAACCTCGTTGTTGATCTCGACAATCTTTTTCTCAAAGTCCCTCGAAACGGAAACCTTTTCGATTTCGATGCGAATCTGCTTTTTGCACTCACTATTGTCGCCACTACACAGATTCACGTTTTGCCGCTTGATGTCTACGACGAGAGCTTCGGGCTTAGCTCCAAAGAGGAATTCGACGCGTCTGTTTTTAGCTTTGCTTCGCACAGTATCATTCGGCGCAATTGGCATGTATTCGCCAAAAGATACGCGGTAAATCGATGCCTGGTACACCCCGCGGAGCACGAGGGCAGATGCCACTGCGTGCGCACGAGAAAGACCGAGATCGATATTATAATCTTCCTCGCCATCAGCGTCTGTGTGGCCGGCTACAAACAAGACGACGTCAGGAGGTTCTTGCTTCAAACTGTCAGCAACGATGTCCAGGAGTTTATAGGCCTCAGGACGGATTTGATCGCTCCCACTGTCGAAGAAAATGTCTTGTTGGGCTACAACTCTGAGAACCGGAATGTCGGCGGGAAAGTCTTTGAGCCCATGCTCGGACGGTGACACCGTTTCCTCAAAAAAGGAGAAGCCCTGTCGCCCCTTCGATAATCTCTTCAATCGAGCCATTCGGTCAGCATGCTCTATTCCCACCGTCTGCCACGCTTCTTGCGGACATGGCATCCGAGCGGCAACGTCTACAGGACAAGCGGACTGAGCCCCCGCCGGAGTTGTCATCAATGCGAGACCCGACAGGAGTGCGGCGTAAAATGCCGAAGACTTAGAATACGGCATTCGGTACGCGCCGTAACTGGAACTGTACGCCATCTTCCATGAAATTGATGATACAGACGCCATCGGAAATCTTGCCATTGAGAACGTCGCCATCAAGCGCAAACGATAGGTCTCTCAATCCGCCAAATGGCATCCATTTCTCACAAGCAGGCTCCGGTCCCGGCTTGTCAGTCCATATCTGTGCAAACACTCTGTCACCCACAAACTCGCATTTGCTCTCGCTCTCGCAGTTCAGGATGCCGCTGAATGGTGCAAACAGCGTTCTGTTCGACTGCTCTTCCATCCAGGACATCACTACGGAGCCATTTTGATCACGTGCCAGTCTCATACGAACAGGATATTGACCTTTGCCGTAGGAAATTGCCCCTTGGTATACGGCTGAACTGATCGGCTCCTTGTTTTCGGTTAGGGAACTACCCGAGCTGCCAATCGTGTCAACCTTCGCTTTGCCCGCCAGGAAGAAGGCTTTGAGATATTCGGTCTGCGCCTCTGAGAGAGCTGAACCGATACTAAATAGATCGATATCGGCCCGCTGAAGGTCGAGGCTAATGGCCTCGGCGTCCATTCTTCCTTGCTGGCGTGAACCGGCGACATCCGACACCGGCATGTCATATCTGGTGAGGTCCGAGTATACGATAACGCGAGGCAGTCCGCTTGCTATCGAATAGCTCTGCCCCTTGTTTATCGCTTGGACCAATGCTCCATGAGCAAACGGCTTCTTAGCGCCGGGAACTCCAACCTTTGCCTTCTTCAAGCCCTCGATCAGGGCAAGCGTCGCAGCTCGAGTAAAAGACTCTGCCACGTCCCTCTGAGCACTAACCCAATCCTTCCCGAAGAATTTCTGCATGTTGGTCGTCGATGCGTTCAGGCTCTCGGCCTCAGCCTTGCTGACGAAAGGAACGCATCCGGTAAAAATTGAGACGAGGCCACTACCATCAGAGTTCGCGATTGCGATGGTTATCCGTTCTCGCGGCGCCATTACTTGATCGATGTTCTTATTATTGGCATCGAAAAATCGAGCCGTGAATTTGCGCCACTCTTGGTTTTCTGGAGCAGGCCCTTCTGGCTTGTCCGGAACAGCAACATTCCCGTCGACGATTACCACCGTCTGACGAAGCGATGGCTTCGCGCCATTCTTCGAGCAGGATTCGTCCTCTGTTTTTACCTGCGCGAAGCTCGCTGTCGCAGAAAAAGCCAACGCGAGCGCGACACTCAAAAACCTCATGGCGATGCCTCAGATATATTTAAGGGATAGAGGAAGAGCAGCGTACGCGCTACTATCAAGGAATTGGTACTCAGCGGTCTCGACCTCCGGCTGGACCTCGAATCTGGGCGCTTTACCCTTGAGAGCGGTCAATAGCTTGACCCGATAAACCTGGAGTGCAGCTAGGACTTTCGTGTCCTGTTCTTTGATTTGCGCGAAGAGGGTGCGGCTAGCAAGGAAGTCCTTGTTGCTGCCAAGAGACGCGTGCTTGTTTTTGACTTGCTCGATCGCCTTTTCACAAGTGGCGTCAATATTTTCAAACTCCCGCTTTAGCGGGGCGCTGATTTTTTCACGCAACGCATACATCTTCTTTTCGGCTTTGTTTTTTCCTTGCAACGCCTCTGGAAAATGATGATCTTCGTCGTGGGCAAAGAATGCGATGATCACACCGACCGCATATACGCCGAGGTTGCCGATCATGGACCCGCCAATGACAAAAAAGGGGCTTGGAGCATTGCCGCCCATCACCGCGTTCTCAAGCAGAATGTCGGCGTACATTATCGATCGGGCGTAATAGACCGCTCCAAGCGCTATGGCTAGCAAAACCGTACCGATCGAAAACATGCGCCATGCAGAGGCTCGGTCGCCGTCGCGTCGATGTGCGCCCAATCGCGTCTCAATCTGGCGGAGGAAAGTTCCATGAACGTGAGATGCGTATGCAAGCATTAAGGCTACTATGATTGTGACGCCGAGTGCGATAGCCGGCGTGTAAGCCTTATTTCTACTGAAAGACTCGAAATTTATGAGCATTTCAGTAATGCCAACAAGCCCCAAGAGCGGAATGTACCACATCGGTGTCAACTTCGCTTCGCGATTATGCCGCGCTCGGAGCTCGTCATAGGTGTCCTTACCTTTTTGGTACTCAATGCGAGCCTCTTCGTAGCGGTCGTAATCCGCTGCCCGCTTTTCCCTGCTAGCTTTAATGGCTTGCCTTTTGCGCTCGATGCGCTGGTTTTGCTCGTGCGATATTTCGCGTTCGAGGAAAACACCGCGAGATCGATTTTGATCGCTGTTGGCGCCAAGAAGATCTCCGACAGAGTCAAGCGCTTGACCTCTGGGGCCGGCAATGTAGGTCACGTACCACGACGACATCATCGGCGTCAGATTGCCAGGCGTTGATCCAACATGGTCCGTCAATCGGATAGACGAGCTGCCGAACTCGGATTCGACACCGGACATAAGCTGCTTGACGATCTCGCTGTCAGGATCAAGGTTCAATTCACGATAGGAATCAATCGAAAGATTTTCGTTCGCCACAGAGGTCTTCCACTTAGCTTTTAATTGGTTTCCAGTCGCCCGTGTCGAGACGACACCACAATTGCTTGCCGCTGCCTGCACTCTGGCCGTCAACGGAAACAGTCTGTTCGGAGTAGCGGCATGCAGTGAATTGCGGCTTCGTTTCGCCTGACGCCCCCTTGGACGGTTTAGCCGTGGCATCAGGCTTTACTGTAGGCACTGGCGCACTCGCCACCCTAGTCGATACAGCAATAGACTTACCAGAGCGGGACACGAAGGCCCTGGTACTGCTGGTGTTAGATTCAATTGCCGCAAGTTCTGCTTCCCGCACGCGTGTCCGATCCTCTTCGGCGGCTATCTGCAACAGCACAGCGCAGGCCCCTACGCCGACTGCCGTTCCGATCAATGCGCCGCGGCCCGCACCTCGGCCACCATCAATCGCGGCGCCAGCGAGGGCACCGAGACCAGCAGAAATGACAGTGCTGGTGAGACACTTGCCTATCGCCCGATCCATGGCAGTCGTACTCGCATAAGATGCCCCTCCGACAGTGGTACATCCCTGCAGGCCAATGCTCACAACAAGTGGAACAACTAAAGTTGCCCGCGTCTTAGAAATTATCATGCCCCCAACCCCTACTACTTCGGCGATTGACTCTCGGTTCCACCACCAGTTTAATGCGAGTTAACCAATCGAAGTCAGTTTACGACCTTCTTGGTTCAGACCTTTTGCTTAGAACGCTCAAATGCGAAAATTCCGAGATATCGGATCAACAGCCGTCTGTATCGAGCGAAACTATACCTTCTGCACCGGAGGTAATATTGGATCTCGTGTGCAATACTTGCCTGCTGCACGGAAGCAACGGTTTTGTTCCGCAATGTTTTAAATCAGAACTTACCTACTTTCGCACTTTGCAGTACCGTTTTGACGCCCCGATCAATCGCTATCTCCATTGCGCTAATATTTACGTCCCGAATATACTGACCACTATTTCTTGCGTGGAGACTCATGTAAACGACCTCAAGTTCCAGCCCGTTGCAGATCGAACTGATTGCGGCGTTGCGCAACGGATTCAAATGGGGTTGGCCCGCGTAGGGAAGCCTCCTCTATCTGCATTTAAGTGTGACTCTGAGCTCTTCATCATCCCGCTGACGAAGCAGATTATCCGCAAAGCGAGATACGAATTCCGGCGTTATCGATGCGCTTGGCGCAGGAACGCCGCATAATTACACCGTTATCGGGAAATTCGGATCGTTCGGACATTTGCTGGTTTAGTTTGGAGGTCCTTTGCTGACCCTGAGGCGAATCACTTTTGGCCCAAGGGAGAGCCGCCCGTGAGGAGTGCTCGGTCATTTGGCATGCCGCAGGTCGGTGATGCCGGGGACATGGCCTTAAGGAGCTTTCTAAGGGCAGAGCTACAAAGAAACGTTATTTAGGCACGGACCCTAGCGCAGGCGTACGTTCAATCACGGGTTTGAGCACACAGTTCTTCGATGACGAAGTCCTTTGGAGGAATGCCCCAGCCAGCGCGCAGCACTTCCTTGACCTGGGCCGGCTAGGCACATGTCAGGTGCTCCACCGCTGATGCGTTTTCATTCATGACGACACGCCGCGCATCGGCTACCTGACCGAGGGCGGTGCCACCGTCGTTGGAATGTGCAAGACGCGGCAGATAGGCTTCGAAATCTCGCCTGCAGAAGACCTGCCGCAAGGAACCGGTCATCATGCACCCTCCCCCGATGCCGAACCGGGCTGGGCCGCCGGCTGAGTGCCACCATCGCGAGAGGCTCCGCTGCGCAAGATGCCCGATGAATCGTCAGCTGATTTAATTGGGCCGCCTATGAGCGGTATTGCAGGGCGGGTCGCCTCCGCCTCTAAATGCATGTTTAATCGGGGTACACCGGATGAAATGCTCTGCCCTTATACATTTGAGCTCGACCTGGATTACATCCGGAGTTCATATCGATTAGAGCGCACCGGAGGTCGGTTTATCCCTCATGTCAATGTTTCCTATCAAAACAATGGATTACAAAAACCTTCCGGCAAGGCATATGAAAGAGTCCAGTGGGGCTGTTTCATAAGGAGCATTGTGGGGTTCAATACTGTAGCCGCAAAGTTAGAATGTCCTGTTTCTGCAAAGTTGGAATGTCACACTCCCCGCGTTTGCTGACGTGGGAGATTGCGGATGGGATTGATTGCGATGAGCGAGCGTGATCTGCAGCGGATCGAGGTTCTGTCGAAGGTGATCGCCGGCCGGATGACGATGGTCACGGCGGCGCATGTGCTTGCTCTGAGCGAGCGCCAGGTGCGGCGGCTGTTGGATCGCATCAGCACCGACGGCGCGGCGTCGATCCGCCATAAGGCGATCGGTCGGCCGTCGAACAACCGGATCAGCGACGGTGTTCGGGATTATGCGGTGACGCTGGTTCGTGAACGTTATGCGGATTTCGGTCCGACGCTGGCGGCGGAGAAGCTTGCCGAGCGCGATGGATTGCGTGTGTCGCGCGAGACGCTGCGTCGCTGGATGTCGGAGGCCGGCCTGTGGCTGTCACGCAAGCAGCGGCGGACGTTTCATCAGCCGCGGTTGCGGCGCGAAGCCTATGGCGAGCTGGTACAGATCGACGGGTCCGAGCACCGCTGGTTCGAAGATCGTGGAGATCCGTGCTCGCTGTTGGTGTTCGTCGATGATGCGACGGGCAAGTTGATGCAGCTGCGCTTCGTGCGCTCGGAAAGTGCGTTCAGCTATTTCGAGGCGCTGGCGCTTTATCTGCGGGATCACGGTGCGCCGATTGCCTTTTACTCGGACAAGCATTCGGTGTTTCGGGTGGCGAAGAAAGATGCCAAGGGCGGCCAGGGCATGACCCAGTTCGGGCGGGCGCTTTCAGAGCTAAATATCGAGATTCTTTGTGCGAACTCCAGCCAGGCCAAGGGTCGTGTCGAGCGGATGAACCGGACGCTGCAGGACCGGCTGGTCAAGGAATTGCGGCTGGCAGGCATCGACGACATGGAGGCAGGCAATGCGTTCTTGCCTGGCTTCATGGAGGACTACAATGCGCGGTTTGCGCTTGTGCCTGCCCGATCGGGTGATCTGCACCGGCCGATGAATCTGGCCGCGGATCGGTTAAGGGAGATCCTGTGCAAACGCGAGCAGCGTTATGTCGGGGCGCAGCTGACGTTTTCGTTTGAGCGCAAGCGGATCATGCTGGAGGAGAGCGAAGTGACGCGTGGATTGGCTGGTCGCTATGTCGAGACCTATGCCTATGCAGACGGCCGGCTCGATGTGCGGTGGAAGGGACACTCCCTGCCCTACAAGGTGTTCGACAAGGACCAGCGGGTGACGCATGCGGCAATCGTCGAGAACAAGCGGCTCGGCGATGTTCTGGCCTATATCAAGGAGCGGCAGGAGCAGCAGTCGAAGCCTGATGTAAAGACCAACAGCGAGAAGAACGGCTATGTGCGACGGGCTCACGGTCCGGGACGGCGGAGGGATTTTATGAACGATCCAGCGGTGATCGAACGCCGTAAAGCGGCGCTGGCAAAGCTTGACGCTGCTGAGTGAGGCGTCGATCGCATCGTCTCAAAGCTAAAGTCCAAGGGTGCCCCTCACCCGCCCCGATCTGATCTTGCAACCCGGCCCAGCCGCTCAGATCGGGGCTGATCGGCCTGCCGGATCAGACCAAAGTGACATTTCTACTTTGCAAATATCCGGACATTTCAACCTGACCGCCACAAATACAGTCCGCAGCATCGGACCTGCCCTTGGCGGCATCATCGTTGCGGTCTTTGGACCGCTCGTAACCGTCGCGATCACCACCTTTGGCTTCGTCGCGCCCCTCACAGCTCTGTGGCGAAACAAATGGAAGGGTCAGATGTCGCCTCTTCCCCGGGAAGCGCTGACGACGGCTATCTATGACGGTCTGCGCTTCACAGCAATATCTTCCGAAATCAAGGCAACGATTGTTCGCGGGACGCTGTTCGGGTTGGCCGGAACCTCCATGTTGGCACTCTTGCCCTTGGTTGCCCGTGACCTTTTGAAGGGCGGCCCGATCGACTACGGTATCCTCATGGGTGGCTTCGGCGCAGGTGCACTCGTAGCAGGATTTGCAAATCCGTCGCTTAGACGCACCTGTACGCAGGAGCTGCTGATCGTACTTGCTTGCACTGCATGCGCGGCATGTGCGCTCGCACTTTCGCTGACGTCTTCCCTCTTCGTCGCAACGGCCTGCCTCGCTTCTGGTGGCGCCGGCTGCGTGACCGGCTGGTCTGGCTTCGGCGTCAACGTGCAACTGGCAAGCCCGCGCTGGGTCGTCGGTCGTACCATCTCCATCTACAGCGCCTTCACCTATGGCGGCATCACGGCAGGCAGCTGGCTGTGGGGAGCGATCGCGGAAAATCATTCTCTTTCCATGGCATTGGCATGTTCTGCTGCCGCATCCTTGGCGGTCGCGGTCCTTTGGGCTCAAGCTGCCGATCAGCAACCGCCTGGAGTCGGAACTCGATGCCTCCGACGCTTTCGATGCGCCAGTGCCGGCACTCGATCTGAAGCCGAGAAGCGGCCCAATTCTGGTGACGACGGAATATGCGATTTCCGAAGAGAATGCCGCTCTCTTTCTTGAGATCATGTGCAGACGGCGGCATGCTCAAAGCCGAGTCGGTGCACGCCAATGGACGCTCACCCGCGACGTTCAACAACCGTCAAGGTGGCTCGAGACCTTCCGGACGCCGACCTGGACTGATTTCCATCGCCTTCATCACCGCCTCACGGCAGCGGACAAGCGCTTGGACGATGCGCTCAAGGAGTTGAGCGCAGTATCCAACCTGCCACGGAAGACCATTTTGGTGGAGCGCCCGACAGTTGCGCGCAAGTCCCCGCCAGTTCCATACGTATCGCAGAAATGAGTTGGCCCTTTGTACGAAAGGCGATAACGCCCCGCCCAGGGCGGTTCAACGCTGCGCGTCACGTTGTATGACAACCATCAGACAGCGATGACAGCGGGAGCCATGGCAGCGATCGCCCCTTGCACCTCGGCATAGAGCTCCGCCTCGACCGTTCCGGCGTCGAGCTCAACGACGAGCGCAAAACGGGCGACAAGATCTCGAGGATCGAGGATGCTCTGTGCCTTCCACCATCCTGTGACGGGATGGACCGCGATGAGGTTGCGACGCGCGAGATCGGAGGCTGCACAAGTAAGCTGGTCGATCTGCAGCGAACCGACGTCGCGACGGTTCGGGCCAAATTCCCAACCATCCGGCTCCTCGATGACTCCTTCATCCGATCGTTCGGCAATCTTGCTGATGCGTTGGATGAAGGCGCCGGCCTTTTCGTTCGCCCGGTTCAGTTTGAAGCGCAGATTGTGCGAGGCATAGCGATACTTCGATCCGCGCGCCGGTTCGGACGGATTGGGTGACATGAACGTACTGAGGCTGATGCGCAGCTTTACCTGAGCAGCACCGAGGCGGCGCAATTCCTTCACCGGCCATGGCAGCTCGAACAGCTTCAGCTCGTTATGGATGTGCTCGGCATTCTTCCTAGCACTCTTCTTATAGGGCTTAATCGTATCCTCTACGATCAGCGTGAGGGCGTTCGAGGCACTGCGCCTTGCCCGCTCCATATCCGGCACTCCATAACCATAACGCCTGAAGAGGATCCCGAGATCGGTCTTAGACGGCTGCGCTGGGACATGGCTGAGCATCTGGTTGGTCCACCGCGCAGACGATACGAAAATTGCCCGGACTGTTTCCGGCCAGAGCTCCGGATAGTCGGACCACAGTGCCGTGATGTCGCGTGAGGCGAGCGCTGTTGCAGCGCTTGTATCTCCGCAGGTGGTGAAGGCGCGCTGGGGATATTGATGATCGGTCGTGAGCGGTGCAAGAGCCGGATGTTTCATCGGCGGTGGCGCACCATGCAAGAACCAGTTCCCGCCCTCGTAAACGACGTCCGGCTTGAGCGGCCAGTAGGACTGCCAGCTTGCGGTTCGCGACGACGGCGCCAGATCACCCAGTGGCGCGACGCACGTACCCAGCTCGCCCGGCGGGAGCGTAACCTTCTGCGTATAGGCGCCGATGCAGAGCGCATTCCAGGCTTGCGCCGGTGACTCCAGCTCATTGTCGGGGTGATCGGAGACCGCAAGATAGTTGCCACCGGCAAACGCGTTCTGATCGCTGTTTCCAGCGGAGACGAGAAAGAGCCGCTGGCGTTGCTGCAATCCCGACGCGCCCGACGCCAACTGATCGATCTCGCTCGACCAGGACGTAGGCGCTCCATCGTGCGGCGTGTCGTCTTCTGTCGTGCTCGCCAGGCAGAAGGTCCGCCGGCGCTCGGCCACCGCTTCAGCGACATCGATACCCTTGCGGGTCACGGTTCCGAGCAGATGATGCGGATTGTGCCCGCCATCTGGGATGATCTTCGACGATTCCACCCGATGGTTGATCGTCATCGGCAAGGTGGTCTGCAGTGCCATGCTCAAGTCGCCGAAGAGCGCCAGACCAGCCAGTTGCGTCCCATGGCCAACCGTGTCGTTCACGTCCCAACCCGCTTCTGCCGCGTGCCTGTCGGCAGCCGCCAGGGCAGGCTGGATCAGGGGGTGGGCTCGGCTGACGCCGCGATCAAGCAGCGTGATGTAGTTTGGATCGGCATTGGCGGCGTAAGCCGTCCGCCCTACCAGATCCTCGACCCATTGGTGCTGCTCCTCGATCGGCATGGCGTCGAAATCGTCCGCCGTGCGGGTTGGTGTCGCAAGCGCTCTGACTCCACCGAGATTGCGGATGGCCGCCGCCAGTTCCACCGCCGTCGCGACCGCGATCACCACCAGATCTTCCGGGAATTCCAGCCTGTCCGTACCGACTGCAACATCATAGTCCGCAGCGCCTGCGAAGAAGTCGGATGCGAGCACCTTGTCAAGCCACACCTCCCAAGCCTTTTTGCCGGGCTGCGTCGGGAACCGGTCTTTGGGGCTGCGCCACAAGGCCCGAAGCCCGGCTTCGGAAATCGCGCTGATGCTTTGCACCAAATCGGCGTTTTTCGGCGGCTTGAAGCTTCCGTCCTCGTTGACGGGAAGATCGCCCCCGAAATCCTCGATCTTTTTTCGAAGCTTCTGCAGACCCTTCTCGGTCGCGAACACCGTTGCTTCAGGCGGTGCGCCAGCTTGCCTCTCGACTTTGAGGAGCGTCAGCCCGCTGGCATTCAAGCTCTTGGTGACCATCACCTCGTGCGGCCGGCCTTCGATCGCTAGATATACGCCCGGGAGGTTGTTCTCTGTGACGTCTGGAAGATGGTCGAGTGCCGCAAGCAGAGCTTGCGCGTGGGCTTCCCGGTGGTCGACGTCACTTGGATGTTTTGTCTTGCCGCCGGTTTTTGCCGCGAACGGGCGCGCTTTTCCGATTCCACTCAGCGTGAAGTGGCGCCGATCTCGAGTCATGCTTGTCTATTCCTATGCGTTGCAGCGAACGTCTCCGCTCGAGCGATGCCACCACATCTGACGTCGCGATGGTGCCCAAATCGAGAATAACGGCGCGACGAGCTGCGTCTTCGGCGGCCGCGATAACGTCGGCCGTCGATAGGCCGTCGGCGCTGCCGGCGATCTGGCCCCAATTGATCTCGCCCACATCAAAGCCATGCAGCCGGCGGCGCATCGCTTTCTCGATCGCCTCCTCGTCCGGCAAGTCGTAGGACAGAACCAGGTCGAAGCGACGCAGTACGGCGCGGTCGAGTAATTCGGGGAGGTTTGTCGTCGCGATGATGATCGAAGGCCCGGTGTCTTCGTCCAGGAACTGCAGGAACGAGTTCAGGACGCGTCTCGCCTCACCGATATCGTTCTCGTTGCCTCGGCTTGAGGCCAGTGCATCGATCTCATCGAACAGGTAGACGCCGCGCGTCGTCTTGATGGCGTCGAAGACCATGCGAAGCTTCTGCGCAGTCTCCCCCATGAATTTCGTGATCAGCCCGTGAAGGAGCACTGTGAAGAGCGGATAGCGCAGTTCTGCGGATAGAGCTGCCGCCGTTAAGGTCTTGCCGGTGCCAGGCGGACCAGCGAGAAGCACCCGCCGTCTCGGCCTAAGACCACGTTCTTCCAGCTTCTCGGCATGATGGATCTCGACGACAAGGTGCCTGAGCTCGTCTTCGATGACCGGGGGCACGATGACATCGGCCATGCGGGCTGTGGGATAGCTTGCGCCTAGGAAGCCGGAAAGCTCGCCGCGCGGTGCAGCAAGAGGCGTCAAATTAGGACGTTTCTGTTCCGGGGCGCTTGCGCCCGCTTCCGCCCACTGGCGAAGCTGTTCAGCAAGGCGGCCATGACCCTTCTGGGATTCCGCGGCAGCCAACTGCATCGCAAGGTCGTAGAAACGATCTTTGTCGCCTTCAGCATGGCTCTTCACGAGCCCGATGATCTGTTGTGCCGATGCCATGGTCTCACTCTAAGCGTGTTGCCTGGTTTAGGAAGTCCGATACGGTTATATAGGAGCTTTCTGAAGAGATTTACTTGCATGCTGTCCGACCCGGCTCGCCCGGACCTTACCATCAAGGAGAAGCCATAGACATAACGCTCCGCCCCGGCAGTTGTCGGCAAGCCTATATCAGCCGGGATCGGCTTACGCCACCCGTAAGCAAAGTAGGGGAAACGGACTGGATGAAGAGCTGGGTGTAGATCGTTCGAACCAATGCCTCTGATGCTCGACCACCGGTCTCTGGGAGCGAAATCGCCTTATGGCGGACCGACCTTTTGTCACAACGGGTTAACAGGAGGCAGGGGGAGGTAGACTCGTCAAATATCGGCATCCCGCGCTTTCAAGCTCACCGCGTAACGCGCGTCTAGTTTCGGTGACGATCTCCTTGAAGCCAATGGGATTGAATGGGCCGACGGTCTCTTCGGCCCAGGCCGATCAGGACAATCGCTTCTTTCTGATCCTCGAGCGAGGCGGCGGCGAAGGTGCGAAACTCCTGCTCGTTTGGCATGTCGCCCCTGGCCATCCGGTCGAGCATGGCCGGCAGGCGTCACGGGCAAACATCCGGGTCCTCGATAGTCCGTTGGCGGTCTTGCCACCAGGCGATGTATCGCCCTTATTTGCCTTCCATACTTTACCCGACGATATGGAAGCGTTCCTGGGCGCCCAGGAGGAATGGAGGACCAGCACCTGCCGAAGAAGGGCGCTATCAACAATGGGCCAGCCGGAATTACCCAAGAAGGCCGAGCGCGTCTATGGAAAGCCCGGAGGGCGATCAGACTGGGCTCTATCTTGACCCGGTACAGGCGGGGCAGCGAAGTCGTCCGAGCGATGCACGAGGCCGTACATCTCGCAGCTTGAGAAAGGCAACCGCGCTGTCCTTCTTTTCGTCTGGCGATATCTGCGAGAAGGCAATGCACGATGCGTCATCGATGGCGACGTGAACGTACTCCCAGCCGGCGCCCCAGCCTTTGCCTCTGCGCGAACTTTGGCGGGTGCGATCACCGGTGATGCGGTGGCCAACCTGGCTGAAGCGGCCAAGTTTCTTGATGTCGATATGGATCATTTCGCCAGGCCGCTCGCGCTCATAGCCTCGCACCGGTTCGGCCGGCTCGATATCCCTCAGCCGGGAAAGACCGGCGCGCTTGAGCACCCGGCTCACCGTTGCCGCCGACACGCCCGTCTGCTTGGCGATGTGCTTGCCTGTCAGCCGCTGTCGGCGCAACACTGCGATTTCGCCGGCAATGTCGGTCGCTGTGCGTCTGGGACTTCTCCTCGGCCGCGACGACCGGTCCGCCATGCCGGCGGTGCCATCCGCCAGAAAACGCGCCGTCCAACGAGCGACCACCTTCGACGTCACCCCATATATCCGCGCAGCATCGGCGTTGGAACAAGCGCCCTCAAGAACGGCGCGCGCCATCTCCTCTCGACGCCGTGGTGTCAAACGGGCATTCTTGTGAATGTTCATTCGGTCCTCCGAGAATCACTGAAGCTTTGACAACCTCAGCTTTCTCGACCAGGGCCGAATGGACAACCTCCTGAAAGCTCACATCTAGAGCGTCGAGAACCGCGTTCACACCTATCGTGCACCGCTAAATCCGATTTCCGTTTCCCCCACCGTTGGTCCCGCAGAAGGATCAATTCCGCCGCTGTGTAACAAACCAAGCTTGAAATTTCCAAGTTGGTTAAAAGCTGACAGGTTTATACCGAGCTCGTTCATGGCGCTCCGGGAGACCTCTGCTACGCGCACACACAGATTGACCTGCAAAGACCCAGCGACCACACGGCGTGGGCAATAACTTCAGCGGGAAAGCGATGTCGGCGATAGAGTGGATCACGGTCTGTCATGAGCCTTCATCGCACATCTAATTCCACATTCCGATAAGTTGACGATGCCGTTATCATTGTCGCTACGAGCAAGGGAACGCAGCGCGCGGCGGAAGGACTGCGCCAGGGGCACGTCCGGACAAGCTGGTGCTGACTTCCAAATTCCTGAGCAACGCATCGGTCCGACCGACAGCGTTGCCTGAGTTCACCGGCAAGGCCCTTGTCCGCGCGTTCGTGAAACAACGCGAGATCGCCGTAAAACCTTCTATTCGCGACAAGAGCCGACTCACGGCCTGACCAGCGACACAAATCGTGCCATCGTGACAAACACAATTTGAGAACCAGCCGTAGAATCGGACTGAACTTTTTTAATCGGTACCACGGGAGCCAACCTGGTTCTTGACATGGGCTTAATGATCCACAACGTCGATGCTTTGTATTCAAACAACCAATTTCACAGAGTGGGTGGTCGCGGTTATGTGTCGTCCCGCACAAACGTCGCAACTTTAGGAGCTTTGAATGAGCATGTATTCGAGCATGTATGTGGGAACAGAATCCAATGATACCATCAACGCAAGCAACGACGACGATATGATCTTTGGCAAAGGCGGCGATGACGAGATCGACGCTCGTGCGGGCGCCGACAGGGTGTTCAGTGGAGGGGGGGACGACTTTGTGATCGGTGGTGTGGGCAACGATCGAATCCATGGCGAAGACGGTAACGACTTTCTCTTCGGCGGGCGCGACGAAGGCCACATCAGTGGTCAGGACGACGACTTTATCGATGGTGGACGAGGCGATGACGAAATCTTAGTCGGGGACGGCAGGGATTCGTTGATGGGAGGCGAAGGCTCCGACGCGTTCATTTTCAAGTTCCACGATCCGACGCCGGGCACCCCAGAGCCGGGGTCACACGTTGGGGAGATCCCCGCACCGGTATCGACGATCCTAGATTTTAACAGTGCTCAAGATACCTTCCAATTCACGTCCGGATTTTTTAATTACGACGGGAATGGAGAAGACGCCCCCGTTGAGACCTTCTATAGCGGCAATGCATCGGGTGCGAGCGGTCAACGCATCGTGGTAATCACAGACAAGAGTTTCGCCAGCGCGTCTGACGCAAGGGGTGCGATATCCGGAGGGCACGACGGCGACATCATCGTCTACCACAACGCCAAAACTGACACCGCCGATCTAGCGTATGTTTCTTCGCCTGAACAAGTGAATGTCTTCGCCCACTTGTCGGAAGTACATAGCGTCTCAGACCTGGCTAACATGCACCTTGCCGCCTCCGACTTCATGTTTGTCTGATCGCAGGAGGCTTGGCCCGTTCGCGTCAAGCCTCCAAAGAGACTTTCGATGACGACGTATACTGGACCTAATGGCGAGGGTGAATGTACCTAAGCCGGGCGCCGACTTGCTCGAATGGGCCTAATCGCATCACTTCGACGCCAGTCAGAACGGTTGGTTTCCCATCATCAGTGGGCCGGCAGAGCCCGGCTTCCAGCCCATCGCCGACACCGTCGCGAGTTCAGAGCCCTCATTAGACTGGTGGCATCTCTGAGTGACTTAGATGGTTTAAGGAACCGGCAGCCTTCGCTGCCGGTTCCGACGCCATGTGCCTTTGTCTTTGTCGAGCGGCGGCACGTTTTGTGTTTCCGCAGATGCAGTCGGCATGTTGATTGAGTTCATCCCGCGTCTTTCTCTTGTGTAGGGGATCGGCCGGTCGCTGAGGTCGTGCGGTCAGATATTGCACAGACTTCGGCGAGGCTTCCACGTCTCGTGGCTCTGTTGGATTGACTAGAGTCCGCAAGGGCAGTGTGGCGTCAAATTGCGCACCTCGTGGTGCCTTTAGTTGGAACTTAAAAAGGCGAACACAAGCCGAGCCTTCTCGTGCTCTGGCGCAGGCAATGGCGTTGCTTTTTTTGCCGCCGAAAAACGCGGTTAGGCTAAGTGCGCCGGTTATCTCGTGGAGAGACATTAATGATAGTCTTTGCAGCAACATTGAGCAGCAGGAGCGCCAATCCCGCCTCCGCGCTGAGCGGCTGCCGGACGGCCTTCATCGGCATCGGCATCGCGAGTACACTTGTCAACATTCTCTATCTCACCGGCTCCTTCTTCATGCTCGAGGTCTATGATCGGGTGCTGCCGAGCCGGAGCATTCCTTCGCTCATCGCCCTCTGTCTGCTCGCACTGCTGCTCTATGGATTTCAGGGGGTGTTCGACCTGATCCGCGGCCGCATGCTCGTGCGTATCGCTGGCGCGCTCGACGAAAGCCTCAGCGGGCGCATCTATCGCGCGCTCGTCAAGGCACCGCTGAAGCTCAAGATGGAAGGTGACGGCCTCCAGGGAATACGCGATTTGGATCAGGTACGGTCATTCCTTTCAGGCATCGGACCGGCTGCCTTCTTCGACTTGCCATGGCTTCCTTTTTATGTCGTCATATGCTTCCTGTTTCACCCGGTCATCGGCATGGTCGCCGTCGCCGGCGGGATGATCCTGACGCTTCTCACCTATCTCACCAATCGTGGCACCCAGGTGCCCGCCAAGAAGGCGGCCGAAGCCGGCGGATACCGCAACGCCTTTGCGCAAGCGTCGCAGCGCAATGCAGAGGTCGTTCAGGCCATGGGTATGTCGGGGCGCATGACCGAGCGCTGGGAGCGCCGCAATGCCGAATATCGTGACGAAAACCGCCGTACCTCCGATATCGGTAACGGCTATGGTGCGATGTCAAAGGTGTTCCGTATGGCGTTGCAATCGGGCGTGCTCGCAGCCGGTGCGGTCCTGGTGATCGAGGGACAGGCGTCGCCAGGCATCATCATCGCCGGCTCCATCCTAACTGCGCGAGCGCTTGCTCCGGTGGAACTCGCGATTGGTAATTGGCGCGGTCTCGTCTCGGCGCGCCAGAGCTGGCAGCGCCTCAAGGACTTGCTGAAAGCCCTGCCTGAGACGGAAACGTCCCTGGCACTGCCGAGCCCGCAAGAGCGTCTCAGCGTCGAGGCCCTGGGAAGCGGGCCACCGGCGGCGCAGCGCCTCGCCGTCATTGACGTGACCTTCACCATACGAGCGGGCAGCGCCCTTGGCGTCATAGGCCCGAGCGCATCGGGAAAATCGTCGCTGGCCCGCGCCATCATCGGTATCTGGCCCGCCTATCGCGGCTCCGTCCGGCTCGACGGCGCAGCACTCGACCAATGGGATAGCGTTGCTCTCGGCAAGCATATCGGCTACCTGCCTCAGGATGTCGAGCTGTTCGCCGGAACCGTTGCCGAGAACATCTCTCGCTTTGACCCGGACGCTACCTCCGAGGGGATCGTCGCCGCCGCCAAGGCTGCCCGGGTCCATGATTTGATCCTGCGTCTGCCGAACGGCTACGATACCGAGATCGGCGAGGGCGGCATGGCACTTTCCGCCGG
The DNA here is from genome assembly GCF_002117485.1 of Rhizobium sp. NXC14. Taxonomy (NCBI): domain Bacteria; kingdom Pseudomonadati; phylum Pseudomonadota; class Alphaproteobacteria; order Hyphomicrobiales; family Rhizobiaceae; genus Rhizobium; species Rhizobium sp. NXC14. Next base: position 417,330 of record NZ_CP021031.1, read on the forward strand.
CCAGCGCCAGCGCGTCGCGCTGGCCCGGGCGCTTTATGGCGATCCCTTCCTGGTCGTCCTGGACGAGCCGAACTCCAACCTCGATGCAGAGGGCGAACAGGCGCTGAGCGAAGCAATCATGAATGTGCGTACGCGCGGCGGCATTGTTGTCGTCGTCGCCCATCGCCCGAGCGCGCTTGCCAGCGTCGACTTTGTCTTGACGATGCATGAGGCCCGCATGCAGGCCTTCGGCCCGAAGGAAGAAGTCCTTTGCCTGCTGCGCCAGCAGCAGAGGCCTGCCCCGCTGAAGATCGTTGAAGGCCAGGAAACGAAGCAATGAACGGCCGTATGCAGCAGACATCGAGTTCGCGCCGTTCGCTTTCACGCTACATGATCGGCGTTTCCGTACTTGCGCTTGCGCTGGTCGGAGGCGTCGGCGGCTGGGCGGCGACAACGGAGCTGTCTAGCGCCGTGGTCGCCGGCGGCGTCGTCGTCGTCGACGACAACGTCAAGAAGATCCAGCACCTGACCGGCGGCATCGTCGGCGAACTCCTCGTCAAGGAAGGCGATCGTGTCAAAGCCGGACAGGTTCTGATCCGTCTCGACGGCACCACTGGACGCGCCAATCTCGCAATCGTTGAAAGCACCCTCGCGCAGCTCTATGCCCGCCACGCCCGGCTCCAGGCGGAGCGCATCGGTGCTGCCTCCTTCTCAGTCGATAAGGATCTCGACCAGTTCATCTCCGGCGCGGCAGCGTCGAAGTTCATCGAAGGCGAGCAGAAGCTTTTCGCAAGCCGCAACGCGGCGCTTGCCGGCATGAAAAGCCAGCTCGGATCGAGGAAGGCGCAGCTCGCTGACGAGATCGAAGGCCTTACGGTGCAGGCGAAGGCAAACGAGGATGGGCTCAAGCTGATCGAGGAAGAGCTGACTCGCGTCGGTTCGCTCTATAGCCGCGGACTCGTGCCGGTCCAGCAGGTTACGACGCTGAAGCGCCAGCGCGCGGAGCTCGAAGGCGAGCGGGGACAGCAAGTCGCTGCACGCGCCGCGGCCCGTGGAAAGTTGAGCGAAATCGACCTGCAAATTCTACAGCTCGATGAGGACCGGCGCACGGAGATTTCCAAGGACCTAACTGAGGCCGAGGCGAAGATCGCCGAATATGAGGAGCGCCGCACGGCCGCAATGGATCAGTTGCGCCGTCTCGACATCACGGCGCCGCTTCCCGGGCGCGTCTACCAGCTCGCTGTCCACACCATCAACGGCGTCGTCATGGCAGGGGAAACGCTGATGCTCGTCGTACCTGAGGCAGATGAGCTGACCGTGGAAGCCCGCGTAAACACTCGCGACATCGACCAGATCCGCGTTGGTCAGGCAGTCGAAATCCGCTTCAGCGCCTTCAACCAGCGCACCACGCCTGAGGTCGAGGCAGAGGTCACGACGGTCGCTCCTGATCTCGTGAGTGATCAGCGCACAGGAGCCACCTATTATCCGCTGCGGATCCGCCCCAAGCCAGAAAGTCTTGCCAAGCTCAAGGGCCTCTCACTCTACCCTGGAATGCCCGCCGAGGTCTTCCTCAAGATTGCCGACCGTACCGTCATCTCCTATCTGACGAAGCCGCTCACCGACCAGATGCGGCATGCGTTCCGGGAGGATTGAATCGCGCATCGTCAACTTAACGGAATGTGGAATTCGATGCGCGATGAAGGCTCATGACAGACCGTGATCCACTCTATCGCCGACATCGCTTTCCCGCTGAAGTTATTGCCCACGCCGTGTGGCTCTATTTCCGTTTCCCGCTGAGCCTGCGAGTGGTCGAGGACTCGCTGGCTGCCCCCTGGGATCATTGTCTCGCACCAGACCGTCCGGCTGCGGGCGGAGAAATTCGGCCGCACCGTTGCCAACGAGATCCGTCGTCGATCATCCGGTCGACTTGGGGACAAGTGGCATCTCGGTGAAGCCGTTGTTTCAATCCGCGGCAAGAAGCATTGGCTGGCGCGCGGTTGATCAGGACGGTTTCGTCTTGGAGGTTCTCGTACAAAGCCGCCGAATGCAAAGGCCGCCAAGCGCCTGATGGGTCAGGGACGGTCGCCGCGTGCGATGATCACCGACAAGCTGCAGTCCTACGGCGCGGCAAAGCGAGAGATCATGCGGGTAGAGCATCGCTCCCACAAAGGGATGAATAATCGGGCGGAGAATTCACACCAACCAGTCCGGCGGCGAGAGCGGATCATGAAGCGCTTCAAGTCACATCTACAACGCTTCGTCTCCATCCATGATCCGATCGCCAACCGATTTCAAATCCCGCGCCACGACATCTCCTCGGCCACCAACGCGAACTGCGCACGGCGGCGATGAGCCTGTGGGCCAAAATTGCCCGATCATGAGAGATATCTGCGGATGGCGTCTTTCGCTGGTCTTTCATCCGTTAAGTTTACGATGCCATCCGGGGCATTCTCCGCGGCTTCGGTCTCCAGGTAGAGCCGACGACACGGCGCACTGATCCGCTGGTCGATTGAAGGTCATCCAACTTTGGAGGCGATCGCCGCGTCGCGGTCCTGCGGCAGGTGGCTGGTTGTGCGCGTGACAATGCGGGCGCCATATTGACAAGCTCCGCATGTTACTGTGCCTGCCGATCGTCCGGTGCGGTCTTCGCTAAATTGGTCAGCGGTTTATTAAGTCACGGCCTACATTCGATCGCTACTTCGCCCTCCCCCTCTGTCCCCGGGACCGTCAGAGGCCATTCCTTGGAAACATTGACGTGGCTTCGCCCGGAGGGCGTCCTCTCAGCAAATGGGAAATCACGAGCCAGAACCGTCAGCTTTTACCACGAGACTACCCGCTTCGGCACCGGCCGCCCCTTGACTGAAACCGCAATGCCAGCCTTGCACCGTCGATACTTGCCGTGGCCGCTCATGAGAGCCGGCCGGACCGTTTCAAGCCCGTCTCGACCATTGAAATTCTGGACGGCCTGATGCGGGAAGGCTTCATGCCGTTCGGTTCAAAGCAGTCGTCATGACGTGGAACCCTCTCGAGGCTGCGTATCCGGCCCGATTGACATGCAATCGCCCGGAGAGCGAGTTGGAAGCTGTAGCAGAGGAGCCGGACACGTATCGCGTGCTCAGCAGATCCTTGGCAGTTGTTCACCTGACAACCAGTCGACGATCCGGTTGCCTCCGAAAGAGGTGGCCATTTGCACAAAGCAATTCTCGTCAGCCACGACGTGGCCGATCAGTGCCGCCTCCAGACCTAAGGGATGCGCGCGCATCGCCGACAGCACCGCTTGCGCGCCCTCGCGCGCGACGACGGCGACGAGCTTGCCCTCATTGGCGACGTTTAGCGGATCGAGGCCCAAAAATTCGCAAGCCGCTACGACCTCCGGCTTGAGCGGAATTGCCTCCTCGTCGATGCGAAAGCCAGCCTTCGACTGGCTGGCGATCTCGTTCAGGGTCGCGGCGATGCCGCCACGCGTTGGATCCCGCATCAGCCGGATATGCCTCCCGCCCGCCGCGACCATCTCGGCCACGAGCCCGTGCAGCGCTGCACTGTCGGAGACGATATGCGTATCGAATTCCAGGTTCTCGCGCTTCGACATCACGGCGACACCGTGGTCTCCGATCGAGCCGGAGAGGATGACCGCGTCGCTGGGCCGGGCCGCATCGGAACGAAAATCGAGCCCATCGGGCACCGTGCCGACACCGGCAGTCGATATGAACACGCCATCTGCCTTACCGCGCTCGACCACCTTGGTATCGCCAGTGATGATCAGCACGCCTGCCTCGCGCGACGCCGCGCCCATGCTGGCGGCAATACGCTCTAGATCTGCGAGCGGAAAGCCCTCTTCGATGATGAAACTCGCCGACAGATAGAGCGGCACGGCACCGGCCATGGCGATATCGTTGATCGTGCCGTGCACGGCGAGCGTGCCGATATTCCCGCCCGGAAAGAAGAGCGGCGAGACCACATAGCCGTCCGTTGTCATGACCATCCGCCCGCCCGGCACAGAAAACGCCGACTGATCGTTGCCGGCGCGCAGCCAGTCATTGTCGAAGGCCTTCAGGAAAATCCCCTTGATCAGCTGACCCATGGCGCGGCCACCGGCGCCATGGGAGAGATCGATATGGCCATTGGCGATGTCGAGCACTGGCCCGTGAGCCTTGATCATCATGTTCATGCGGCTGCCCTCCCCGCACCCGCCTGCCGCGCCTTTTCGCGGAAGCGGCCATAGGTCCAGTGCGCCGCACAGGCTCCTTCCGACGACACCATGCAGGAGCCCGTTGGCGTGTCCGGCGTGCAGACTATGCCGAAGAGCCTGCAATCTGCCGGTTGCTTGACGCCGCGCAGGATAGCGCCACATTCGCAGGCCGAATTGTCCTTCGCGTTCGGGATCACCATCGCGAAGCGCTTTTCCGCGTCATAGCTTGCATATTGCGGCCTGAGCCTGAGCGCGCCATAGGGCACTTCGCCGAGCCCGCGCCATTCGAAGCTCTCACGAAGTTCGAAGAAATTTCCGATTTCGGCCTGAGCCTTTTCGTTCCCGAACGGGGTCACCGCCCGGATATACTGGTTTTCCACCTCATGGCGGCCATCATTGACCTGGCGCACGAGCATCAGGATCGCCTGGATGACGTCGAGGGGTTCGAAGCCCGCCACGACCACCGGCTTCTGGAAACCCTCCGCGACGAATTCATAAGGCCTGGTGCCGATCACGGCAGAAACGTGGGCCGGCCCGATAAAGCCATCGATCTTGATCGTGCCGAGCTTGCGGATGTCGGGGCTCTCCAGGACGTTCTGGATGGCCGGCGGCGTCAGCACGTGATTACAGAAGATCGAGAAATTGCCAAGGCCGTTTGCGATCGCCGCCTTGAGCGCCAGCGCCGTCGGCGGTGTCGTGGTCTCGAAGCCGATGGCGAAGAACACAACCTCACGTTCCGGCTCGGCCTGCGCGATCTGGAGCGCGTCGAGCGTCGAATAGACCATGCGGATGTCGGCGCCGGCCGCCTTGGTCTTAAGCAGGCTCGATCCATTCGAGCCCGGCACCCGCATCACGTCGCCATAGGTGCAGAGCGTTATCTCGGGCCGCATGGCAAGCGCGATCGCCGCATCGATGCGGCCGATCGGCAGTACGCAGACGGGGCAGCCGGGCCCATGGATCATCGTCACATTCGGCGGCAGCAGGTCCTCGAGGCCGTAGCGGGAAATGGCATGGGTGTGGCCGCCACAGAACTCCATCAAATGATAGGAGCGTGCGGGATCGGCACGGGCGGCGATCTGCCGGGCAACGTCCCTGGCGAGCCTGCCATCGCGGTATTCGTCGATATATTTCATGGCGCATCTCCTATGGCCGCTTGGCGGATCAGGGCCAGCGTCCTCTCCGCCTCATTGCGGTCGATCCTGGCGAGCGCATAGCCGACATGAAGCACGACGTAGTCGCCGGCCTCGATGTCATCGACGAGCGCCGTCGAGACGATTTTCGAGACGCCGTCGAGCGTGACCTTCGCCATGCCGCCGGGCAGTACTTCCTTGACCTGGACCGGTATGGCTAGGCACATGTCAGGCTCTCTCCGCTGAATGCATTTTCATTCATGACGACATGCCGTGCATAGGCCACCTGCCCGAGGGCGATGCCACCGTCATTGGCAGGTGCAAGACGCGGCAGATAGGCCTCGAGACCTCGCGCGCGAAGCGCCTGCAAAAGACCGGCCGCAAGCACCCGGTTCACCATGCACCCTCCGCTAAGCGCGATCTGTCGGCTGCCGACCCGGGCTGCGCCGCCGGCCGCCCAGTCGGCAAGACCCGCAATGAGCGTGCCGTGAAACAGATCGGCAGCTTCGGTGCCGCCAAGACCCTGTTCGGCAAGGCAGCGGATGAGCGGCAGGAAGTCAAGTTTGCCATTGGTGATCGAGTATCCGTCAGGAAGGCACTGCGGCGTGTGGACCAGCGCCTCAAACTCCATCGCGGTCTGCCCCTCGTAACCTTGGGTCAGGCCGATGCCCGCTATCGCTGCCGCGCCGTCGAAGAGGCGGCCGAGACTGGTGGTGCCGGATGGCCGCATGCCGCGGTCGAACATTGTCGTAAGTTGCACCACGCCTGGATGGTCTGGCCAGAGCCGCGGCACGAGGTCAATGCGTCCGGCTGCCCGAAGCGCCGCGACGGCCATGCGCCAAGGTTCGCGCGCCGCACGGTCACCGCCGGGCAGTGGCAAAGGGACGAGCGATCCCGCGCGAAGCCAGCAATGGCCGTGGAGCGCCAGCATCTCGCCGCCCCAGCCCGTCCCGTCGCTGCCGAAGCCGTGGCCGTCCAGCGCAAGTCCGAGCACCGGCCCTCGAAGGCGATGCTCGGCCGTCACTGCCGCGACATGGGCAAGATGATGCTGGACCGGCACGACGGGCAGGCTCAAGCCCTCCGCCATCCGGACTGAGCGGAAGTCCGGATGGCAGTCACAGGCGGCGTATTCCGGCTTGACGTCGAGGGTCGAACAGAGATGACTGATCACCTCACGTTGGAAACGGATCGCTTCGGCATTGTCGAGGCCGCCGACATGCTGGGAGAGAAATGCCTCGCGGCCGCGCGTGACGCAGACGGTGTTCTTGAGATCTGCGCCGGTCCCGATCACCGATGGGCCGTCCGCACCGAGATCGATAGGCTCCGGCACGAAACCGCGAGCGCGGCGGATGAACGCGGGCACGCCGTCGATCACCTGCATGATGGAATCGTCTGCACGGATGGTGATGTCACGGTCGTGGGTGACGATCAGATCGGCAATCTCGCCGAGGCGGCGCTCGGCATCGGCATTGTCAGCGATCAGCGGCTCTTCGCTCGGATTGGCGCTCGTCGCAACCAACGCCGGGGGACCGTGCGATGCGGGCGTCACAAGTGCGTCGAACAGCAGGTGATGGACCGGGGCATAGGCGAGCATGATGCCGATCCGGGCGAGATTGGGCGCGATGAGATCGAAGGATTGGCCAGCCAGCGGCTCAACCAGAACGATCGGAGCGGCGGCTGACATCAGCAACGCTTCTTCGGTTGCAGTAAGCCGGGCGAGCCGACGTGCTGCTTCGATGTCGCGCACCATAACGGCGAAAGGCTTCTGGTGGCGCGACTTGCGCAACCGGAGAAGACCGATTGCAGCATTGTTGCGGGCATCGCAGAGCAAATGGAACCCGCCAATGCCCTTGAGCGCAACGATCTTGCCGCTTGCGAGCCTGGCTGCCACTTCGGCCACCGGATGGCTGAGCTTCGGGCCGCAATCGGAACAGGCAACCGGTTCGGCATGGAAGCGCCGGTTCTCAGGATCGACATAGTCGGCCGCGCAGGCGCGACACATCAGAAAGGACGCCATCGATGTCTTTGCCCGATCATAGGGCAGCGTGCGGGTAATGGTGAGGCGCGGGCCGCAATGGGTACAGTTGACGAAGGGATAGCCGAAGAAGCGACTTGCCGGATCCCTCAATTCCCGGCTGCATTCGTCGCAGGTCGCGGCGTCGGCGCCGATCCTGGTCGCAGTCGCGCCGCCCAGACTCTTGAGGATCTCGAACAGCGCGCCGCCGGTCGGCACGAGTTCCACTACATCGATCGAGTCGATGCGGGCGAGCGGCGGTGCCTGGGTCCTGATTGCCTGGGCAAAGCCGTTCACATCCGCACCCTCGATCTCAACCAAGACGCCGGCGCCGTCGTTCAACACGAAGCCGGTAAGCCCCATTTCCCGAGCGAGCCGGTAAGCGAAAGGTCGGAAGCCGACGCCCTGCACGGTGCCACGCACTCGCAGCCTCAGCCGTCGGACGGACTTTTCGATCTGTCGTGTGAGCGCCGGCGCCATTGGTTCACGCCACCTTCGCCCGCGCGGCCCAGCGGGCGGCGGCTGCTTCGAGCCAGGCGTAGAACGCCTCGATGCCCTCGCCCGTAAGGGCTGAGACAGTGAGCGTCAGAAGACTCGGATTGACGCGCAGCGCGTTGGCGATGCAGAGCCCGACGTTGAAATCGAGATACGGCAGAAGATCGGCCTTGTTGATGATCATCAGGTCGGCGGCAGCAAACATGTCCGGATATTTGAGCGGCTTGTCCTCGCCCTCGGTGACCGAGAGCACCACGACCTTGTGTGCCTCGCCGAGATCGAAGGCGGCGGGACAGACGAGATTGCCGACATTTTCGATGAACAGTGCCGAGCCTGGCTCCGGCATGAGATCCTCTACTGCGTGACCGACCATGTGGGCGTCGAGATGGCAGCCCTTACCGGTGTTGATCTGGATCGCCTTGGCGCCGGTCTCGCGGATTCGGGCCGCGTCGTTCGACGTCTGCTGATCGCCCTCGATAACCGAGATCACGAGGCGTTCCTTCATGTCGCTGATTGTCCGGACCAGAATGCTGGTCTTACCCGAACCAGGGCTGGAGACGAAGTTCAGCGCGAAGATGCGCTGATGTTCCAGGTAGCGCCTGTTCTCCTCGGCGTAGGCGTCGTTTTTACACAGGATGTCGTTTTCGACCTGGATGATCCGTTCCCGGCTCATGCCAGGCACATGCACCCCAGCGATGCCGCGGCCGCAATGGATATTACCGCCATCGCCGTGATGGTGATCGCACTCACCGCCGTAACGATGGGCGTGATGGTGCTCGTGGTCATGGCTATGCCCATCGGCATCCCTATTGCTAAGGCTGCCTTTTTCCTGCTTGCGACCTTCGATCGCCGACGTCGCGCAGCCGCATACTGTGCACATATCAGATCACCTCCATATCCTTGATTTTCAATTCGTCGCCTGCCGTCATCTGGACGCGATGCCGGCCGCAGTCAGGGCAGGCGCCGAACCGCTTTTCCAGTTTCACTGTCTTGCCGCAATCGACGCACCAGCCCTCGCCCTCCACACGGTTGATTTCCAGTGCTGCGCCATCGGCGATCGTGCCACGCCGAACAGCCTCGTAGCAGAAGAGCAGCGCTTCCGGGTCGACATGGCTGAGAACGCCGATGTCGAGGCGCACCGACGTGACCCGCATCACGCCATTCTGCCGCGCAGTTTCGCAGACGATCTCGATGACGCTTTCCATCAATGACATTTCATGCATGCGCGTCCTCCCGGACATCGATCTTGTAGGCCAGGCAGGGATCGAAGAGCGCAACGAGCCGCGAGACCGACCGGACGGCCGCCTCGTCTAGTCCGATCCGCGACGAGACAAGGGTATCGACGAAAGGCCCGGCAGGATGAAAATTCCATTCCGTCGGGGCAATGATGCGATAGGCCGTAAGCCGGCCATCGGCACCGATCTCGGCCTGGTGATAGAGGCGCCCCCGGGCGCACTCCACCGCGCCATAGCCGCCGCGGGCCGCCGGGCCGCCCCGGGCGAGCGAGGCCCAGTCGTATTCGCCTGTCCGTGCAAGCGTGATGAGTTGCCAGAGGCAGGACCGGATATCTCTGATCCGGACGAGGAGGCGATCCACGAGATGAGAAGCAGCCCCGGAGGGCTCTGCCGCCAGTCGAGCATAAGCGCCGGTCTCGGCGACGCGGTTGAAAAGATATGGCTGAGCCGCATAATCTGGCTCGTCGCAAAGCCGGGCCATCACTTCGGCGTCGTCCCGGGCAGTCAGTGGGTCGGGTGAACGGCCAGTGAACATCTGATCGGCGGCCGCCTCCCGCATGATCGCCTCGCATACCGTTCCAGGCAGGGGAGTGCTGCCGTCTTGCGCAACGCCGAGGCCGGACGCCGCCGCCTGCAGCCGCGCGGCCGCCGCCGCCAGATTAGCCCGCCCGATCGTGCCGTCCTTAGCCTCGGCGATGACGGCCCGAGAGGCAGCGAGCGCGTCGCGCAGGTGCTTGCCGGCTGCGGTCGCGAGCGACATCGGCAGCGGCGACGGCCATTGGAGTACGAGTGCACGCAGGGCCTCGAAGATCCGTTCCGCGAGCACGCCGGCGCTGGCGCCTGCTTGCTCGTCCGCGTCCATCGACAGGTCGGCGGCGTTAAGGACGGCGAGGCGCGACGCGATCGATTGCGCAAACCCGCAAAGCGTGAACACCTGGCCGGCAAGCGCCGGGACCCTATCGGTCTGCTGTCCGATGAACATTCGCGTCACCCCGTGCGGGCGGCTTGCCTTCACCGCAACGGAAGAGACAACGGCGCGCGCAACTGTCACGTCGATGCTGATCGCGCCTGCGCCGACAAAGACCGTCATTCCGATGCCTCCTCGCGCCTGCGGAAGCGGCCGCGCAACAGGTCGCGCCGGTTGACCGGTGTGGGCTCAGCGGTTGGCGGCTCCAGCGTGATCGGATCGAAGAAAGTGCGAACGATCTCCTCCGCGGTTTCCAGCGCCGCTTCCATCGTAGCGAATTCGAAAACCGGCGAAAACAGCGAGCAAGAGTCGATCCGGCCGATCGCATCGAGTTCGCCCGTAATGAATTCGGCTTCGCCCGCCGGGAGACGGAAACACAACGTGGTGCCGATGTCGGCGGGGACGGCCGGCTTACCGTCGGGCAGATCGGCCGCAACGAGATTCATGAACCAGGGCGTGGTCATGATGCCGAAGGCGCGCCCGCCGTAGGATTGGAAGCCGGTCGCGGCAACGCCGAGTGCGGGATTGCAGATTGGCATGTCGGCCATCGCTGACGCATGGATCTGCCGATAGCGCGCCTCCAACCTCCGGCCAAGGGCCATGGCTGGATCAACGGAGGTCCGTTCGGCGACCTTAGAGCCATCGCCGAGCCTCATGAACTTCGCTTTCAGCGCGTCGCAGTTGGGACATCGCCAATTCTCCGGCAGGCCCGCGAACGGCTTTCCCGGCGGGATCTGCCAGATTTCGTCGCCCTTTTCTGGGTCATAGACGTCCCAGCAGATGCCGCACTCCATCCGGTTGTCGTCGGACACTGTCTCGCACGTGCCGAAACTCTCGAAGGCGCTCATTTGAAGTAAGCCTCCTCGATATCGCGCAGCCGCGCCGCGGAGTCGCGAAAGTCCTCCTCGGCGGCAATGGCGCCCGAGGGTATGTCACAGATCTCCAACGTGTCGAGAATGATCGTATCCATGGCGTTGTAGAACTGCACCGACCAGACATTGCGCGCGCCGGTCGCCACGATGCGGCAGGTGCCGTAACCGCGTGAGGTCAGCCGCACCGGCCCCGCCCCCAGCGTCTCCTGCAGGAAGGTCATGTCCTCGGGGCTCATCGGAAGGAGCGAGAAGGTAATGACGTGAGCCGGATCGCCGCCGCGATAGTGTGCAACCCGATCGGCGACCTCGGCCAGCACGGGCATGACGTTCATGGCACCGGCGGGCGCAGGCCTATGGCTGATCGAAGTCGGCATTCCCGAACAGGCCTCGCGCAAAGCGCCCGGAATGCTCGCCACCTCGATATAGTCGCCTATCAGCCTGCCGTCGTCATTGGTGAGGCAGATGCGCCACACGCCCGCCATCACAGCTTCTTTCATTTCGGCGCTGATGCCGTTCGAAAGCGCCGCTATTCCAGTGACCTCGCCCTCGCCAAGGGTTTGAGTGATCAGTTCCTTGTCGTCATCGGGTAAATCGGTGATGTCGAACAGCCGGCCGGGCTGATCGAACTTCTGGGTTTCGAGCGCATCGACGATCTCCGGCAGGAGCATCGCCGTCCGCGCACATCGTCGGATCGTCTCCTCGGCGCTGCTGGTGGCGAGGAAATCGACCCCACGGGCGCGAAGCGGCGGCGCGGCGCCGATTGGCATCATCGTCATTGCCTCATCTTCGCCTTCCGGCGACACCCACAAACCGGCCTTCATCGCTTGATCTCCCTGCCTGGACGGACGATCCCGGCTTTTGGTCCGCCTGGAGCGACCATCACTGGTGCGTCGGGCGACAGCCAGACGCTGATCTTCTCGATGTATTCGGACCAGTCGCAGATCTTGCCGAGCACGCCGACGGGGTGCTCTCGCCGGGTTACGACAAGGCTTGGCATGGCGACAACGTTGAAGCGAGACTTGAGCTTCTCTCCGGCCGCGCGACCGATCACCGCGCCGCGCAGGCGGCCACTGAAAGCCTGCAGAAGTTGGGGGAGGACGACAGCGACATCGTCAGCCTGGGGCCGCTGCTTCGGATCGCCGGTAAAAAACAGCACCGCGTTGGCCGGTTCACCTGACGCCGGGATCAGGAAGGCATCGATGTTCGTCTCGTCGACGACAGGCAGGTGCGCCTGCTCGCTAAGCGCATGGACCAGGGCAGATTGCATTATCTCCTCCACAAATTGGCATGCAGAACATTTCAAGGGTTGGTCTGCAAAGCGCGTGCCAAAATCTGCGGAAGGCTTTAATTCCTTTGATCTCGAAAGGAATTTTTGGCCTCTGCTGCAATATGCGCGACACCGAGATGGGCAAGCCAACTTCCAGCTTGGAAGTGATTTTTCACCCGTCACGCAGATGCAACGGCAGTTCCGGCTCGCGGGAGAGCAAGTCGGCGAAATGGCTCTCGAAAGCGCGGCCCTCTACCGCCTCCGCGATGCCGGAAAGTGCATCGTCGATGGTGCGTGCCTCCTCGGCATCGAGCACACGAACCGCAGAGCCGAGATGGGTTAAGACATGGGTTCCTGGCGGCTGCGCGCCAACCAGCATGAGTGAGATCGGCGATATAAAGCCATGGCGTTCGCACTGCGCCATGAATTCGCTTCCGCCGACGACGCGCATGGGAATGCCGATGCACATGGTGATCGCCCCTTCATCCGGATTTCACTGAAATGGGAGCGGTTATCGCGGTCCTGTCGCATTTCATGGGCATTCCTCTCAGGAGGTCGGCGCAGCTACTTCGGGGCGGCGTTCGTAGTTTTCCAGGTCGATATCGTTTTCGAGGAGTGGCGGAACCACCGAGCCCTCGGGGCGAGCCGAAACTGCGACGCCCCAGCGCTTCAAGATCTCCACCGCCGTCTTGACGGCTGCCGGTATTGCGGCCTTGACCGGCGCGGTGAGTGGACCGCCCCAGTCCTCAAGGTCGAGAGGCTGGCAGCCGATCAGGATCAGCCGCTTCGGGTAGTGTCCCATGAGATCGGCTGCGCTCAGCACCTCCTGGAAGCCGGTCTGATGGAGGCTCATCTTCTTGCTACCGATGAATTTCGGCACTTCGTCGTCTTCCAACACCTTCATCGTGCCCGGCTTCAGGGCGTAATCGATCGCGTCAAAGACGATGAGCCGCTCATGCTCGTTGACGAATTGCACGAGGTAAAGGCCTTGGGTGCCGCCATCGAGGATGGTGACATTGTCTGGCACCTCATAGGCTTTGTGAAAAGCCTCGACCGCGCGCACGCCGAAGCCTTCGTCGGCCCAGAGGATGTTGCCTATGCCCAGCACCAGAATGCGCGCCGGCGATGCAGGTACAGATGGGATGTCCATTCAGTCCTCGGTCTCCTCAAACAGCCGCTCCCCCGAAACCATCGAGGAGATGATGCTCTGCCGGCTCAAAATGTCCTCGCGCACCGCCACGTAGATGTGGACCATGACGAAGACCAGGATCACCCACATGCCAAGGTGGTGGTAGGTGTGGACGTCCTGGCTGTTCGGCCGGATCGAGAACACCCAGCCGAACAGCTGATACCCCCAACTGTCGGGGCCCGCACTCTCGCTATAGAGTGCAAAGCCCGTGATCATCGTGAAGAAGAGCGGCAGGGTGAACATGAAGAACATGGTGAACTGCGCCAGCGGATTGTGTCCCATATGCTTCTTGGGCTGCGGCGCCAGGAAAGTGTACCAGCAAACCTCGTGCAGCCACTCTTTCCAGAAGTGGCCGCTCCAGACAGGCACGTGGAAGATCTGCCGGGCTTGGACATTGCCGACGAAGGCCCAGTAGATCCTGAGGATCAGGAACACGGCGAGGAGCTGCCCCGATGCGAAGTGGATAAAGCGCACAGAGCTCATCAGGCCATAGGCGCTTACTTCGCCAGACACCGAGGGCAACGGCGAGCCTATGAAGTAGCCGGTCAGCGCGAGCGACAGGATCGAGAACGCACTGACCCAGTGCCAAATGCGCACAGGCGCCTCGTAGACGTAGACCCTCTGGCGTTCGAGGACCTTTTTGCCATGCGCGTCGCCGGCGGCAAGAGTTACATGAGCCGTCATGACCGCACCGTTCACCTGACCTGAACCTTGGCCATTTCCTGCCCCTCCGCGCTCATGACATGCGTCGAGCAGGCCAGGCACGGATCGAAGGAATGGAGGGTTCTAAGGATTTCCAGAGGTTGGGCCGGATTGGACATCGGCGTACCAATGAGCGAAGCCTCGAAGGCGCCCAAATTGCCGGCCGGATCGCGCGGGCTGCCGTTCCAGGTCGTTGGAACCACGCACTGATAGTTGTCGATCTTGCCGTCCTTGATCTTGATCCAGTGCGCGAGAGCGCCGCGCGGTGCTTCAGTGAAGCCGACCCCCTTGACCTCCTGCGGCCACGTCTCCGGCTTCCATTTGTCGACATTGGCGGCGGAGGAGTCGCCGGCTTTGATGTTGGCGATCAGCTTTTTCTGGAAATAACGCATCTGGTGGCCAGCCCAGCTCGAATCGAGTGCACGCGCCGCCGTGCGGCCAAGCGTAGAGAACAACGCCGAGAGTGGCAGACCGAGATCCTTGAGCACTTTTTCGACTGGATCCTTGAACTCCGCCCTGTTTTGGGCAAAGCCTACCACCCAGCGAGCCAGAGGTCCGACCTCCATTGCGTTGCCGCGCCAGCGTGGCGCCTTGATCCACGAATATTTTGCGCCTTCGTCGAGCTGCAGGATATTTGTCTTGGTGCCCTTTGCGTTAGGGCCCAACTCGAAGTGTGGTTCGGTGATGCCATCCCAGGGATGGAGGCCCTTCGTCTCGTCGGGATATTTGTACCAGGAATGGGTGACGAATTCCTGTATCTGCTCGGGATCGGTGTGATCGACTGGCAGCACTTCGGCGAGATTGCCATTGATGATCGCGCCGCGCGGCAGCTTGAGGTTCGCCTCCGAATAGTCATTGGCGTGTTCCGGAATGTCGCCATAGGCCAGCACGTTCTTGGCCGAAATTCCGCCGCCGTAAAGCCAGTTCTTGTAAAACGAGCCGATGGCCATGATGTCTGGAACATAGACCTTGTCGTTGAACTCGATGATCTGGTCGATGATCGAGGTGACCATGTTCAGCCGTTCCATGTTGATCGCCCCGACAGCGCCGGTACCGTCGATATTGATTGGGCAGGGCACGCCGCCAACCAGCCAGTTAGGGTGGGGATTCTTGCCGCCGAAGATCGTATGGATCTTGACGATGTCTTTCTGGAAGTCGAGAGCCTCAAGATAGTGCGCCACGGTCATGAGATTGGCTTCCGGCGGCAGCTTGTAGGAAGCATTGCCCCAATAGCCGTTCTTGAACGGTCCGAGTTGGCCGGACTCCAGGAATTTCTTAAGCCGGGCCTGGATGTCTTTGAAATAGCCCAGCGACGAGAGTGGCCAGTCGGATATCGATTGCGCCAGCGTCGAGGTCGCCCTCGGATCAGCTGAGAGCGCCGAAACCACGTCCACCCAATCGAGCGCATGGAGATGGTAGAAATGTACGATATGGTCATGCACCTGGAGTGCAAGTTGCATAAGGTTGCGGATCGAATTGGCATTGTCCGGGATAGTTATGCCGAGCGCATTCTCCACCGCGCGCACTGATGTCAGCGCATGAGTGCCGGTGCAAACGCCGCAGATGCGCTCGGTAAAGGCCCATGCGTCGCGTGGGTCACGGTTCTTCAGGATGACCTCGATGCCGCGCCACATTGTGCCGGTAGAAACGGCGTTTCGGATCACATTGTTCTCGTCGACATTGACCTCGACCCGCATGTGACCTTCGATGCGGGTAACCGGATCGATGATGATGCGTTTGCCGGAATTGGCGAGCGGGAGGCCCTTCGGAGTTTGTATCGTCATGATAGAGTTCCTGCCCAGGTTCTATGCGTCGGATTTTTCGCGCTTGCTGGTTACCCGCTTGACAGCGGTTATTGCGGCATGCGCAGCAACCGCGCCGCCGACGATCCCAACTGCAGTCATCCCGACCTTGTCAGCGTTGGCCTCGATGCCGAACTGGCGAATGTCCGTCAACCGGTCGTGGAAGCTGCCATTGTCCCAAAAGCCCTCTTCAGAGCAGCCGATGCAGCCATGGCCCGACTGGATTGGGAAGGAGACGCCCTCGTTCCAGCGCATGCTGGAGCAGGCATTGAAGGTCGTCGGGCCCTTGCAGCCCATCTTGTAGAGACAGTAGCCCTTGCGGGCGCCCTCGTCGTCCCATTCCTCGACGAACTGGCCGGCGTCGAAATGCGAGCGACGATAGCACTTGTCGTGGATGCGTTGCGAATAGAACATCTTCGGCCGGCGCTGCCGGTCGAGCTCGGGCAGCTTGCCAAAAGTTGTGATGAAGGTCACGATGCCCGTCATCACCTCGGCGATCGGTGGACAGCCAGGGACCTTTATGATCGGCTTGTCGAGGATGACTTTGTCGATCGGCGTCGCCTGGGTCGGGTTCGGGTTGGCCGCCTGCACGCATCCCCAGGAGGCACAGGTGCCCCAGGCGATGATCGCCATCGCGTCCTCGGCCATCCATCTCAGCTTTTCGACGAAGGGTCTGCCGCCGTCGATGCAGAACATGCCGTCTTCGTTGAGCGGGGGATTTCCCTCGACGGCCAGAATGTACTTACCCCTGTATTTCTCCTTGGTCTCCTGCAGGATCGCTTCGGCCTGATGGCCGGCAGCAGCCATGATCGTGTCATCATAGTCGAGCGAGATCATCGACAACACGACATCCTTCACAAGCGGATGGGCCGAGCGGATGAAGCTTTCCGAACAGCACGTGCATTCGAGCCCGTGCATCCAGATGACGGGCACGCGCTCCTTGGTCTCGAGCGCCTCTGCCATGGCGATCGCTCCACCGGGGCCGAAGCCGAGGCTCCCCGCCGTCAGGCTGCAGAACTTGGTAAAACTACGCCGCGTAATCCCCTGGTGTCGTATAATTTCATAAAAGGTTTTAGCTGTTGCCATGATGCTCCTCCAGCAATTCCATCCCCTGGTTGAGGTCGGGTTTTGTCACCAAGGGCTCGCAAGAAGCGGGCCATTTCGGACCCAGGCAGTCCTTCTGGTTATGCAGAGACATTTCTCGACTACCCAGCCTAGCGCGATCAGATATACGCGACGCGATGCCAGTCATCGCGCTGCTCGAAGGTGCCAGTCTCCGATCATGACATGCGCCGCATCGCGGAGCGTATGCGCGATATTGTGCAGTGGTGGACCGTGCAAGCCTACTTGTCGCAGGCTGTTGATGAGGTCGGATCAAATGACTAGACGGAATTTACCATACAATCAAAAGTGCAATTTCTCGCATCAATGTGCTCGACTCATTGGTGTGAAATGAATTACATGCTTCGCGGGTGGGGCATCAATTCTCTGGGCAACTCCGCGAGGACGCGGCGAGCTAACTCGGCCCACCTGTTGCCGTGGGGGTTAGAAATGAAAATCGCAATCGCAATCTTCGTCGCATGGTCCACGCTCTCCTTGTCTGTCTCGGCAGCCTCCGCTCACAGTGGCGGAACGGATTCAAACGGCTGCCACACAAACCACAAGACGGGAGATTACCATTGCCATTGAGAACGTTGTTGGTGGCCGCCGTCCTGACGTTATCGCCTCCGGCGATGACCTTCGGATGGGATGGTGTAGATAGCAATTCTGGCGGTGCGGTCGAGATTGGAAAGGGCAACCTCGTCAGATCGGGGCAGACCGTCGACTTCTACGATTATGAAGCCGGCGAATACCGTGACGTCGATGTCGAAAGTATCCGGCGTTCGGGAAGCTCGGTCGAGGTCGAGGTTTACGATAACGAAAGCGGTGAATACCGCACGTTTGAAATGGACGACTGAAAAAATTCTCACCGCATCGGGATGCCGCCGCAGCGATGGTGGTTTGAACCGCCCATTGTGAAGCCCAGAATGCCTCGACCGACGACATGCGCAGTTTTGAGGTGGTCCAAGTTTCCAGGATCGATCGTCCAAAGGCCGCTTCCCGGCAAATCAGTGACATTATGGAGCAAGTGCCATCGGCATTTGCTCCACAATCCGGACTTATCCGACCGCGTGTGAGCGGCTGATCGCTTTACCTTCAACAACATGAGGTCGCTCGCTTCTATAGCGCTGACAATCGCTGCTGGCTGCTTTGTCTGCCTATGGCTATTCTTTGCCGCGCGCTGCGCGTTGCGCTGAATGATGCTGCCAAGCACGCTTCAGTCAGCGATACTCGACAAGCACGATTTTCTGCATCCAATACGACCCTGTGTCGAGCGCGGTTCTGCTGCATTCAGCACCTGGCGCTTCTTGGCGCGATGTGGACATTCGTTTGTATCCGCTGCCTCCCGAACGAATGGTGCGGCTATTCACCACTGACTGCGCTCTCCTTAAAGATCAGGTCGCCATGATCAGGGACGCTTTTTGGCGTCGCCGCCATTTTCAATTTCGCAGCTTCTGCCAATCTGGTCCGCCGCGAGCCAAAGGATCGTCGTCCGACGAGGCTGTGACGCCCGCTTGCAGTAGTTCTTCATACGATGGCGAAAATCGCCGCAAGCCTGCAAACCTGGTCTATCAAACGCTGCAAATGAAGTCAGACGCGGCAGTATTTTCGCTCCAAATGTTGAGGGGCTCTGACGAAACCCTCCACCACGCGGGCATATCAATGAAGGATAAGTAGTGACCACCGATATCAAAAGGAATAGGGCCAATGATGCAGCTCAAAGACCTTACCACCGCAAACTCAGCGGGCGACGATCGTCGGGACGGGGAAGGACATCTGCATCAAGGTCGCGCATGGCAATCAGCAGTTCTTCTGCAGGCCTCTACCGCGTCAACGTCGCCGACGATTGCCGCTACCTAGCGCATACGACTGAGGATAAGCCCATCTGGGGTCTCTGCATCAATCGGGGATAAGCAGAGCTCGTCGACGAACGACTTCGCAGCGACGATGCGTGGCGGGCTCAATCGGTTGAGCCTTAGAGGCTGCCCGGGATTTTTCTCAGACAGAAAAAGGCGAGGCCGCGCCAAACGGCCTCGCCTCCGGCTTGGTCTGGTTGGCTCGCGACGCCGTCAGACCTGATCGCCCCCGGAGTTTTACCAAGTCCACCAGCATTGGATTCCACTCCTAAAGGCATTTTGATCAACCAGTCGCGGGAGTGAAATGCAATGAAGAAGCCCCTTGGAACCATGGCCAAAACGGCGGAAATTTGCCCAGAGAGCGGAGTCTGGAAGGTCGTCGGATCGCCGTCAACCACGGCTCCTATTGCGAAGGGCAATCGTATGCCTCCCTATAGCGGCGAGGCTGTTAACTGGAAGCTCATCAGTTATGCCTAAGACCTGAGATAATGAAAGTTGGCCCCCTGCGAACACGTCGCAGGGGGCCAACTGACACCGCGCGGGCCGAGGAGACAAGTCCGGCTTAAGGATGGGTCCTCGAAGCCAATGGGCTCGCGGCCTCCCTCCACGACGGTCGTTTGATACATGAGATGTTCACATTGGCGGAATGATCTTAAAATCCGTTTTACTCAAAGCAGCCTACGGCTGCCAAACTTGGTTTTCATCACAGCTTAAGTCGGCCAGAGATAGAGCACTATTCTGCCGATACGAGCGGAAAAGTGGTGATAGTCGAGGTTCGCGATGGCATCGATGGGAGCCACACATCGATGCGCCAGGCACAATCCTCAGCGATCAGTTCGGATGCGGTGACGCATAGGCTGATGACCGGCGATCGGAGCCATTGCTGTCACTGCCGAAAATGTCACTGATACCTACTAGGAAGGTCTGCGATCTAGGAGGCCCGTTACCCACCATGCAGCCTTCGCGAGTCGAACTGCTGCTTGACGTTGCAGCGGAGACTAGAGCTAACGCCAACAACCGTTAGAAGGACCGATTTCCTGACACCAGCCTCATTTATGCAGCGTTCCTGCGCCACGGGCATCGATAATGCCGGAATTCGCATCTCGGTTGCGGATAATCTGCTTCGTCAGCGGGATGATGGGAAGCTCAGAGTCACTTTAGATGCAGGTCGAAGACATTTCCATAACCGGATCAACCACTCTTGATCCACTGCGCAACGCCGCGTTCCGTTCGATCTGGAGTTCGACGCAAGCCGCAAATCTTGGGTGGCTTGTGCAAACGGTCGCGATCAGTTGGCTGATGGCGACGATCACCGCTTCCGATTTGATGGTCGCGCTCGTCCAGGCGTCGACAACGCTTCCCGCGTTCATACTCTCTATTATCGCCGGAGCCATCGCCGATACCTATAGCCGCCGATCAGTGATGATCACTGGGCTGTCATTGATCGCACTGGCGTCCGTCGCACTGACAGTCTCCGCCGCCTTTGGTTTCATCAGTCCTTGGCTCATTCTCGCGCTCGGATTTGTGGCAGGTTGCGGATTCGCTCTGAATGATCCCGCCTGGCACGCCTCCGTGGGCGATATCCTCGACAAGCGGGATATTCCGGCCGCGGTGACACTTATGTCAGTTGGATACAACGTGACGCGCAGCGTTGGCCCGGCTTTGGGCGGGGCAATTGTCGCCTTCCTTGGACCTTTGGCCGCATTCCTCTTCTCCGCATGCAGCAATCTGGCGCCTCTCGGCGCGGTGTTGCGCAACAAGTGGCACGTGTGCTCGTCCCCTCTGCCTGCGGAGCAAATCTCGACAGCAGTCCATGACGGCATCCGGTTCACGGCGCTTTCCTCCGATATCCGTGCCGCAATCATCCGTGCAACGCTCTTCGGCTTTGCTGCCATTGCCATCCTCGCACTTCTGCCGCTCGTCGCACGCGACCGGTTGGCCGGCGGGCCGATCACCTATGGCGTTCTTTTCGCCGGTTTTGGAACGGGCGCCTGCATAGCCGGATTGAACAACCGGCTCTTGAGGAAATTGATACCTCAGGAATGGTTGATGGCAATTGCTTCGGTCGCAGGTGCAGGTTGTTGCATCTCACTTGCTCTGACCTCCTCTTTACCGGTGGCGGTACTTGCGCTTGCTCTTGGCGGCGCCGGCTGGGTTGTAACCTGGACCGGGTTCGACGTTTGGGTCCAATTGGCCAGTCCGCGCTGGGTCGTCGGTCGGACGCTCTCCATCTATTATGCGTTTCTCTCCGGAGGCATGGCAGCCGGCAGCTGGATCTGGGGCACGGTCGCCCAGACCTATTCGCTCACCTCTTCTCTCGAACTGGCGGCGGCCGTCCTGCTTCTTGTTGCGGCGTCAGGATTCGTCTTGACGGTCGATCTTGCGGCGGAGGGGGACCAACATGGCTCCGTCTATCCGGCTCCAGCGGTGGCGCTCGATCTGATGCCCCGAAGCGGTCCGATTGCAGCCAGGACAGAATATTCCATAGACGAAAACGACCTGAACGTCTTCCTCCATCACATGCGCACCCGCCGATACGCCCTAACTCGCGCAGGCGCGCGCGACTGGACGCTCCAGCGAAACCTTCGAAAGCCGTCCCGTTGGACGGAAACGTTCCGCACGCCGACCTGGATGGACTTCCTGCGTCTGCATCATCGTCTCTCTCCATTCGATCAGGAGGTCGTCCAGCTTCTCGCCGCTTTGCATATGAGTGACAAGCCTCCCGAAACTGATCTTTCGATTGAACGAACAACGGATGCGCGACGGACCCGCAGCCAAGCGGTCGCGCGCGTTTCGCGTCCGTGAAGTGAGTTTTGCGATGGGGCGATCTGTCGAACAGCTGCAACGGTCCCGTTGTGGCGCTGGCGAGGAACAAAACCTCACGAGCATTCGGACCGCCGAGAATGGCCGCAAGTCCAACACAGCTCCTGGCCTGGGAGTGGCATCATCCCCTGCCATCCAGGTTCGCTCGGCTGTCGTCGACCCCTGCTCGACGACAGCCGCTTTTTCCTCCGTTTTCGATTGTGGTCTTGCCACAGCCCGCCAAAGCGGGAGCAGCTACCTGCTGCTTATAAGTTCGGCTGGGCAGGCGACAGATAAAACCAAAAACCACTGCCATCCATCCTCGTCGAACCGCGTCCGTCAAAAGCGGCCGAAGTGACCCGCCCGGAAGAGACTGACTGACATGCCTTCAAATGAAGAGACAGCATCCATAGTGTTATTGGCACCACTGAAGAGTTCGACATTCCGTTCCATTTTCTTCGCGTCGCAGCTTTCGTGCGTTGGCTGGCTGCTGCAAAGAGTGGCGCTCAGCTGGCTTATGGCCACCGTTTCCACGTCGGATGTGATGGTTGCTCTCGTTCAGGCCTCGTCCACCCTGCCCACCTTTGTTTTGGCGATCTTGGTTGGAGTGATTGCCGACAATTACAGCCGACGTATGGTGATGATCGTCGGACAAATTTTGATGACAGCGGCGTCGGCGACACTGACGATCCTCATGGCTTTCGGCATCACTGACCCATGGATGATCCTTGCGCTCAGCTTCCTCGACGGCTGCGGCATCGCGCTCAGCGATCCGGCCTGGCGTGCCTCCCTCGGAGACATGCTGGAACATCACGATTTGCCGGCGGCCGTCACCCTTCTCGACGTCGGGTTCAACACGGTCCGTAGCGTTGGCCCGGCTCTCGGCGGCATCATCGTTGCGGTCTTTGGACCGCTCGTAACCTTCGCGATCACCACCTTTGGCTTCGTCGCTCCCCTCACAGCTCTGTGGCGAAACAAATGGAAGGGTCAGATGTCGCCTCTTTCCCGGGAAGCGCTCATGACGGCGATCTATGACGGTCTGCGTTTCACAGCAATATCCTCCGAAATCAAGGCAACGATTGTTCGCGGGACGCTGTTCGGGCTGGCCGGTACCTCCATATTGGCACTCTTGCCCTTGGTTGCCCGTGAACTTTTGAAGGGCGGTTCGATTGACTATGGTATCCTCATGGGTGGCTTCGGCGCGGGTGCAATCATAGCAGGATTGGCAAATCCCTCGCTCAGACGCACCTGCACCCAGGAACGGTTGATCGTGCTGGCCTGCCTTGCATGCGCGGCGTGTGCCATTGCTCTTGCGCTGATGTCTTCACTCGTCATCTCTACCGTCTGCCTCGCCCTCGGTGGCGCAGGCTGGGTGACCGGGTGGTCGGGCTTCGGCGTCAACGTACAATTGGCAAGCCCGCGCTGGGTCGTCGGTCGTACCATCTCCATCTATAGCGCCTTCACCTATGGCGGCATCGCTGCCGGCAGCTGGCTGTGGGGAGCCATCGCGGAAAACCATTCTCTGTCCGTGTCACTGGCATGCTCTGCTGCCGCTTCGCTGGTCGTCGCCGCTATGGGCCTCAAGTTGCCGATCAGCAATCGATCGCAGTCGGAACTCGATGCCTCCGTTGCTTTCGATCCGCCGGTGCCGGCACTCGATCTGAAGCCGAGAAGCGGCCCAATTCTGGTGACGACGGAATATGCGATTTCCGAAGAGAATGCCGCTCTCTTTCTTGAGATCATGTGCAGACGGCGGCATGCTCAAAGCCGAGTCGGTGCACGCCAATGGACGCTCACCCGCGACGTTCAACAACCGTCAAGGTGGCTCGAGACCTTCCGGACACCCACCTGGACAGATTTTCATCGCCTTCATCACCGCCTCACGGCAGCGGACAAACGATTCGACGATGCGCTCAAGGAGTTGAGCGCAGTATCCAACTTGCCGCGCACGACAATTTTTTGGAACGCCACACAGCTGCGCGCAAGTCCTCGCCAGTTCGAGA
The DNA here is from genome assembly GCF_002117485.1 of Rhizobium sp. NXC14. Classification (NCBI taxonomy): domain Bacteria; kingdom Pseudomonadati; phylum Pseudomonadota; class Alphaproteobacteria; order Hyphomicrobiales; family Rhizobiaceae; genus Rhizobium; species Rhizobium sp. NXC14. Next base: position 440,933 of record NZ_CP021031.1, read on the forward strand.
CATATTGCAGAAATGAGCAATCGCATCGACCTCAAGTGCCCATTCGGAACGAGAGGATAGGTCCGATAAGCACATGGATCCTCTGCCCGTTGCAGATCGTATCCCTGCGATGGCTCGCTAAAGGCAGAACGCTTGCTGAGATTTCCAAGATCGAAGGCTTGGACGAGCATGAAATCGAACGTTGCCTGAAGGATGCATTGGTGCTGCTTCGCGTCGGCTCTGTCCAGGAGGCCATTCGCAAAATTGAAGGCGATCATTTGAAGTGAGCGATCTTGCCGCCGCCCCTTAAGCTTGGGCAGTCTTCCGACCACCCAAGCTATCTTATACCCGTGGGATGTCGTCCTATGGCTGAGGTAACCGTGCCAGATTTATCGAGCAGCCCTAATCAGCCTGGCAGCAAGATCTGTCTGGCGCGCGATAACTTCAGATCCTTCATAGGAGAGGTGACCGCTATCTCGGTAGAGAAATTTGCCGTCGATTTCGGTTTTGCATGTTGTGCTATCGCAAAGAAAGTCGTGGTAGGAAACAACCTCTACATCGGCCCTTGCTGCCACTTCGTTTAACAGCTCGAGCGTCTGCGAGCGGCTCCGGCGGTATTCGCTGACAGATATCTTGCAGTCGCTGTAGCGCCCCAGAATAATAGCTCCTCTCGCCTTTCGCTCCAGGCAATTACCGATGTCGTAATTTCCTACTGGTGGAGGAGCAACCACAACCACTCGCTTGCCCAAAACGCGAACAGCTTCGACAAGAGCCTTGATTCCTTCAACGGCGACATCCAGCGAGAGCTCCTCCTCCATGAGGTTATTACCACTCCTCTTAAGCAGCATGAACGCGCTTGATGGAGGCACATCGAAAGGGCTTGAAATGGCGACGGTGGTTATCTCGGGCCGATTTTTTAAGATGGCTAAAACGCTATCATTGAAGCGGATACATTGCTCGCCGAAGGCATGGGAAAAGGGCGACGCTGGTGCTTTCGAGATCCCAGAGACGCCAATGGCGGGGAGGCATCCGCTCATCGTGAGCTGCGCAAGTCCGCCTTCTCCGACTGTCTTGGCCAAGCCCGGAACCAATGCCATGGCAAACGAGTCGCCCCAGATCAGAAATTGAGGCTTGCCCGTTGTCTGGCAGTTCTTGGGGATGTCTTGAGGAGGAGATCCCGCCATGAAGTCACATGCTCGTCCCAGCCCGTAGTTGATCCGTCGGACCCCGGCAAAATCACCCTTACTCTCGATTGCGGCGCTGGCGATCCAGGGCGACAAGCCGAGAAAAATTGATGCGGCAACAAGTCCTGAGGTCAGCTTTGCGCGAGAGGTGAGGTGTCCTCGCCGGAAAAGCTCCTCGACGAAACGGTAAAGGGCCCAACTTGCTGCAAATGAGAAGGCAACTGCCGAATAAATTGCGACTGCGGGAGGCTCCGCTAGCCACACAGCTCTCACATAGACAAGCACGGGCCAGTGGATCAAATAAAGGGAGTAAGAGATGTCACCGATCCTCGCCATCCCTCGCACGACCACATTGTCGCGGGTGGGCGCAAGCAGGAGTCCCAGCGTTGCAACAGAAACCAAAGTGGCATTCGCGACGGGATGTATGAAGCCCATAGGGGCAAGGAGGAGAAGCGCGAGAGCGGGGAGACGCAACTTCGAAAGTGCGGCAGACGTCAAGGGCGTGGTGGGAAGCAATGCGCCAAGTGAACCTATGGCCAGTTCCCAGGATCGGGTCGGAAGAAGATAGTACACAGCGGATGGGTTCTGGGGGGCCAGATAAAAACATAGAGCTAGGCTAGCGACAAGGACCGTCGTGATACCGCCGAGCCACCATCTCCTGGGCGCTAAAGCCAAGAAGAGAGGTAGCAGCAGGTAGTACTGTTCTTCGACGGAGAGCGACCAAAAATGCAGGAGAGGCATCGTTTCCGCGGCAGGGCCGAAATAGTCCACTTTGAACCAAGCAACGATGTTGGTGGAAAATGTGAGCGCCCCGATGACTTGATTGTTGAACTGCTTCAGCCCCACGTCCGACAGCAGAAATGGCGCTGCGATCGTCGTAAGCGCAATGACGACATAGGCCGCCGGCAATAGACGCTTTGCACGTCGGTAATAGAATTCCGAAAAGCTGAACTGTGATTTCTCAAGCTGTGTGCTGACCAGCTTGGTGATGAGAAAGCCGGAAATTACGAAAAAGATGTCGACGCCTACATAGCCAGCTGTAAGCGGCCCAATACGTGCGTGATAGACGACGACAAGTAAAACAGCCAAGCCACGCAATGCTTGGATGTCATTTCGAAATTCTCGCGGCATTCTGGGAGGCCTTACGTGATTTTGGTCGATTGAACGACCGATAGTTCGGCCTGGGGGGCGCTTCTCAGTTGGACTTTTCCAATCATCTGAAATTCACGGGGTCAGGGGATCCGAAAGCCATCTGCCTCCGATGTGGCCCTCGTTCCAAGAATAACATTTCTGACGCTAATGTCTGAATTTGTACTGTTTGCAACTCAAAACCCTGTCCATTCGCGAACCGCTTCCGCCACCAATGCATTTGGCGGCGATCAAGCGTAGTTCATTCAATGAATGACGGCGCTTTATCGGTAAAATCGATTGTTTGGATGAACGCCATCCCAACGATGGATGCGTCGCGTCGGCAGGCTGCGCTGACTTAACCCTGCGCCAACTTCTGGGGCGGGGCTTGTTGTGCAGATGAGAAAAATCAATCATAGCTATAAAGCGCCATGGTGTGGACAGCGACCTCCCAACGATCTTGGTCATGGCGGGAAGCGCCTCCGCATAGACAGATGAGACGAACAATGGAAGAATGCATCAAAATCGACAATCGGGATGACTTTGGTATCTGGGCGATCGAGGTTGCCAAACAAATTGTCGGCAAACAGGGTTTTGATCTAGCCAAGGCCGCGCGTGATGGAACCGAAGACGCAGTCCGGGAAGCAGGCAATGCTCTTGGACAGGCGATCAACAACGCGCTCATGGAAGTCTATGACGGCCTCCTCGAAGATGCGCCAGAATAGGCCCACGAAACGTTTACCGGCTTAACAACACTGATCATCCAGCAACGCTGAACGAGGACGGGTTCGGCCTGGCATGTTCAAGCCTGTGACATGGCCCTTCCCGCCGTCGACGCATTTTGCGCGGCGGCCGAGTGTCGCCGGCAGGAGGACAGACGTCATGGAGAGAAGTTTACGCCTTCATTGGTATCGATGTGCACAAGGAGGCAATCAAGGTCGCGAAGTACTTGGTATGTACCCGTGGGACCAACATGGGCGCTTCAATTGAACGGAAACTCAAATTTATGGCTGCTTTGGCAAATCACGGACGATCAGCGATAGTTCGGGTCTCCAGTGGGATTGCAGCATGAGGCCGACAGCCAATACGGAATCCTATCGACATCACCGGGACTTCACCGAATGCCGGTAAAAGACATCCGCCAGAATGCGGTGATCATGGCGGTAGACTTCCGCCATGATATTGTAAAGCCTTGGATCGTGAGCCTCGAATTCGTCTGATGTGGCAACGGTGAGATCACCATGGCTGTAAGCCAAGTTCGTATTGAACCAAAACCGCGTGCCCTCGGCCCAATACTCATCGACGTTGTTCTCCATACACGAACACGCCCAGAGGCCTTCCTTATAGTCGTGCGAATAGGCATGTTCAACTCGTGCAACGAGATCAGGATCCACCGTGCGCAACGCGTTAAAAATGTTATGTGCGAATTCGTGAACAAGAATGTTCCCACCGTAATACCACGTGCCCGGCACGCCCATCAAATTCGCCACAGCTCCCGTCGTGTAGAGCCCGCCCATGCCGCGCGCCCTTTGGGCCCAGTAGTCTCGGGCAGTCATCTTGCCGATCGTGTGGCGTAATTCCGCCGCTCATCCGGGGTGAGCCGTGGATCATCGGGAAGAGGCTTCTTCCAATCCCGCTGCTCGGGAATATCAGTCGTCGTCTCGTCAATTGCCATGACGCCCATCCGCGCTCCAGCCTGGATTAAAGCATCGCGGACATCACGGCGTTCTGAAAACATGTAGAGGACAATGTCACGTGAGATCAATAGTGCCGTGTCTGGAACCTTGTTTGACGAGATAATAGGTATGCCCGCTGCGTCAGCATATTTGGCATAAAACGGATCCAGCCTGAGTGATGTCGGTGGGCTGCGAACTATGAAAGTCTCGAAATTGGATACATCAGCCGTCGACAATGGCGAGTCAGATAAGGCATTCTCAGCGCTGCCGAGTCCGCCTGCGGATGCTGCAAGAAGGTACCCACCGCACAGCACCATCCCCATCGAGCATACGTCAATCATCGTGACCTCCCCTTAACGGCTGTCTTTCGTGAGACGACGCAACAACCGTGCCAGTCACTAAGAAAAGAGCCGACGGGTCCTTTCTCGAGGACTATCTTGCCGCGCGTTCGCGGGAAAGGTCATATTCGGCTCTCGATAGGGTCGCGCTGCCATTCATGGAGTTGGCGTCCATCGGATTTCGGGATGTGGGCAGATCCGAGAAGTGTCATCACTCGGCGCACGACTCATGGTGTAGCTTTGATGATGTTACGCTGAGATGCGGTCATATCTGGCGATTTCGTCATGTCGCCGGCGAGATCGCCCTGCAAATTGCTGAACTTCATCTCCTGACTGCAGGTCGCGTGGCGCCAAAGCGCTCGGCGGCTGAACCATTCGAGCAGATTGCGCAGGTCCTCGACGAAAGTGAAGATGACCGGGATGACGATGAGGCTGATGAGCGTCGATATCATCACGCCGCCGATCACCACGATCGCCATCGGCTGCCGGAAACTCGTATCGCCGCCCGTGAGGCTGAGAGCGACCGGCAGCATGCCAGAGGCCATGGCAATAGTGGTCATGACGATCGGCCGCGCCCTCTTATGGCAGGCATCGATGAGTGCATCAAACCGGGACACGCCCTGGCGAGCTGACATGATTGCATACTCGATGAGGAGGATAGAGTTCTTCGTCACTACGCCCATGAGTATGAGAAGGCCGATAACGGCCGGCATAGAGAAGCTGGTGCCAGTTACCACAAGCGGCAGCAGCGCGCCGCCAAGGGAAAGTGGCAGGGACATCAGAAGCGTGAGCGGCTGCAGGAAATCCTGGAAGAGCAGGACGAGCACAGCATAGATGCAGAACACGCCGATTGCCATGGCAAGAGCAAAACTCTGGAACAGTTCAGAACTGCGTCGAAGTTCACCGTGCTCAACAAGTGTGACGCCGGGCGGCAAATGCCGGAGCGCCGGCAGCGCCCGTGCCTCGCGGTTGACGTCGCCGAGAACGCGGCCATTGAGTTCGACGGAAACGGTGACATTGCGCTTACGATCGAGGCGGTCGATCTTGGACGGGCTGCCGCCGATGCGGATATCGGCGATCGATCCGAGATCGACACTGCCGCTCGTTCCCGCCACCCGCATGTTCTTGATGTCGTCGAGATTGGTGCGCGTCTCGGGCGAGAAGCGGACGACGATCGGGATCTGTCGCTGTGGCAGGTTGAGCTTCGCCAGATCGGAAGAATAATCTCCGTTCGTCGCCACACGCACGGCCTCGGCGATGGCGCTGGAGGTCACACCGAGTGCTGCTGCGCGCGCGAAATCGGGCGTGATCTGAACCTCCGGCGCCTGCCATGCCGCAGTCGATGTCACCGCTCCGATGCCACGCAGTGTTCGCAATTGCTCCTCCAGTGCCCTACTTGCGTTGTCAAGCGCATTGGCATCATCACCGGCCAGAGTGAACTCGAGTTTCGTGCCGTTGCCGATGCCAACGGCGACCCGCACACCCGGCAACACGGAGAGCGCCTGGCGAATATCCTTTTCTATTTCCGACTGCTTGCGGTCGCGCTCTTCAATAGGCGTCAGCGTGACGACGATCGCCGCAGATCCGACCCTGCTCATCGCTGCCTTTGGATCTCCGTCAGGGGATGCCAAGCCCACAGCTGCAAAGACATGCCTCACGTCGGGGATTCTACTGACGATGCCTGCGGCCCTCCTGGTTGCGGCATCGGTTTGCTCGACGCTGGCCCCCGGCTGCAGCGTAAGCGTGATCTGCGTGCGTGCGTCGTCAGCGGGTGGCAAGTATCCCGTCCGTAAGAGGCCAACTGTGGAAAGCGAAAGTGCGACTACAACGGCAGTCACTGCGACCGTTGTCTTCCTGTGTTCAAGGGCAGCCTTCGCGATCGCCATATAGGCGCGCATAACACGGCCGTCCTTTTGCTCAGACGGACAAGCCTTCATGATATAGGCTGCCAGCATCGGGGTGAGCAGACGAGCGACCGCAAGCGAGGCAAGGACGGCAACTGCTGCCGTGACTCCGAACTGACGGAACAGGAGGCCTGGTATGCCGCTCATGAAAACCGTCGGCAGGAAGATCGCCACCAGCGTGAACGTAGTGGCGATAACGGCAAGCCCGAGTTCGTTGGCTGCTTCCAAAGCGGCGTCGACCGGCCGCTTGCCCATCTGCAGGTGGCGGGCGATGTTCTCGATCTCGACGATTGCATCGTCGACCAGGATTCCGACCACCAGTGACAGCGCCAGCAAGGTGACGACGTTCAGGCTGAAGCCTGCTAGGTACATGACGAGGAAGGTCGGAATGACCGACAAGGGTATCGCGACTGCCGACAGCATCGTCGCGCGCCAATCCCGAAGGAACAGCCAGACGACAACGATCGCCAGGATCGCCCCTTCGTACAGCATGTGCATCGAACCACGGTAATTGTCGAGAATTGCACCAATCATGCTGTAGACGGGATGGATCTGCACATTCGGATGCGCTGCTGCAAATTTTTGCATTGCCGCGTCAACGTCAGCTGCAACACTGCTGTCGGAAAACCCGTTCGACCGCTTGACTTCGACAGCGATCACCGGCTTGCCGTCGAGATAGGCCAGAGAGGAGCGCTCCGCAAAACTGTCCTTGACGGATGCGACATCTGCGAGCCGGACCTGCTGCCCGATAGTGAGGGGAATGCTGAGCTCCTTCAAAGCCTCCACCGACGCTACGGCGCCGAGCGTGTGCAATGTCTGACGCGTACCGCCGATCTCGCCAAGGCCACCGGATGTGTCGGCTTGAACGGCCTTCAATTGCGATGAGACGGTAGCAGCGGTCACCCCGAACGCTGCCATCGACGCTGGATCAAGGTCGACATGAACCTCCCGATTCACTCCGCCGATGCGATTGACCTGTCCGACGCCCGACACCGACAGCAGTGCCCTGGTCAGATCGTTATCGACGAACCAGGACAATTCGGTCTCGTCAAGATCGTCCGAGCGGACGGCATAAGTGACCAGCGCGGAGCTTTGGACCGCGGCCTTCGTAACGCTGGGCGCCGCCATCTGGGCCGGCAGGTCAGCCTTGATACTATCGACGGCATTGCGGACCTCATTGAGGGCCGTTTCGCTGTCCTTCTCCAGCTTGAAGGAGACCCTGATTGAAACCGTGCCACCGGTGATCGTCGTCGCAATATAGTCCAGACGGCTCAGGGAGGTGAGAGCATCCTCGATGGTATGTGCAACCTCTGTTTCCAGCTGCGCCGGTGCTGCCCCGTCGAGCGTGGCGGTAATGTTAATGGCCGGCAGATCCATGTCCGGAAAATATTGGACCGGCAGCTGTTTGAAAGCCCAAAGCCCACTAGATCCAAGTATCACAAAAAGCAATATTGCTGGTGTGGGGTTGCGGATCGAGAATGCCGAGAAGTTCATCACTGTTTCTCCGCAATCTTCACGAGGTCGTTATCCGACAAGAAGGCACCGCCGGACGTTACGACCTTCGACGAACTGTTTATGCCAGAGGTGATTTCCACCTCGCCATTGTTGCGACGGCCGGTTTCCACGCGCACCCTGCGCACCCGGCTGTCCTCGCTTGTTGTGAAGAGATAGCTGATCCCGTCTCGGAATACGATCGCCGTTTCGGGAACGGTCAAAGCAGGTGTGGTCTGCAATTCGATGTTGCCTGTGACGTAAAGACCTGTGCGAGGACGAACATCAGCGGGAAGTGCGACATAAACAATCGCTCGGCTTGTACTGGTGCTGACAGACGGCCCGACAAGCCTCACCTTACCTTCGATGGCATGCCCGTCCGGTTCGTTGATCGCGACCTTCAAGCCTTCGGAAATGCGCGGTAAATAGCGCGCCGATATCTCGGCTTGCCATTCGACACGTTGCTGACGAACCATGCGGAACAATTCGGTACCGGTGGAGACGACGGCGCCGAGATTAGCCGAGCGCGAGGTTATGAGACCGTCGTCCGCAGCGTTGATGGTTGTCTGCGCGAGCTTGATCTTTTCGCTATCGAGTGAGGCTTCTTCGGAAGCAAGGCTTGCCGTCGCCGTCTGCTCGTCGGCCAGATATTCAGTGATTTTCTCGTTCGATAGAGCCCCTGAAGGCGTGAGCTGTCGTGCGCGGTTCGCATTCGCCTTGGCCTTCGTCAAGGTTGCCTTGGCGGTCTCGACAGCCGCCTCCTGCTTGCGAATATCGGCGAGCACGCTTTCCTGGGAAAGCCGGACGAGCGTCTGCCCCCTCGTGACCACGGACCCGACGTCGACCAGGACATCAGTGATGCGCAGGCCGCTGGTTTCGGAGGCGATGACCGCTTCCTGCCATGGTTTCAGCCAGCCGCTCGCGGGGACGGTTTCCGGCCAGTTCCGTTGGACCGGCGTCGTCAGAGAGATGGTGAGAGCAGGTGCAATCGCCTCTTCGGCCATGCTCTTGCCGGAGGGATACTGGAGTGCTGCACAGACAACGACGGCGGCGAGTAGTATAAACGGCTTTCGCAAGTGAAGATCCCCTCACACTTCATGGGTATTCGCGCTTACTATTGGGGTTTATTGGACTGTCGTAATGTCAGACACCGTCCAAGGTAAAAACTGAGTTGTTAGAATACGTTAACGAATATTTCGGGCGGTTCGGTCGTTCAGGAAATTCTCGTTGGCCGCTAACGAGTTGCCGGATAGCGGCCCGACTGGGAACACCTGCCAAACCATGTACGACCGCGGCGGAACTGGACCTTCGAGACCATTGGGCGGATTGGATCCGTCAAGCAAATTGCGAAAGCTCTCTGTGGGCGTTGAGTGTCAAGAACGACGAATACTCCCGGGACAATAAAGTCCATTTCGGCGGCGATTGCTGCGTCTGATTATCCTATCGCACAGGCTGCCTCCTCCACAGCCCTGCCGACGCGCATGCGGATGGGCTCGGAAATCACCTCCCCATTGCCGAAGTCATTACGAGTGGCATAGATTGCGGTCGGCATCGCAAGCGCTTCAAAGAACCCGAACAGAGGGCGCAACTGATGTTCGACAACAAGCGAATGACGCTCACCTCCGCCCGTTGCGGCGATGATGATGGGCTTACCCCTCAAAGAGGTCGGGTCGAGCAAATCAAAGTAATGTTTGAATAGCCCGGTATAGCTACCCTTGTAGGTGGGTGAGCCTACGACCAAGGCGTCTGCTTCCAGCATCTGGTCCACGACCCCGCGCGCATGAGCATTGAGGTCGTCCAGCCGCTTGGCTTTCAACAGTGAAGGTCCAAGGTCATCGACATCGACGCACTGCGCCAACCCGCGCATCTTGAGTGCCAGTTGCCCCACAATGTGCTCGACGAATGAGCGCGTCGTGGATGGACGTGTTATGTTCCCTGAGAAGCCAAATATCTTCGTTTGCGGCATGTGAATATCCAAAAGCTGAGCAGCTACAAGTCATCTAACTCTAACGTTCATCCCCTACGGAAAGGAGGGGGCATAGGGTCGTCACCGAAATCGCCGGATTGCGCGAGCGATCGATCCAGGCGATCGACGATCTCGGCGCAGTGATCAGGTTGAGATTCTGAAGAACGATCGGATGCATCATGCCGAGTGTTAGGGTGGCGCCTCTTGGTCGTGATCAAGATGATCCGCCCGGCCAGGGTGCGCCAAGAGACTCGATCCTTTGGCATATGCCGTTAAGCGCCTTCCACTTGACGCGCGGCATCTCGGCAAGATGGGGTTCTTCCTTATCCGTAACGGGCGCCACGTGCCCTTCCGGCAGCAACCGCGAGCGCAGCTTCCGTCCGGCTAAATCGGCGAACACAGTGTTGGACACCGACGCGACCGTAGATTCGCGCGTGCTGACGATGGCACCGGTCTTTGGGCCGTGTTCCTTGCATGGCGTCGGGTTTCCATGCATCTGCCAGCCACTCCGACACCGGCTGGTAGCCGACACCCACAATCCCGAACATTCCCTTGCGTTCCCTCCCATGTCGGTCACAATGCCTTCACGCAAGTCTCGTGAGGCTGGAGCGAGCGAGCTGCATCACTCTGTGGATCGCCACGACCGGCGCGAGCCAGCGCAATGGAGAACTCGGCGGTACAGTCCTGTTCGGACGCACGCGATTTCATCAAATCCAGCGCTTTCCTAATCGCACTCGACTATTTAGAAAAATTGATTTTTTGGATCACACCTATTCACGACGTGGATTATAGCTTGTGTCGCCCCGTTTCAGTGCATGTTCGAATCGGCCTCTCCTCGCGGTCACCCGGGCCTTCTGAGGGCCTTCGAGCCGGAATTGGCCCGCTCCGAAGGAGCCCTCACATGTCGCACGACCTTTCCCTCACCCAGTCCCACGTTTTCCAGCTCTCCCGCGACCTGATGGTCCCCGTCACCCTCTTTACCGTCGATAGCGATTACGATGCCCTGCCGTCCGACCACGATCTTTGAGATCGTCCATGACTACACGCCTGGACATCGAGCCGGCGGTGAAGTGAGGAAAGTGTTAACCACGCCTTGATGCAGATATGCGTATCATTTCCTGGAAATGATCTATCAAAATATATATGAACTTCATTGTCCGAAACATACCCCCGGCGCAGCTCTGGACCTATCGACGAACGGTTTAGCTTTTGCCCGACGAAGACGCCGCACAGCAGGAGAGCTCTTGGAAAAGTATGTCAGCGCCAAACTCCACGGCATCAGGGTCACCGATGCGAAGCTCAACTATCACGGCTCGATCACGATCGATGCCGAGTTCTGCCGCGCGGTCGGCTTCAAGCCGCTGGAATATGCCGACATCTGGAACAAGATGTCGGGAGCGAGGTTCAGCACCTACGTTCTTTACGGCGAGGCCGGCTCCAGATGCTGCATCTCAACGGAGCTGCGGCGCGAACATGCCAACAAGGCGACGAGATCATCATCGCCTCGAGCATGTTCTGCGAAATCGACGACATTATAGATCATAAACCTCGCGTCCTGGTCTTCGGTCCCGGAAACGAGATCATCGACCGCATTACCTACGAGGTTTTCCGTCGACCAGATGGCGCGCTCGACTTGGCCGTGAAGACCGAGACGTTGGAGAGCGAGTACGGCTTTCCGGCCTCTCTCACGCAACGGCGCCTGAAACTTCGCAGTAGGCTGGCAGCACGGTTCTGTCCGCTTCGGCTCTCGGTCGAAGCTTCTGCCGGCGATTTCTTGTGAAACCCGGACTGCGACCGGCACTGCGCGATGGTGCGGCTGAGGTGGCGAGACTTCGGCCGTGTGTTCGTGGCGTCAGGCATTCTTCGAAGCGGCCCAATCCCGCTCTCTTGTGATGGCGTCCTGGCCCGGTTCCGGATCTTCCAGGATCAACCCGCAAGGGGTCCGCTAGCCAAGCTGCGGCCGCTTCCGCTTCGCGTCGCGGTGATCGCGCCCGTTCCCGGGCCTTCTGAGGAGCCATCGAGCGGGAATTGGCCCGCTCCGACGGAGCCTCTCACATGTCGGACGACCTCTCGCTCGCCCAGTCCCGCGCATTCCAGCTCTCCCGCGACCTGATGGTCCCGGTCACCCTCTTCACGGTCGACGGCGAATACGGCGTCCTGCCGTCCGACGAAATCGACGCCGACGACGATCTTGAGATCGTCCATGAGTACACGCCTTGGCATTGAGCCTGCGGCATGGCCTTGCGATGTGCCGCTTGCGAGCGGCAGGCCGCAAGGGAGGCTTCGCCGCGGCCTAGCTTGCACGATTGCCCAATTGCCAGCCGCGCCCTTGCGGCCCTTGCTCTTCGCGGCCGCTGAAGCGGCGGACGGATAGGGCTATCGGATTGGAGGCGATCGCTCTCGCGATCGGAAGCAAAATGGAAAGAAGAGAAATAGAGAGGCTGCGCGACGAGGTAAGTTGCGCCGCGGTGCTGGAGCAGGCCGGGTTTGCAATCGACGCCAAGGAAAGCACCCGGCGGGCGGTGAAGTACCGCCGCCGCAGCGAGATTGTCATCGTGACGCATGAGGGGCATGGATGGTTCGATCCGCTCAGCGACGCGAAAGGCGATGTGTTCGGGCTGGTCGAGCACCTTGGCCGTGTCGGCTTTCCGGCCTGCGTCGAGAAGGTCGCGGCGCTAGTGGGTTTCGAAATTACCCAGCCTGATTGGCAAAGCGGCATTGCGGACCGGCAATCCGACCTCTCCCTTTCCGATCGCTGGCAAACGCGCCGCTGCCCGTGGCCGGGCTCATCGACCTGGCGATACCTGCGTGACGAGCGCTGCCTTCCGACGGCTCTCGTTCGCAAGGCGATCGAACGCAATCTTCTGCGCGAAGGTCCGCAAGGCAGCATGTGGGCCGCCCATACGAACGAGGCAGGCATCGTGACCGGCTGGGAAGCGCGCGGTCCGCAATATCGCGGTTTTGCCACCGGCGGGACGAAGATCCTGTTCCGTCTCGGCGCGAAAGCAGCTGTGCGTCTCGCCGTCACGGAAGCTGCGATCGACGCCATGAGCCTGGCGGCAATCGAGAGCGTGCGTGACGGCACGCTTTATCTCAGCACAGGCGGCGGCTGGTCGCCGGCCACCGCTGCCGCCCTGAGTAGGCTGGCGTCAGAGCCAAGCGTCCAGCTTGTCGCTGCCACCGACGCCGATCCTCAAGGCGACATGTTTGCCGAGCGGTTGCGCGAACTTGCCGACGAGGTCGGATGTGACTGGGTTCGGCTTCGCCCGCCCGAAGAGGATTGGAACGAAATTCTGAAGCTCCGCGCGAAGCGGCGCAGCGAGAAACCGAAATGGAAGGAGGAGGGAATGGGGGAGAGGCCTGCCGCATGCGCACCGCCCGCGTCAAGGGAGGCTTCGCCCGGCTGAAGCCGGCCCTGGACCCGAGCGGCTGGATGCCGGCGACAGGCAAGGGGTCATGAAGGACTGAAGAAGATGGCAGGGTCGAGAGGGCCCTGCCGCGCTTCGTCCGCTCAGCCCAAGGAGCCGCAGATGACCTCTTCCGTCCGCAAGGTGTTTCAAAGCGTCGCAAGCCGCCAGCAGATGTTTCGCATGTTCGACCGCCATGGCCAGCGCCCTGATCGTCACGATGGCGACGGCACGCCGCTTTACGCGGGCGAATGGTTTGAAATCGCTGAGGCCGCGCACGATTACATGTTCGAGGTCCTGCCGCCGCTCTGGATCCGCGGCTCCATGTTTGCGATGCGGGAATTTTTGACCGGCTCGGTGACGTCAGTATTCTTCGCACTGCGTATCGACGGGGCGATCCGGTACTTCCACGGCTATTGCGACCTTTCCGACAAGGCTTCGGTCGAGGCCATGCGTGTCGCAATCGTCGAGCGGGAAAGCCGGCCTCTCTGCGCGATGACATGTCAGGAGCGCCTCGAGCATATCTGGAGCATCACGGCCGACGATTACCGAGGCTATGCCGGTTCGCGTTGGCCGGCGGAGGCACGGGGCAAGAGAACAGTGCTCATCTATGGCGGCAAAGAGGGCAGCTTCCTGAAGCTGCTCGACGATCTCACGGACGACGAGATCGCCGCCAAGCTGCCGGTGCAACTGCGATATCGACCCATAACCTTCGCCACATGAGAGATCGGCGCCGGGCGATTTCGCCTGATCGTATCCCTGCGCGGCGATCATCCGCCGATATCACCGCTGCCGGCAATCCGCGGCGGTGATGCAGGGCGCCCCGGCCCACGCTGGTCTCGGGTGCGTCAAGCATATGGCCATGGTGAAGCGCGTCAGCGCTTCGCCGAGCTTAGCCGACGGCAGCGGACGCCTTCGCTTCATCCACCATTGCGAGCCTCCTGCTGTCTTGCGCGACAGGAGAACGACGCTCGCGCCGTCACCAGGAGCTTTCAATGAGCAACGACCCCTTCACCCTCGACATCTTCGCCGGCGGCGCTCAGTCGTCCGGCCTCGGCATCGGCGTCACGGCCTTTGGCGGTTTTGCCGCCAATGACGACGACCCGGATCCGACGCCGCCCGCCCCAGCCCCCGGGTGGGCCCTCCCGCCTGCGATACGTAGAGAGCAATACAAGCAAGGAGCGCGCGCCAACTTCTACCTCGACAACGGCGATCGCGATCTGGCCGCGACCTGGAAGGAACGAGCGCGCCAGAACATTGCGGCCATCCTCACAGCCGGTGAGATCGAGAAGCAGGATCGGCCGGCCACGCGCGAGGCGCAGGCCAGACTGATCCGCTTCACCGGGTTCGGCAGCTCCGAGCTTGCCAACGGCATGTTCCGCCGTCCGGGTGAGACCGGTTTTCGCAGCGGCTGGGAAGATCTCGCAGCTTCGCTGGAGGCATCGGTCACGGAAAGCGACTATGCCTCGCTCGCCCGCTGCACCCAATATTCCCATTTCACTCCTGAATTCATCATCCGCGCGGTCTGGGCAGGCCTGCAGCGCCTCGGCTGGCGCGGCGGCCGGGTGCTGGAACCGGCGATCGGGACCGGCCTGTTTCCCGCTCTGATGCCAGTTGACTATCGTGATTGCAGCTATGTCACCGGTGTCGAGCTCGATCCGGTGACCGCCCGCATCGCGCGACTGCTGCAGCCGCGCGCGCGGATCATCAACGCGGACTTCGCGCGCACCGACCTGAATGCGATTTACGATCTTGCTATCGGCAACCCGCCCTTCTCCGATCGGACGGTTCGTTCCGACCGGCACTATCGCGCGCTCGGTCTCAGGCTGCACGACTATTTCATCGCGCGGGCGATCGATCTCCTGAAACCTGGCGGGCTCGCCGCCTTCGTCACCAGTGCCGGCACCATGGACAAGGCCGACCGCACCTGCAGGGAGCATATTGCAAAAACTGCCGACCTGGTCGGCGCCATCCGCTTGCCGGAGGGCAGTTTCCGGAGAGAAGCCGGCACAGATGTCGTCGTCGACATCTTGTTCTTTCGCAAGCGCAAGACGGGCGAAGCCGCAAACGATCTTGGGTGGCTTGATTTGGAGGAATTCCGCCCAGCGACAGCGGAGGACGGAGCGATCCGCGTGAAC
This sequence comes from Rhizobium sp. NXC14, assembly GCF_002117485.1. Lineage (NCBI taxonomy): Bacteria > Pseudomonadati > Pseudomonadota > Alphaproteobacteria > Hyphomicrobiales > Rhizobiaceae > Rhizobium > Rhizobium sp. NXC14. The sequence continues at coordinate 456,144 of NZ_CP021031.1, forward strand.
CGCCGGTTCGCGCAGCGTCCGGATACTGTGCTCGGCGATCATGCCCTGGCCTCCGGCCCCTTCAGCGAGACCTATACCTGCGTGGCGCGCCCGGGCGAAGGCTTGGAACCGGCGCTTCATGCGGCTATCGAGCGTCTTCCGGAGGGCATCTACGACGGCGAACCGACCGAAATCGATCTCGATCTCGAAGACGAACTGGCGGAAATCCTCGATCTGAAGCCTGACCAAAGCCGGATTCGGGAGGGCAGCTTCTTCCTCGACAACAGGCACGGCCTGATGCAGATGATCGATGGCGGACCGGTCGCGGTGAAAATGCGCAATGGCCGCAGCGCCGACGGCATTCCGGATAAGCATGTCCGGATCATCAAGAAGCTCGTTCCGATCCGAGACGCAGTGCGCGAGGTGCTGAAGGCCCAGGAACTGGATCGTCCGTGGCGCGAGTGCCAGGTGCGACTGCGGATCGCCTGGTCGAGTTTCGTGCGCGATTTCGGGCCGATCAATCATACGACAGTCTCGATCATCGAGGATTCCGGCGAGGTTCGCGAAACGCATCGCCAGCCGAATCTCCAGCCCTTCCGAGACGATCCCGATTGCTGGCTGGTCGCCTCCATCGAGGACTATGACCTCGAAACCGACACCGCCAGGCCGGGAGCGATTTTTTCCGAACGCGTTATCGCGCCCCCGTCCCCGCCGGTCATCACCTCGGCCGCCGATGCCTTGGCGGTCGTCCTCAACGAGCGCGGTCGTGTCGACCTCGACCACATCGCCGAACTCCTGCATCGCGACACCGACGCCGTTCGCGACGAGCTCGGCGATACGATCTTTCGCGATCCCGCCGAGGGCTCCTGGCAGACCGCGGACGCCTATCTCTCCGGCGCCGTGCGCACGAAACTCGCCGCCGCAAAAGCCGCGGCCGAGTTGGATCCCGGCTATGAGCGCAATGTCCGTGCGCTGCAGGCGGTGCAGCCCGCCGATCTGCGTCCCTCTGACATCACCGCTCGATTGGGTGCACCCTGGATTCCGGCGGCCGATATCGTCGACTTCGTGCACGAGACTATGGGCGCCGAGATCAGGATCCACCACTTGCCGGAGCTCGGCTCGTGGACGGTTGAGGCGCGGCAGCTCGGATGGACAGCGGCCGGCACATCGGAATGGGGCACCGACCGGCGTCACGCCGGCGAGCTGCTCGCCGATGCGCTGAACAGCCGGGTGCCGCAGATCTTCGACGTGTTCAAGGACGCAGACGGCGAGCGGCGGGTGCTGAACGTCGTCGATACCGAAGCGGCCCGCGACAAGCTGCAGAAAATCAAGCAAGCCTTCCAGAATTGGGTCTGGACCGATCCCGATCGTACCGACTGGCTGGCGCGGGTCTACAACGACCGCTTCAACAACATCGCGCCCAGGCGCTTCGACGGCTCTCATCTCCAACTCCCCGGCGCCTCTGGCACCTTTGTTCTTTATGGGCATCAGAAGCGTAGCATCTGGCGCATCATCTCGTCGGGAGCGACCTATCTCGCGCACGCCGTCGGCGCCGGTAAGACGATGACCTTGGCGGCGGCTATCATGGAACAGCGCCGCCTTGGACTGATTGCCAAGGCAATGCTGGTGGTGCCGGGCCATTGCCTGGCGCAGGCGGCGCGCGAATTCCTGGCGCTCTATCCGAACGCCCGCATTCTCGTCGCCGACGAGACGAATTTCTCGAAGGACAAGCGAGCTCGCTTCCTGTCCCGCGCCGCAACCGCAACCTGGGATGCAATCATCATCACGCACTCGGCATTTCGGTTCATCGCCGTGCCGCCGGCCTTCGAGCAACAGATGATCCAGGACGAGCTGGAGCTCTATGAGGATCTGCTGACAAAGGTCGACAGCGAGGATCGGGTCTCGCGCAAGCGGCTGGAGCGGCTCAAGGAAGGTCTGAAGGAACGGCTGGAGGCGTTGTCGACCCGCAAGGACGATCTGCTGACGATCTCTGAAATCGGCGTCGACCAGATCATCGTCGATGAGGCGCAGGAATTCCGCAGGCTTTCCTTCGCCACCAACATGTCGACGTTGAAAGGCATCGATCCGAACGGCTCGCAGCGTGCCTGGGACCTCTACGTCAAGTCCCGTTTCATCGAGACGAAAAACCCCGGCCGGGCTCTGGTTTTGGCATCCGGCACGCCGATCACCAATACGCTCGGCGAGATGTTCTCGGTGCAACGGCTGCTCGGGCACGCCGCACTGGCCGAACGCGGCCTGCACGAATTCGACGCCTGGGCCTCGACCTTCGGCGACATGACGATCGAACTCGAGATCCAGCCGTCGGGCAGATACAAGCCTGTCAGCCGCTTTGCTTCCTTCGTCAACGTGCCGGAACTGATCGCCATGTTCCGCAGCTTCGCCGACGTGGTAATGCCCGAGGATCTCCGTGACTACGTTAGGGTGCCCAACCTTTCCACCGGCCGGCGGCAGATCCTGACCGCCAAGCCGACGCAGGCTTTCAAGAACTATCAGACCATCCTCGACGCCCGTATCAAGGCGATCGAAATGCGCGAGGGGCCGGCGCAGCCCGGCGATGACATTCTGCTCTCCGTCATCACCGATGGGCGCCATGCCGCCATTGACCTCCGCCTGGTCGACCGCGACAGCGAGAACGAGCCGGAAAACAAGCTCAACCTGCTGGTCCAGAACGCCTTCCGTATTTGGCAGGAGACGTCACAACGGACCTATCTGCGGCCGGACGGCAAGCCGTTCGATTGGCCCGGGGCGGCGCAGATGATCTTTTCCGATCTCGGCACCATCAATGTCGAGAAGACGAGAGGCTTTTCAGCCTATCGATGGATCCGCGACGAACTCGTCCGGATGGGCGTTCCGCCCGCCGAAATCGCCTTCATGCAGGACTACAAGAAGACCGAGGCGAAACAGCGTCTGTTCGCCGACGTGCGCGCCGGCAAGGTCCGCTTCCTGATCGGCTCTTCAGAGACCATGGGGACCGGCGTCAACGCGCAGCTTCGTCTCAAGGCGCTGCATCATCTCGACGTTCCCTGGCTTCCCTCGCAGATCGAACAGCGCGAGGGGCGGATCGTCCGCCAGGGCAATCAGCACGATGAGGTCGATATCTTCGCCTATGCCACCCAGGGCTCGCTCGACGCCGCGATGTGGCAGAACAACGAGCGCAAGGCCCGCTTCATTGCCGCGGCACTCTCCGGCGATACGTCGATCCGCCGGCTCGAAGACCTCGGCGAAGGGGCCGCGAACCAGTTCGCCATGGCCAAGGCGATCGCGAGCGGTGACGAACGGCTGATGCAGAAGGCGGGGCTCGAGGCCGACATCGCCCGGCTTGAACGGTTGCGCGCCGCTCACGACGACGATCAATATGCCGTGCGCCGGCAGATCCGTGATGCCGAGCGCGACATCGAGGTTTCGATTCGGCGTATCGGCGAGATTGCCAGGGACATCGAACGGCTCATACCGACTGCTGGTGATGCCTTCATGATGGTGGTCAAGGGCGAAACCTATGAGGAGCGTAAGCTTGCCGGCCGGGCGCTGATGAAGGAAATACTGACCCTCGTCCAGCTCCAACAGGAGGGTGATGTCGCCATTGCTTCGATCGGCGGCTTCGATCTGATCTATTCCGGCGAGCGGTTCGGTAAGGGCGACGGCTATCACTACGCCACCCTTCTCCAGCGTACCGGCGCCACCCAGGAGGTCGATCTCGCCGTCACCGTGACGCCGATCGGTGCGATCTCGCGGCTGGAGCACGCGCTTACCGGGTTTGACGATGAACAGGCGCGGTATCGGCATCGACTGCATGAAGCCGAGCGGCGTCTTGGCTCCTATCGCTCGCGCGAAGGCGGCGTATTCGCATTTGCAGATGAGCTTGCCGACAAGCGCCGGCAGCTTCGAGACGTTGAGGAGGAATTGGCGACTGTGGCGCGGGAGGAAGCGGCGGACGAGCCAAAGGCAGCTTGACCTTCGAGGCAGGCCCATTGCCGACTTTTTGTATGCGATGCAGCATGTGCATAGCTGCATTGTACAATAAATGACTTCCGTCTGCTCAAAAAACGTCCATACTGTTCACAGCTGATGCACATGGCGGCCTCTCCTCCCAGTGCCGCCGCAGCAGCTGTTCCCCTCTGGAGGTTTATTGACCTTCACACTTCATGGGCCGCGGTATCCGCTGGCCCATTTTTTTATGTCGGTCGGCCTCCCGGGTAGACCCGGCTTCACGCCTCGGGACGCCAGAAGGCCAGCATCCGTTTCGTTTCGCCCGTGGTCCGCCGGCGCTGCCATTGGGGATCGCGCGACAGATACTGAAACGGATCCCTGTCTTCGCGCTCGGCTTCTTCCAGATAGGCTCGCCAGCGATAGTGGTTATAGGTCTGGACCGCATTGATCGCGTAGTGCATCGCGATCTCTTTTTGACCGCGGATCACGATGAAGTTCTCGTCATTGTCGCGGCTCGCCGACTTCGAAAAGTTGTGAGATCCGGTGACGACGACGGGGTCGTCGCTGAAAGGATCGATCACCAGCACCTTAGAGTGGGTGATGGCGTGGCCGATGCTGTTCCGGAACTCGTTCGCGGTCCCTTCCACCGCCCACCGGCCGACGGACATGTCCACGCCGGTTGCCTGAACGGTATCCAGGAAGAATTGCTCTGGGACCTTCTTCAGCAACTTGAAATCTTCGAGCCCGTTGCTGGTCAATTGCGTCGCGACGCCACGCACATAGAGATCCTTCTCGCTTTGCATGCGAAGGAGCGTTCGCACCGGTTCGTTGCCCGGCTGGAACATGACGAAGAACACGCCCTGACGCGCGCCCTTCACCAGTTCGATCAGTTCCTTGATGTCGATCTCTCTGCCGAGCTTGGAAAACCAGCTGTCCACCTCGGCTGCTCCGAGAGCAATGCCGCGCTTCGGATTGTTGTTGGACTCCAGCAGGGCGTCCGTGAAGCCGTTGCCGGCACCCTTGAGGAGCTCGAACTGCGCCTCGAAACGCCGAGCGAGTTCGACATTCTCAATGAGGATGCCGTTGTTAAGCTGGGTGCATAGGCCGGTGGGCGTCCAGTTGAAGCTACCTGTCCACACCTTTGCGGCATGAAACTGATCTCCCTCCCGCTCGCCAATGACGACGAACTTGTTGTGCGCAAGCCCGTCCGGCGCCAGGAACCGGTCGTGTATGACGCAGCCCGCGGTTTTGAGGCGGGCGCGAGCGTCGGCGTTTTCGTCGTCGCCATCTTTCTTGACGCTTCCGTGCAAGGACGATATGAGCGCGACTGCCGATGGCGACCAGGCCATCAAGCAGTTCTTCATCGCTGAGTTCGTAAAGAGCTGCGTGAAGCTCAAGCTGAGGCGCGCGCTCTACTTCGCTCATCATCGCAACGACAGTTTCGCGGAGCGTCCCGCCGAGAAAATTGCGGACGCTTCGGTCGACTTCCTGGCTGATGATGACGGCTTTTTCCTTGAGTTCCTGAAGGGTTACCCCCTTCTCCTTCATGTAGCGCGCCATAAACTGGGAGAGCACAAAGCCACGATTGAAATGGACGCTCACCCCGTCTCCGCAATCTGCCGTCAGCCGCAGTGTCGGTGACCAATCGCTTGTCGGCCCGTCCGTCAATATTCCGTCGGCCCCGACGACCCGTGCAATGACGCGGTAGGAGATTACGTCTCCGAGATCGGCGGCATGATCGGTCCAGTCGTAGCGCTGAAACGGCCATATGTCTGACGGGCGCGACCTGTAGCGCTCCCCATGCGGATCGTCTTCGATATCATCTTCGAACCCGACGCGATTTGACAGGAATTTCGGCTCGGCCTCGCCTCGCTTGCACTCAATCGCGAACCCCAGACACCCGTCAATGTCGTCCTGATGGGACCACACCAGGTGAACGTCGTCCGCATTGGAAAATACCTTCAACGCGATTTCTGACATCAGAGTCCTCTCCCTCGTTCGACCGCCTCAAGCGGATCGCCAGCACCATCGTCACGTCAATGTATAAGCAAGGAATAGTTGTGCGCGTGTGACAGTGCGTTACTTTGAAGCGGATTTGAAGAAGGAATATTGAGAAGCGGAAAGAAGAGAAAAATCCCGTCGCAGAGCAGTCGGCCGGGCGCCGCTGACGCTGAACCGCGCCGCTCGCAATCGCGGCCACTCGTCCTTCGCAGGGCTGGCAGCCCAGCTCGTCCTTCGCGGCAGCAATGCTCGGCCGCAGTTGCAACCGGCCGCCCGCTCGGCGCTGCGGGTGGTGTCTTCGAAAAGAATGAAGACGCGAGAAGGGCAGGCAGAGGGCCGTGTCCAGTCCCCGAAAAGGAACATCCCATGCAACTGATGAAGGTTGATCCGCGTGCGCTGAAGGACAATCCCGACAACACGCGCCAATCGAAGTCGACGCCGCAGGCCGACGCCCTGCTTCTGGCGACGATCAAAGCCGTCGGCGTAATCCAGCCGCCGGTCATTTTCCCGGAAGCAGGCGGCAACGGTTACGTCATCGAAGCCGGTCACCGGCGCACTCGGATGGCGATCGCCGCCGGTCTCGAGGAAATCGACGTGATCGTCGTCGAGGCGGCGAACGACAACGGCGCCATGCGCTCGATGGTCGAGAACATCGCGCGTGAGCCGCTCAATCCCGTCGACCAATGGCGCGGCATCGAGCGGCTGGTCGCGCTCGGTTGGACCGAGGAGGCGATCGCCGTGGCGCTTGCCCTCCCCGTCCGCCAGATCCGCAAGCTCCGTCTGCTCGCCAACGTGCTGCCTGCCATGCTCGACCAGATGGCGAAGGGTGATATGCCGAACGAGCAGCAGCTCAGAACGATCGCGGCCTCATCCTCCGAGGAGCAGAAAGAGGTCTGGAAAGCCCACAAGCCGAAGAAGGGCGATACGGCAGCCTGGTGGCAGATCGCCAACGGCCTCTCGAAAACCCGCATGTACGCTCGCGATGCAAGCTTCGGCGACGATCTTCGCCTGGCTTACGGTATCGAGTGGGCGGAGGACCTGTTCGGCCCTGCCGACGAGGACAATCGCTACACCACCAATGTCGAGGCGTTCCTCGGCGCCCAGCAGGAGTGGATGGCGAGCAACCTGCCGAAGAAGGGAGCGATCGTCGAGGTCAACAATTGGGGCCAGCCGGACCTGCCGAAGAAGGCCGAGCGTGTCTACGGCAAGCCAGGCAAAGGCGATTGCACCGCGATGTATCTCGATCGCGAGGGCAAGGTGCAGAGCGTGCACTACCGAATGCCGGAGGTCAGGAAGTCCGCCGGTCAGACCGGCACGGCAGCCGTTGGGGTGGAGGAGGACAACGACGAGGCGGTGGTCGCCGGAAAGACAAGACCAGACGTCACGCAGAAGGGCTTCGACATGATCGGTGATTTCCGGACCGATGCGCTGCATGAGGCGCTGGCCCGCGCGCGGATCGAGGACGACATGCTGATGGCGCTCCTGGTCATGGCCTTCGCCGGCACCAATGTCCGAGTCGATTCCGGCGCCAACGATACCGTGTTTGGGGCGAAGCGGTTCCAACGTCACGTCGCGCGCCTCTATTCCGCGGACGGCAGGTTGTCGTTCGACATGGACAACGTGCGCGCCGCCGCCCGCTGCGTGCTCATCGACGTGCTGTCTTGCCGCCGTGGCATGTCGAACAGCGGCGTCGTCTCGCGGATCGCCGGCGTGGCGATCGGCGCCGACGGTTTCCTGCCGAATATGGGAACAGAGGATTTCCTTCTGTGCCTGTCGCGCCAGGCGCTGGAGACCGCGGCAAAAGAGGCCAACGTCCAACCTCGGCCGCGGGTCCGCGAAACCCGCGCAGCCCTCGTCGACCACTTCGCATCGACTGAGGCAACCTTCGTCCATCCGGCGGCGCTGTTTGCGCCTGACCTGAAGGACATCGCCGATCTCCTCAAGCATGGCGATTGCTTCGATGAGGAGATTGGCACGATGGAAGAGGCGACGGGCGATATCGGAGGCGATGTGCAGCCGGACGCTCGCGACGACGCCGTCAGCTCGGATGCAGCGGATCTGGATCACCAGGATCCTGACGCTGACGCTGTGACGACAACTGATGACGCCTCCGACGAGGAGGAAACCGCCTACGGGATCGCGGCGGAATAGCTGACCCTCTTCTCCGCATGATCTTCCGCCGCCGGCCGCCCCGGCGGCGGTTTCGTTTCCACCACCACCAAACTCAAAGGAGGATGCGCCAAATGTCCGCGTCTCTCATCTATGACCTCGCCCCTGTTGGTTCCATCGTCGCCTGGTCGGATGGCACCCCAAGACCGCCCGAGCGTTTCAGCAAGAAGCTCGCCGCCTGGAAGACCCGGAACGGTCAGGGCCGGCTGATCCGCAAGGAGGGCGAACGCAGCCTCGGCGCCACCAGCCTGTCGCCCAATTTTACGCTTCACGAGGGCGATCTCGGCGCAGATGCCGTGATCGCCATCCGCATCCACCGCACCTTCTCGCTAGACAACACGCTGACATTCAAAGTGATCGAGCGGCCGCCGCTCGGATCGGTTCGCGTCTTCGATCACGCCGGCGTCAACGCCGAGCTCGTGCATCTCGCCGTCAATCAGCTCGCGGCCGAGGAATGGCTCTCCCGACATGGCTATCCCCACGCCGTTCTCGAGGAGGTGAACGCCGACGAGGTCGCCGCCGATCACGTCGAAGGGAGGGCTGCGGCATGAACCCGGCACGCTCGCTCCAAACAGAGGTCTCCACCCCTGAAACTTTAGGGGTGGAGTTCGGCACAGCTGCGGATAGCATGGCGGTCGCACGTATCGGCGATCTCGTCTTCACAATGGTTCTCGCCGGTCACGGGCAATATTTGCTCGCCAGTGCATGGCGCGTGTCGCGGCCGCTTGCCGCGCTGAAACGCGATGATTTCTATTCCCATCATGGCGCGCTCGCGGACGAAGCGGCGTTTCGCGACCGCACGATCGAACAGGCGGAACATAGCCGCGAGTTGGGGTTGCTTTCCCGACAGAGCGTGCCAATGACCTGCAGCACCCCTTGGGGTGCGTCGCAGAGCGCCACCGTCTACGCCGACGGCATCGTCTCCCACACGACGGCTGGCCATCGCGGCTTCCAGTTGTCCTCCGCTCGCAATGCCAGGGTCCATCCGAGGCTGAGGGCAGACGGCGGCTGGTACGAGGAGGATGCCGCCTGGGCGGTCGTCGCACTGACCTTCCCGGACCTGTTCACGGCGTACGAACGAAAGTGCGCGGACAGGACGATCCGCGACATTTGGCCGGATGCCTGGAAGGCGATCTCCGGTCGCTCCCTCGCACCCGGCGAGTCCTACGGGAAGGATGCCCGATCCTTCGCGCGGAAGCACGCTGGCGATTGGATCGTCATCTCGGCGCTGCGGTCAGACCATCACCCCGGCATGACCGAGGTGATCGCCACCATCGGCGGCAAGCCCGGCGAGCGCGTGAAAGAGCGTCGCTTCCTGGTGCCAAGCGATGAGTATGCAATCGTGCGCTTCGGCTTTGTCATCGATGAGGCAAGGCATGCAGCCTATGACGGCCCCTCCAGCTTCGCCGGTTGGCGCGGGGGGGGGAAAAGGCTGATGGTCAATTGCGAACGACAGGCCGGCGAACTTGCCAGAATGGAAGCGGCGCGGCGAAAGACACAGCACCAGCTCGATCTCATCGACCGGCAGATTACGCGCCGCATGACAGCGCTCATTCCGCAGCTTGGTGGACGCCAGGCCGGCTACCGCCGAGCAAGCCGTCGGAGCCGGGTGCCTTCCTCGAACGCTACCGCGCGAGCCTGGCAGCTCTGACGGCTGAACGTCAGGCGGAAGTCGATGCGCTCACGCGAAAACTTGCCCGGCAGGACGCGGCGATCAAGGCATTTCGGGTGCGAGTACGCATCGCAACAGCCCGGAGGGCGTTGCCATGAGCACGATCGGAGATCGGGAGCGAAAAGCCGGTATCGGCACATCGCCAGCTGAGAGAATCGCATTCTGGCGCCAGTTCCATCACCTCGAGGCGAAGCCTGCCTCAATACAGGGGTTGCGGAACTCAGGCGTCTGATCGCGGCCAAGGAAGCAGTGTCCGATGCCTCGCCAAAGACGCGTGTTGCCCGTTGTCGCCGTGAAGTGATGCCGCCCCCGACGGCGGATCAGCAAGCGGCGCTTCAGGCTTATGCCGCCAGGCATGGCCGCCGCTGGAAATCCATCCTCAGCAATGCGTGGGTGGGCGGTCCGCCGCATGATGACGGCGGTGTGTTGCGCGGCCTTCGCAACTCGCACGGTCCGACCTGGCTGCAATTCTACCGGTTGCCCAAGCCGCCCGAGCGGTAGGCAAGCATTCACGCCCGGCGAGTGGGAAGACGGAGTTTTCGGGGGAGCCTCTCGTTTCCTTTCGAGGACGTCGTCTTCCTCTCCACGCCGGATTGCCCTTCGGCTTTGCTGCGGTCTGAACCGGCGGCCGGCGTTTCAAGGCCGCTGTCGCGCCGCGGTGCGGCCGGACCCCGCCGTCCTTCTCGGAGCAGGCTGGCGTGCTCCGTCGAGGGCAGGCTTGCCCTCTTCGCACGCAAACCGGCTCCGCTCGTCCAGGTGGGGCCGGACCCTGAAGCACCGGTCTTTCCGCCGGTTCGGGTTGACCGCACCGAAGGGCAAGCCGGCATGGGGCCGCAGCCGCTTCGGATGACCTCGAAAGGAAACGACCATGGCCAAGCCCACATCCTCTCCTCGCCAATCCGCACGCGTCGTGCAACTGCGCAAGGGCGCCACCGTCGAAATGGTCCGGCTAACATGCCCCGACGCCGCCCAGGCGCTGAAGATCGCCGAGAGTTTCGGGACCGCCGTCGTCGACAGCGACGGCATCCGCGACCTGCATGAGCGCCTGATCCTCGAGACAGCCGATGCGCTCGCCGATGGCCTTGGCGACAAGGCCATGCAGATCCACCTGCAGCGGATCGTCGGCGCGTATGTCGGTTCTGCCCATGGCGCCGGCCAGTTCTACAGCCGCGCCGTCACCGAGGCGCGCGATGCCACGGCCAAGGCCGCCAACGATGCCCGTGACGAGGACCTCGACGGCCCCGTCGGCTATGACAGCGCCGCCCAGCGCAAGCGGGAGTTTGCCGCCGACATGGGTATCCAGGCCCATTCGCTCAGGATGGCGGCCGAAGGCGCTGTCGCTGCCTATGCTAAGGTCATCGGCGAGACCTGGAAGCCTTTCGACCGGCCGGTCGAGCAGCCGGGCCATTCGCTGAGCCGCAAGGCCGCCGAAGCGCAAATCTCAGCCTTCGATTAGACGCCTCGGGCGGGGCTCCGCCCCGCTTTTCAGTCGACACAACAACGGCCGGTTCCATGGCGGGACCGGCCTTTTTCGTGTCGCGGAGGCGGAAACGAGCAAACTAAAATGAAGCCGATGGCGCGCCCGCCGCGGCCCGTTCCGCTCGTCGGGTCTGCAGGAGCCGCCGGCCGACGCAACGGCTTTGCCGTCCTCCACTTCGTTGCGGCCGTTCCGGTGCATCCGCCGGCTGCCTTGCTCCTGCCCTTGCCCCTCCGCAACGGGCCGCGACAGGCGCGGCCTCGAAACGGAGATTTTGATATGAGCAGCACAGAAAATCAGCGGGGCGATCTCTACAGCCGCATCACCGACAAGATCATCGAAGATCTTGCGAAGGGCGTGCGGCCCTGGATGAAACCATGGAATTCGGCGAACACGGCAGGCCGCATTACCCGGCCGCTGCGTTACAATGGGCAACCCTATTCTGGCGTCAACGTGCTGCTGTTATGGTCGGAGGGCATCGCACGAGGTTATACGTCATCCACATGGATGACGTTCAAGCAGTCCCTGGAACTGGGCGCCGCGGTCCGCAAAGGCGAGACCGGCACGACCGTCGTCTTCGCCAGCCGTTTCACCAAGTCCGAAACCGACGGGAACGGCGGCGAAGTCGAGCGGGAAATCCCCTTCCTGAAGGCGTACAGTGTGTTCAACGTCGCACAGATCGACGGACTTCCCGCCCAATATCATCACCGGCCAGCGCCGCCTCCAGATCCGGTCGAGCGCATCGAGCATGCCGATCGGTTCTTCCGCAACACCGGTGCTTCTGTTCGCCACGGCGGCAACCAGGCCTTCTTCTCGCCGGCCGCCGATCTCATTCAGATGCCGCTGTTCGAGAGCTTCAAGGACGCTGCAAGCTACTATGCAACCCTCAGTCACGAGGTGACCCATTGGACCGCGCCGGACCACCGTGTCGGCCGCGACCTCAGCCGCTACGCCAAAGACCGGACTGAGCGTGCTCGCGAGGAATTGATTGCCGAGCTCGGCAGTTGCTTCCTTTGCGCCGACCTTGGCATTGTTCCCGAGCTCGAACCCCGACCCGATCACGCGTCCTATCTCGACTCCTGGCTCAAGGTCCTGACCGACGACAGACGGGCGATCTTCCAGGCGGCAGCGCATGCGCAACGGGCCGTGACGTTCCTGCATTCGCTGCAGCCCGACGCAGCCGACGAGCGCCTTGCTGCATGAAGACTTTGTCAGCGCCGGTCGTTGGCCTCGCCAGCGGCCGGCAACTCTCGGCCGTCGGTCGCGGCGGGCGTGTCACGATCAGCCGCAAGATCCAGTTTGCCCCAGATCGAGGTTTTCCGGGCGATCGGCTTGACCTTCCGGGACGGCTTGATTTCGACGATAAACGGCATTGTCTGCTGACGCATAGATCCTCCAGACGACGAATCCCGAGGCGCGACGATAGCGCGGAGAGCGGGCAATGCAACGCCCCACGCTCGGTGGTTCTGCGAGGTTTGGGTCTGGCATGTGGACAGGACAGCGGACCGGTCATTGCAGCGTTCGGGGAGAGGGACGGGCCGCCATAGCCTATCCCTTCGATCACAGCGCCGGGCCACGACCTTCGCGGGCTCGATGAGGCATGTCTGATCGAAGACCGGCTTCGCCTCGATCGTCTTCCCGCAACGGCCTTGCGAAAACTTTCTTCCCCTGAGCGCGATGCGCTCATTCCTCGCGGAACAACAAAGCTTCTCCTGGCCGCCCTACATTTCATTTCGGCCTTTCAGGTGCGGTCCGATCGTCCTCGATCCTTGCGACAGCCATCGAGGCCGCGATGGGCGCGGCCCGATAACAGCGAAAAAAGGAATACGACAATGGCAACCATCGGCATCTTCACCACCTCCGAAACCGGCTTCAACGGCTCCATCCGCACGCTCGCCCTCAACGTCAAGGCCCGCATCGCCCGCATCGAAAACCCCTCCGATAAGGGCCCGCACTTCCGCATCTATGCAGGCAATGTCGAACTGGGTGCGGCCTGGCAGAAGCGCTCCGAGCAGGACCGCGACTACCTCTCGGTCAAGCTGGACGATCCGAGCTTCCCCGCTCCGATCTACGCAACGCTCACCGAAGTCGAGGGCGAAGACGGCTACCAGCTGATCTGGTCCCGCCCCAACCGGGACTGAGACCCGGACAAGGCCCCGCCGCAAAGGCGGGGCCGAACTGGGATAGAGACAAGCCGGCGGCAGGCATCGAGCCTGCTGCCAGCTTTTTTCAGTGCAATACGGAGAGGGACTATTGTCTGCTCAGATCGGGCTATCGTGCCGGGAGAAAATGCCGGCGTCAAAGGACACGCGGTTCCCCCAATTTTGCCTCCGCTTCGTACCTGCGCTCCAACAAAATCGGATCCCCCACGCGCCGGCTCCGTCGGTCGCTGCCGCGCTCCTTGACCCCGTCATCTTCTCCCGCCTCGCGCTCTCGTCTTTCACGAACTCAAGGAGATGAGACGATGACGATCGAACAGCACATCGAAGAACTGCGGGCTGAACTGAAGAACGCCTGCGATGCCGCCGAGCGTCGCCAGATCGAGGTAGAGCTTGAATTCGCGCAAGCTGATCTTGCCGTGGCGCTTGCCGAACAGGATGGTTCGATCGTTGCCGAGCCGCCTTTCTGAGGCGGCTCTTTCTACGGCGCGTGGAGCCGGTTCGCCGGATCGACCGGCTTCTCGGCTGTCAGGGATTTCACCCCTCGACACTCCTGCCGGCTCACGCCGGACACGGTCGCGGCCCCTTCTGGCCCGCGGGTCTCTTCTCTCTCTGACGTCCTATTTTACTCCAGCAAATCCGGCGTCAAGAACGGCGCGGTCTCCCCCAATTTTTCCGCCGCTGCACTCTGGAAAAATCGGCTCCCCCGCTTGCGAGCCGCGTTCCGCGGTCCTTGACCCCTCTTTGCCGGGGAGTGGCCGATCTCCGTCATCAACGAAGGAGATCACATTATGACCATCGATCAGAACCTCATGCTCTACACCAAGCTTGCCGGCTTCCGGCTCGTCGTCCTCGCAAACCGCTTCGGCTGCGATACCGAGTTCTCGCGAGCCCTCCACGACCGCCTGATCGAAGGGCTCGATGCGGCTCACGCTCGCCTCCGCTCCATCATGGCATTGGAGCGCAGCGTTCTTGCCGGCGACGATGAATATGCCGGATTTAGGCTCGAAGGTGAGAGCGAGATGTTCGAGCGCTTCGCCATCAATCTACTCGATGAGCTCGAGATCGATTTGGACACGCACGAATACCGGATCAACGGTGGCGATTGGACAAATGCATCGTCAACGGATTGCGACGGCGCCGAGATGGACTATCCGGGACTGGTCGCGCTGGGCGAGACCGAGCTCGGGTCGCTGGCAGCGATCATCAGGGATATCCACCGGGAAACAGGCATTGCGATTCATGCGGCACGTATCATCGCGATGAGGTGCGAAGGGTCCTGAGTGGACCTTTCCACGATCCCGAATGTTGCAGAAACTAAAGTCCGGATGCGAGAATATCCCCCGCATTATGCGTCTCCCCGCCGATCAAAGGTCAGCCGCGCCCGGTCTTCCACATCCGCTTCGGCCTTGCCAGGTACAACCTGCTTCCCGGTCTGCCGTCGATCCCCGCGATGACGCGATCGACAAGGTGTAACCATCATACACCGTCTCGCCGCCACAGCGCCGATCGTCCAGCGAGGCTCATCAATCCGATCCTGCCGGACCGATTCATATTAGTGGTCGCCGGGCTGGTGACTTTAGGCGCAGGTCGGGCCGGGCCACCGCCCCCAGGCGCGGGCTACGCGTTCATTGCGTCCTTCAGCGCCTTCGCAGGCCGGAAGGTCAGCTTCTTCGCAGCCGCCACCTTGATCGTCGCGCCGGTGGCGGGATTGCGCGCTTCGCGCTCGGGTGTTGTCTTCACCTTGAACTTGCCGAACCCTGGGATTGACGTCTCCGCGCCGGATGTGGCGGCGGTCGTGATTGCGGCGAAGACGGCCTCCACGATCATTTTGCTCTGCGCTTTCGTCAGACCATGGCCGGCGGCAATCTTATCAGCGATTTCATTGGTGTTGGTCATGTCATCGTGCCCTCTTTTGTGATGGCAGACATTTCCACCTGTTTCCGTCGATGTCACGGCTCCAAAGCCATGCAATCCGCACAATCGCCACCATTTTCCACAGCTTGCTGACCGGCAACGTTCAGCCCCGGTTGTCGGAATTGGGACTGGATGTCGGAAACCTGACACCACACGCCGCTACGAAGTGCCTGCTAAGCCTGCGGAATTCACTTCGGCACGCGATTTGCTCTGTTCAAGGCGTCGTCACCAATCTCAGTGCGATGGTCTATGCGACAGGGCGCGCGTCAGTTCGTGCCGATGGTTTGATGGCATTGACTGTGCGCTGGTTGTGAACCGGAAAATATAGGAAAGGTTGGATGCGATCTAGAGTTCTTCTTTTGGGAGCCACAACTATCGCCCTCGTCGCGAGCGGTGCAACCAAAGCGGCAGATGTAGAGCGGGTCGGCGGACCGGTGCGGTCGAAGCTGCTGCGCCAACTCATACCTTCGGCCGATCTGGGGCGACGCGGTTCGATGTCACCCGCACGCACAACCCGCACCTGCCGTTCCGCCAGGGTCCGTATTTTGGCCTGGGCGCCGCTCTGGCGCGCCTGGAATAGGAATATGCCTTCCCCGCGTCGTTCGTGCGGCCGGAGGATCTGGCGCTGGCGATCGCCGCGAAGGACATCGTCTGAATGCTGTCGTAACTCATTTTCTGCCCGCGGCCTGTCCGTCGCCTTCCGCCCCTTCCATGGCGTAGAGAGTAAAGCGTCGCAATGTTAGAACAACCCTTGCCGACGCTGCCGATGTGGCGCGTCGATCATATCGAGCCATCACCTGAGATGCTGGCGCTACGCGCCAAGGGTCCGATCCACCGCGTGCGCTTTCCGTCCGGGCACGAAGGCTGGTGGGTAACGGGCTACGACGAGGCCAAGGCGGTTCTGTCAGACGCGGCGTTCCGGCCCGCGGGAATGCCGCCCGAGACATTCACCCCTGATTCGGTGATTCTGGGTTCGCCGGGGTGGCTGGTCTCTCACGAGGGGGGCAAGCATGCCTGGTTGCGCACGATCGTGGCGCCGGCCTTCAGCAACCGCAGGGTGAAGCTGTTGGCGCAGCAGGTCGAGATGGTTGCCGCGCAGTTGTTCGACACGCTGGCTGCCCAGCCCCAGCCCGCCGACCTGCGGTGCCACCTCTCCTTTCCGCTTCCGGCCATGGTCATCAGCGCGCTGATGGGCGTGCCCTACGAGGATCACACCTTTTTCGCCGGGCTGTCCGACGAGGTGATGACGCACCAGCATGAGAGCGGTCCACGGAGCGCGTCGAGCGTCGCTTGGGAAGAATTGCGAACCTACATTTGCCGCAAGATGCGGGGCAAGCGCGAGGAACCGGGGGACGACCTGCTGACCGATCTGCTCGCAGCGGTCGACCGTGGCAAAGCAACCGAGGAAGAGGCGGTTGGCCTGGCGGCCGGCGTGCTGGTGGCGGGGCACGAGAGCACCGTCGCCCAGATCGAATTCGGCCTGCTGGCAATGCTCCGCCATCCGCATCAGCGCGAACGCCTGGCCCGCGATCCATCCCTGGCGGACAGAGCGGTGGAGGAAATCCTGCGCATGTATTCGCCGGGCGCGGGCTGGGACGGCATCATGCGCTATCCGAGGATCGACGTGACCATCGCGGGCGTGGATATTCCCGCGGAGAGCAAGGTACTGGTGGGTCTGCCGGCGACGTCGTTTGATCCCCGCCATTTCGAGGACCCGGAAGTCTTCGACATCGGGCGCGACCCAAATCCGCACCTGGCGTTCTCCTACGGGCCGCACAATTGCATCGGCGCGGCGCTGGCCAGGCTGGAACTCAAGGTGGTGTTCGGTTCGATCTTCCAGCGCTTTCCCGCGCTGCGCCTGGCCGTGGCGCCAGAAGAACTGAAGTTGCGCAAGGAGATCATCACCGGCGGGTTCGAGGAGTTCCCGGTGCTCTGGTGATGCGCGGAAGCCGCCGGGCATTGCAATCGCCGCAGTTTGCCGGCGCGCCTGGCGCGCGCCGGTCAGATCAGTCAGCCGACAGGTAGCCAAGATGGACGTGCAAGAAACCACGGCAGTATGCAAAGACGCCTTCGCCGAACTGGCGTCGCCCGCGTGCATCCAAAACCCGTATCCATTCATGCGGTGGTTGCGCGAGCACGATCCGGTGCATCGCTCGGCATCGGGCCTTTTTCTGTTGAGCCGTCACGCCGACATCTACTGGGCGTTGAAGGCGACGGGCGATGAGTTTCGGGGACCGGCGCCGGGCGAACTGGCGCGCTACTTCCCTCGTGCGGCGACCAGCCTGTCGCTCAATCTGCTGGCGTCCACGCTAGCCATGAAGGAGCCACCGACGCATACGCGTCTGCGCCGGCTGATATCGCGCGATTTCACCATGCGCCAGATCGACAACCTGAGGCCGAGCATCGCGCGCATCGTCGCAGCGCGCCTGGACGGCATGGCGCCCGCACTGGAGCGCGGAGAGGCGGTGGACCTGCATCGGGAATTCGCACTGGCCTTGCCCATGCTTGTCTTCGCCGAACTGTTCGGCATGCCCCAGGAGGACATTTTCGAGCTCTCCGCCGTCATCAGCACTATTTTGGAAGGCCTGAGCCCGCACGCCAGCGATCTCCAGCTTGCCGCGGCGGACGCGGCCAGTGCCAGGGTGCAGGCCTACTTCGGTGACCTCATACTGCGCAAGCGCACCGATCCCCACCAGGACATCGTGTCGACTCTGGTCAGCGCACACAGCGACGACTCCGACACGCTTTCAGACGCCGAGTTGATCAGCATGCTGTGGGGCATGCTGCTGGGCGGCTTCGCCACCACTGCTGCGACTGTCGATCATGCGGTCCTGGCGATGCTGGCGTATCCCGAACAGCGACACTGGCTGCAGGGTGACGCCACAGGGGTGGAGGCATTCGTTGAAGAAGTACTGCGCTACGAAGCGCCCGCTATGTTCAGCTCCATTCCGCGTATCGCCCAGCGCGACATCGAACTGCGCGGCGTGGTGATCCCGAAGGGCGCGGACGTGCGTGTGCTGATGGCGGCCGGCAATCGCGACCCGGACGCCTTCGCTGATCCCGACCGATTCGATCCGGCGCGATTTCACGGCACCAGGCCTGGCATGTCGAACGACGGGCAGATCATGCTGAGCTTCGGCCA
This sequence comes from Rhizobium sp. NXC14, assembly GCF_002117485.1. Classification (NCBI taxonomy): domain Bacteria; kingdom Pseudomonadati; phylum Pseudomonadota; class Alphaproteobacteria; order Hyphomicrobiales; family Rhizobiaceae; genus Rhizobium; species Rhizobium sp. NXC14. The sequence continues at coordinate 474,608 of NZ_CP021031.1, forward strand.
CGGCATCCACTTCTGCCTAGGTGCGCAACTGGCCCGTGTGCAACTGGCCGAGAGCCTGCCGCAAATCCAGGCGCGCTTTCCCACTCTGGCATTGGCCGAACAGCCGACCCGGGAGCCCTCCGCCTTCCTGAGGACGTTCCGAGCGCTACCGGTGCGGCTGCACGCGCATGGGGCGGCTGAGGTTCACGTGGTGGTCGACCAGGATCTATGCGGAACCACCGGGCAGTGCGTGCTGACGCTGCCGGGCGCCTTTCGCCAGCGCGAATCGGACGGCGTGGCCGAAGTATCCGTCGCGACGGTCCCGCAGGCGCTGCACGCCGCCGTGCGGCTTGCGGCCAGCCAGTGCCCGGTCGCTGCTATTCGGGTGATCGAAAGCGACGCCGGCAATGACCATCGCACCATCTCCGACTCTGCGCCTTCTCCGGAAGAGGCCGCGCGACCTGAAACGAAAGATCTACGCAATCCAGGAGGGCATGATGGGACGATTTGAAGGCAAGGTGGCCGTGGTGACCGGCGCCGGCGCCGGGATCGGTAAGGCATGCGCCCTCGCCATTGCGCGCGAGGGCGGCAGAGTGGTTGTGGCCGACATTGACGGCTCTGCCGCCATCGTCTGCACCGCGCAGATCGAAGCCGAAGCGGGCCAAGCGCTGGCCGTGGCCATGGACATCGCCGATGCGCAGGCGGTGGCATCGCTGTTCAAGACGGTGGAGCAGCACTTCGGTGGGGTCGACGTGCTTGTTAACAATGCTAGCGCCATGCATCTGACCCTACGTGACCGCGCGATCCTCGACCTGGACGTGGCGGTATGGGACGAGACCATGACGACCAATCTGCGCGGCACCCTCCTCTGCTGCCGGCAGGCCATTCCACAGATGATCGCCCGTGGGGGTGGCGCGATCGTTAACATGTCGTCGTGCCAGGGGCTCAGCGGCGACACGGCACTGACGTCCTACGCCGCGTCAAAGGCCGCTATGAACATGCTGTCGGCCTCGCTGGCCACGCAGTACGGTCACGCGCAGATCCGCTGCAACGCGGTTGCGCCGGGTCTTGTTATGACCGAACGACTCCTCGCCAAATTGGACGAGTGCACGCAACGACATCTACGCCGCCACCAGCTCCTGCCGCATGCCGGCCGCCCCGAAGACGTAGCCGCGCTGGTGACCTTCCTGCTCTCCGACGAGGCTGCGTTCATCACCGGCCAGGTGGTGTGCATCGACGGCGGCATGCTGGCACATGTTCCAACTTACGCCGACGGTGGCAACAGCGGCGCGGCGCGGCCGGCCTATGACGCCGCTGAAGCGGCTGCGGCGGCGCACTGATGATGGACGTGCTGCTCAATCCGCTGAACCGCTGGCACCGGCTGCGGGACGACATCCCGGTCATGCCCGGAGCTTACCCCCTGGTCGGGCATCTTCCCGCTATCGTCTGCGATCTGCCGCGCCTGCTGCGCCGCGCGGAAAGGACGCTAGGCAGCCACTTCTGGCTGGACTTCGGCCCTGCCGGCCACCTCATGACCTGCCTGGAGCCGGATGCGTTTGCATTGCTCTGGCACAAGGAAGTGTCCTCGGCGCTGATCGAAGAGATGGCGCCCGACATCCTTGGCGGAACGTTGGTTACTTTGGACGGCAGCGCGCACCGTCAGGCGCGCGATGGGATAAAGGCGGCGTTTCTGCCCAGGGGTCTGACCGAAGCCCGCATTGGCGAGCTGTTCGAACCCGTCATCCGTGCTCGGGTACAGGCGTGGCGCGATCGCGGTGAAGTAACTATCCTGCCCGAAACGGGCGACCTGATGCTCAAACTCACCTTCAGTCTTATGGGCATCCCCGCCCGAGACCTGCCGGAATGGCACCGCAAGTACCGGCAACTGCTACAGTTGATGATCGCTCCCCCGATCGACCTGCCAGGAATGCCATTGCAGCGCGGCCGCGCCGCCCGCGATTGGATCGACACGAAGTCGCGCCAGTTCATCCGCGACGCGCGCGCGTGTGCCGCGCGCACAGGGCTGATCAACGACATGGTGGGCGCCTTCGATCACAGCGAAGATGCGCTCTCCGATGACGTCTTGGTCGCCAATATCCGCTTGCTGCTGCTTGCCGGTCACGAGACCACCGCCTCAACAATGGCCTGGATGGTGATCGAGCTGGCGAGGCAGCCGGAGCTGTGGGACGCCTTAGTCGAAGAGGCGCAATGCGTGGGCGCGGTGCCGACCCGGCACGCGGACCTGGCGCAGTGTCCGGTCGCCGAGGCGTTGTTTCGCGAGACGCTACGGATGCATCCGGCGTCCTCGCTCGTACCGCGTCGCGCGACGCAGGAATTACAACTTGGCCAGCGGCGCATTCCCGCGGGCACCCGTTTAGGAATCCCGCTGCTGTATTTCTCGACCTCGGCGATGCTGCACGAGGCGCCTGATCAGTTCCGCCTGACACGGTGGCTGGAACGCACGGAGCCTATCCGGCCGTTGGACATGCTGCAGTTCGGCAGCGGCCCACACGTCTGCATCGGCTATCACCTGGTATGGCTGGAACTTGTGCAGTTCAGCATCGCCTTGGCGCTGACCATGCACAAGGCCGGGGCGCGACCACGGTTGCTGAGCGACGCCGAAAAAGGCCGGCGCTACTTCCCGACCGCACAACCGTCCATGAAAATCCGCATCGGGTTCTCATGAGCTGCCATTGCATGCCCATGTGGCGAGGTAGCGATGCCGGCAACCCGCGGCTGCTCGCTGCTCGCCTTGGCCCTCTCCTGTCAGGTACAAGGACATGAACAACATGCAGACCGGTTCTAAGCAACACGACGACCGAACTGGCGTTTCAGGGCTCGGCGGATCGGGCGCGCAGGCGCCCGGCGCAGCCGGCGGGCTGCTGCCGGAGATCTGGATGCAGTATGGCGCAAAGCGGGTCGAACAGGCGCTGGCGCGTCTTCTATGCGCCGAAGACGACGGTGGGACCGAGTTGATGGCGGCGATGCGCTACGCCACCTTGCAGGGCGGGAAGCGCACCCGCGCCTTGCTCTGTCTGGCTGCCGGCGCCCTGGCCGACTCGCCGGCGCACATGCTCGACGACGTCGGCGCCGCTATAGAGATGATGCACGCCTGTACCCTCGTCCACGACGACCTGCCGGCGATGGACGACGACGTGCTTCGCCGCGGCCTTCCGACCGTGCACGTGAAATTCGGCGAAGCCACTGCGATCCTGGTCGGCGATGCGCTGCAGGCGCATGCATTCCTCACTCTGGCGAGCCTGGATGCGCCGGCCGACAATCGTGTCGCGCTCGTGCGCGAACTGGCTCGGGCCGTGTCCGCGGAGGGTGCCGCAGGCGGACAGGCCATGGATCTGTCGCTGGTCGGAAAGCACGTCGAGCTGGACAGAATCGTGACGATGCACCGTATGAAGACCGGAGCGCTCGTGCGCGCTTCCGTTCGCATGGGCGCGCTATGCGCCATCGCGGAGGACGCCGCGCACGCTGCGCTGTACCGTGCGCTCGATCGCTACAGCGCCCGTCTTGGCCTCGCGTTGCAGGTGATCGACGACATTCTCGACGCGACGGCAGACTACGCGACGCTGGGCAAGACGCCCGGGAAGGACGCGGCGGCGCAGAAGCCGACCTGCGCGTCGATCATGGGGCTGCAGGCAGCGTGCCAGTTCGTGCCGGATCTGTTGCGCGACGCCGGGGAGGCCATCGCCCCGCTGGGGCCGCGTGCAGAGGGGTTGGCGCAGATCCTGCAGCGGGCCAACGGGTATCTGGGCAAGCACGCGCCATGTACATGAGCGCGCCCGTCGACATGGAGAGGCCCCTGTGCTGCTACGACCGCGCCGGCGGCAGCTGGGGCATGCCATGAGTCGTCCGAGTTCGCGGCTACGTGCGCGGGGTCTGCCCGATCCTGGTCCTCGTCAACTATCTGCAGTAGGAAACATTCCGCGTGAACGCGCTGTCCGAACAGATCCTTTCTGAATTGCGCCACCTGCTGAGCGATACGAGCGATGGCGGCAGTGTCGGTCCGTCCGTCTACGACACGGCGCGAGTTCTGCAGTTCCACGGCGACGTCGCCAGTCGGCAGGACGCATACGCGTGGCTCATCGCGCAGCAACAGGCCGATGGGGGATGGGGAAGTGCGGACTTCCCGCTGTTTCGCCATGCGCCCACATGGGCGGCGTTGCTTGCATTGCAGCGTGCCGATCCTCTTCCCGGCGCTGCAGACGCAGTCCTGGCTGCAATCCGGTTCCTCCAGCGGGAGCCCGATCCCTATACAGATGCGGCGCCGGATGACGCGCCGATAGGAGCTGAGCTGATCCTGCCGCAGATGTGCGGCGAGGCCGCATCCTTGCTAGGCGACGTGGTGTTACCGCGCCACCCGGCACTGTTGCCGTTGCGGCAAGCGTGCCTGGCCAAGCTGGGGACGGTGGCACCGCTGCCGAGCGGCCACCCGTTGCTGCACTCCTGGGAAGCCTGGGGGACGGCGCCGACCATGGTATGCCCGGATGACGACGGCAGTATCGGCATTAGCCCGGCCGCCACTGCCGCATGGCGTGCGCACGCCCTGCCACAGGGGAGCGCGCCGCAGGTCGGGCGCACCGACAGGTATCTGCAGGCCGCATCGCGGGCGACGCGCAGCGGCATCGAAGGTGTCGTTCCCAACGTCTGGCCGATCAATGTGTTCGAGCCGTGCTGGTCGCTCTACACCCTGCATCTGGCTGGGCTGTTTTCGCATCCCGCGCTCGCCGAGGCGGTGCGCATGATCGTCGCGCAGCTCGATGCCCGCCTGGACGTGCGCGGACTGGGTCCGGCGTTGCACTTCGCGGCCGATGCGGACGACACCGCCGTTGCGTTGTGCATCCTGCGCCTTGCAGGACGCAACCCGCCTGTTGATACGTTGCGCCATTTCGAAACCAACGGGCTGTTCGTCACCTTCCCCGGCGAGCGCAATGCCTCGGTGTCCACCAATATCCACGCCTTGCATGCGTTGCGACTGCTGGGAAGGTCCACCGCAGGCCCCAGCACTTACGTTAAGGCCAATCGCAACCCGCACGGTCTATGGGACAACGAAAAATGGCACGTTTCGTGGCTGTATCCCACCGCGCATGCGATCGCTGCGCTCGCGCAAGGCACGCCCCAGTGGCGTGACGAGCGCGCGCTGGCGGCGATGCTGCAGGCGCAGCGCGACGACGGCAGCTGGGGCGCCGGTAGCGCGTCAACATTCGAGGAAACGGCCTATGCGCTGTTTGCGTTGCACGTGATGGACGGGCGCGAAGAGCCGACGGGGCGCGCGCGCATCGCGCAGGCGGTGGCGCATGCGCGGGAGTGGATGCTCGCCCGCCATGCGGCGCATGAATTGCCGGAGACGCCGCTGTGGATCGGCAAGGAATTGTATTGCCCTACCCGGGTCGTGCGCGTGGCCGAACTCGCCGGGTTGTGGCTGGCAATTCGTTGGGGGCAGCGCCTCCCGGCCGAGGGGACAGGAGCGGCGCCATGATCCAGACCGAACGCGCGCTGCAGAAGGTGCTGGAGTGGGGGCGTTCCCTGACCGGGTTCGCCGACGAGCATGCAGTGGAAGCGGTCAGGGGCGGCCAGTACATCCTGCAGCGCATCCACCCGAGCCTGCGCGAAACCAGCGCCCGCACCGGCCGTGATGCGCAGGACGAAACTCTGATCGTGGCTTTCTACCGGGAACTGGCGCTACTGTTCTGGCTTGACGATTGCAATGACCTTGGCCTGATCGCGCCGGAGCAGCTCGCCGCGGTGGAGCAGGCGCTGGGTCAGGGCGTGCCGTGCGCGCTTCCCGGTTTCGAGGGCTGCGGTGTGCTGCGCGCTTCACTGGCTGCGCTTGCCTACGATCGTAGCGACTATGCTCAGCTTCTCGACGATACCCGGTGCTACTGCGCGGCGCTGCGGACCGGACACGCGCAGGCGTCAGAGGCACAACGCTGGTCCTACGCCGAATACCTGCATAACGGCATCGATTCGATCGCTTATGCGAACGTGTTCTGTTGCCTGTCGTTGCTGTGGGGGCTGGACATGGCGACATTGCGCGCGCGTCCGGCGTTTCGCCAGGTACTGCGGCTCATCTCCACGATAGGGCGCTTGCAGAACGATCTGCATGGACGCGACAAGGATATTTCGGCGGGTGACGGCGACAACGCTGCCATCCTGCTCCGGCAGCGGTATCCGGCCATGCCGGTGGAGGAGTTCCTCAATGACGAGCTGGCGGGTCATGCGCGCATGCTGCACCGGGTGATGGCGGAAGAACGCTTTCCCGCGCCATGGGGATCGTTGATCGAGGCTATGTCGGCGATGCCAGCGCAGTACTACCAGACCTCAACCAGCCGCTACCGCAGCGACGACTCGCTGGCTTCCCCGCGCTGATCTAAGCGACGCTCCCGGAGGGCGAGGGCATGGACCGCTACCAGCTGATCCGGTCCCGCCCTAACCGGGACCGAGACCGGGACAAGGCCCCCGCCGCCAAGGGGGGCGAACTGAATCCTGGATGCCGCCATGCGCCGCCAGATCGAGGTAGAGCTTGAACTCGCCCAGGCTGATCTGGCCGGGGCGCTTGCCGAATAGGACGGTGCCATCGGTGCAAGCCGCCTTTTTGAGGCGGCTCTTTCTGCGGGACTGGTCAGCCGGATGAAACGACCTTCCTCGCGAGATCGGGGTGTCCTTCGAAGACCAATCGAAAGCGGCGCCGATGAAGCGCTTTCGACGCCCGCTTTGGCGGGCCTTGCTATGTCGGGACCGAGGCGCGCGGACGATAGCCGCGTTTGCGCTTTTGTCGGAGCAGCTCGAGAAACAGCTGGACCGCTTCTTTTTCCCGGCCGAAATGCTGGATCATCGTCTGACCCTTGGTGCCAATGCGGCCCCATTTCCTAAGCAGGCAGATATCCCCGAACAGGTTGGGTTCGATCGACATGGCATAGTAACGCGCCATGTTCTTGGAGGCGTCCACACGCTCGACATAGAGGTGATAGGGCTGCGAGATCATAACATCCAGAATCGTCCATCCTGAATGTCTCGTCCAACGACAGTTGTGAATCGTTCGGCTGGGATCGATTCACATAGGTGATGATTAGACCGAGGACCGGTTGGACGAGGCGCTCTCTGCGCACGGCTCTACTCACCATGCTCACGGAGCCCGCCTACGGTCTCCGTGCTTCCTGTGACGATCCTCTTGCAGCTCTCAGCCGCATGATCCATGTCTTGAGCCGTCCCAGCGACTGGCGAGGCCTTCATGGGTAAGACTGCGGCTCATGCCGAGAATCACCTGATCCGGTGGCCGGCCGTTCGGGGATCACTCCGGGACCGCCTGCCGAGGCCTGGACGCCGATAGAGGCAAATTCGGGGATGCGGCGGATGGTCACGCCGGTTCGAGGACGCGTTTTCTGCCGCCCCAGGAGATGAAGCTCGGATTGGCAAAGTTGAAATCGGCCGCCGTCCCCGTCTTGCCATAGGTCAGCAGCGCCCCGTCGAGCGTCACCGTCGATCCCCCGGCGGCGCGCAGCACCGCGTCGCCGGCCGCGGTGTCCCATTCCATCGTGCGGGTGAAGCGTGGATAGACGTCGGCCTTGCCTTCGGCCAGGAGGCAGAATTTCAGCGAGGAGCCGATATTGGTGCATTTGGAGATCGCGTGATCGGCGAGGAAGGTTCCCGTGTCCGGGCTGTTGTGACGAAGGCTTGCAAGTGCAAGCCGATCGTCCAGCTGCTCGCGGACGGCAATTGCTGTGCGTGCCCCGATGGTGAAGTCCTCGGTGACCTCAAGCCTTTGGGCACGGCCGCGCTCCCCCGAGAAGGCGAGCCCGAGTGCCGGCGCGTAGACGATCCCGGCGACCGGGGCGCCGTTCTCGATATAGGCGATGTTGACGGTGAATTCCTGCCGTCCGTCGACGAATTCACGGGTGCCGTCGAGAGGGTCGACCAGGAAGAAGCTTCGGCCGCTGATGTCGGGCACGTTTCCGGCGGCAACCGACTCTTCTGCCACGACGGGTATATTGGGATAATTCCTGGAGAGATGGGCGAGGATTATGCGTTCGGCCTCCTCGTCCGCAACCGTAACCGGGCTTGCGTCCGCCTTCATGGCAATGGGAAAGCCTTCGCGCAAAACCGCGATGATGGCCTTACCGGCTTCGAGCGCCGCCTTTTCAAATGTCGTCAGCATTGTCCTTTTGCCGTTCGCCGCGCGGCGAGCGCTCGCTGTCGCCCGTCGTCAACCATCCCTGTCGCACCAGATATCGATATGGTGGTCCTCGCCGCGCCCCGCACCCCGATAACGCAGATTGAAGATGCTACCATGAGCTTTCAGCCTTGTCAGACGAAGAAGGGGTAATGCTCGCGAAATGGTATTCGCGAAAGTGGTCGGCTTCTGGTGTGAATTTGCGCCATCTTCCAATTCTATGAATGACTTGCGAGTAAGCGGGTAAGGAAATAGCGACGATAGTCTCCGAATCGTTAACTCAGCGGCAGCTTCGAATCAAAAAAACGGCTTTTCTTTGCCGGCCCCGAGCAGCGAATCGCCCTGCTCGGGTAACCGTGCACAGATTGCGGCCATACTTCCTCGTCGTGCAAGTCCTAACCAGAGTGTAATCGCCATCGACGACGCGGTTAATTCGCGCGCTCTCGCCGCGGAATGAAAACGCGGTCCACAACGCCGTCGTCCGTGTTTTGCCCAGAGCGAGGACACTAGAGAGATCTCCGTCGCCGCAGAAAGCGAGCCACGCCCCCGCAGCAATGATCATGGCCGCGGGATCCCGTCACTAATCCACGCGAGATTCGGTCGAGATCGCGCTGTTTTTCCACGCTGGTGATGTTGATTCCTGCTACCGGACTTCCGCGGCCTTCTGAACGAAACCACATTCAATTTTGCCGCTTGCTTGTCCTCTCCTGTTTGCCAATTATATCGGACCCGGTTTCATCTGCGTTTACGGAGACGCTCGGCCTCGAGCTGCAGTATGGTGTGCGGGAGCGGGGCGCAGTCGGTCCCGCCTCTCCTTCAGGCCACTATGTTGAGGCTCCTGCGGCTGCGCTGTTTCCCGCTCCCCACACGACGAGAATTCCCGAAATCCCGTTGGGCGGCCGCTATGCTGATTTCTCCAATGAAAGAACACAAGGAAAAAAACGCTTTGTTTTCGCGGCTTTCCCTGGGTTCGGTTCTACTTTGAGCGGCGTTTCGGCCGGTTGGCAAAATCTTCCCCGTTCGAAGGACAGCGTGTTCCGTCCTTCGGTCTTGAACCATTCTCCAATCCGTGCCCCCTGATGCCGTTTCCTTTCCGGCTTCGGTCACATAGTGGGGTTCGGTTCCCGGTTTCCCATTCTCCGATAAGAGCTCAGCCCAGACCTGCCGGGCTCGCTAAGAAATCATCGGGACAGCCGGGATATCGTTGCCGACGCACCCTCATCACTATCGACGCCGCGCCGCTCGTAAGGGCGCTGGGCACGCAGGATCTGGAAGGTGATCGTCAAAAGCTTGCGCGCGATCGCGACGCGCGCCTTGTTAGTTCCATTCAACTTCAGATGTTCGTATTGGGCACGAAGCTGCAAGTCGGAAGCGACGGCCGGTGCAACGGCCTCAACGAAGGCCCAGCGCAGCCACTTATTGCCCTGCTTGATGATTTTCCCATGAAAGGTCTTGTCACCGCTCGAATAGGTCGAGGGAACAAGCCCGGCGTAGGCGGCTAGCTTCTTCGGGTTCCGGAAGCGGTCGATGTCGTCAATCTCGGCATCGATCAGCCGGGCGAAGAATTCCCCGATGCCAGGGATGGTCTTCAACAGCTTTACATTGCCGTTGGTCTTCGTCATTGCCTTGATCGTGGCTTCGGCCTGCTTGATCCGCCCGTCAATGTCGCCGATAAACTCCAGCCCCCGATCGATCTGGATGCGGTCGATCGCTGATACGTTGAGAGTGGCGAGCTGCTGGAGGCCGGTCTTGTTGAACAGGTCGCCCAGCTTCTTCAACTGCGCCGTCTGCTCTGGGTACCGGTCGAACACTGTCACACCCCGGTTCTTCACCATCGTGCGCAGCCGGACATAGAACATCCGCTCACGAAGCGCGATCGCGGTGTTCGTGAATATGACGCCGGAGACGTTTTCCGGGGTCTACGCCAATGCTGTGAAGGAGACGCACTGGCTTTCCTACCCGAACTATGCCGCGCTGGTCTACGTTCTCCTTGACGAAATCGGATTCCGAGCCTTCGTAGATGCGCACCAGCCGCTCGCGCAGCTTCGGCTCCGGCTCGGATAGATTGGCCCGCACGCGGCGCAACGTCTGCTCCTTCTCGTCGGTATTGCCGGAGAGGCAAACGTCGGCGATCAGCGCTGTCAAAAGCTGCATGGCCGAGGCACGGAAGAAGTCGTCGCGCGCCGACGTCGTTCGCGCATTGTCGGTCATGATCAATAACATGAGGACCTGAAAATCCTTCCCATCATAGCGCCTCCCAGGGGTTGATGATATCTAGCCCAGCGGCCGCGAATGGGCTGGTATCGCGCGTAGCGACCATGAACCCACGTGCCAACGCCGTTGCGGCGATATAGCCATCCGCATTGCTGATGGCTTTGCCTGCCCTCTTGGCTTGCGCCATCAGATCGGCATAAGTTCGTGACGCATCCAAGTCGAAGGGGAGTATGCGCCCCGCTAGGGCCGGCAATACCTCTCCTTCCAAGCGATTCAGATAGATCGTGCGTCGCTTGCCTGCTGGCATGGCCGCCAAGCCGAAACGCAGTTCGGCCACCGTAATTGCGGATAAATACAGCGTTTCGATCATCTGCGCATCGATCCAGGCCATCACATTGCGGTCGGGCTCGGCCTTCCACAGTTCGGAAACGACGTTGGTATCGATGACGATCATTCGAAGCTCATCGGTTCAGCCGGTGTCTTGTCACGCAGCTGGTTGAAATGCTCCGCTTCAGCATCGGTCAGCCCTCCTGCGTCACGGGCAATAGACGCCAATAAAGAACCGAGTTTGACGCGCTCCGGCGGACGGACAATCGTTTCGAGGATCTCGCGGATCTCGGCCTCGGTGCTGCGGCCATGCATCGCTGCTCTCACGCGAAGCGCGCGGTGCACCTCATCCGGCAGGTTCCTAACGGTCACGCTCGCCATGATAACTTCCTTTCGACATAGATATCAATGATTGCACTATACATAATGTGATATCGCCATGCAATCTTCTCATATGACAGGTTAAACGGCGTCGCCGGCATGGGAGCAACGCCGGTCCCGGGGGGCGTTATGGCTTACATGTAGGCCGGGCCAACTGCAATTTTATCATTGTGGCTAAGACCCATATTCCGCCACGTCTTGCTCTTGGACAGGTTCGGCAGGAGGGTAGGTTGGCGGCAAGGGTCGAAGCGCGCGATGAGGCCGCCTCAGTTTTCCGCCGTCATAGGCCGATAACGCACAACACCCTTACCCCACCCCAATCGGCAGCAAAGACGGTGAAGGGAGATTGGCGGTATGATCCCCACCTTTTGAGACAACCGGCAACCTTCAATGTTCAGTAAAATGCATTTTAATATTTTCTGATAGAATGCCGTCATGACCAAGCGCCCGCGCAAGCGTTCCACGCCGCTGTTACGTGATGACGGCGCCCCGATTCAAAGCCGCCCAATCCGGCAACGCGACCTGGCGCAGCCGCAGCTCCTATCCGATCCCATGCCAAATCATATCGAATCGGCACTCGCAAAATTGCTGACCAGGCCGCCTGCCGGCGACGATTGGGGCTGGGAAGTCAAATGGGAGGGTACCGCCTCCACGTTCACATCGAGCAGCGCGGCGTGCCCTCGTACTCCCTTCCCGCCCGTCTGGTTCAGGATTCATCGGTTTGGTCGCCGGTCTTTTTCAGCCTGTCGCGGATATATGCCTCTATGTAGTTAAAGACCTCTGCCGCGCCCTCATCCGTCTCGATCATATCGATAGGGCGACGACCGCCTTCCTGACGCGCCCATTTCAAGATCTCACCTTCGTTACGCAGAACCGGCCGGGCCATTTCCAGCATCTTCGCAAGGTGATGCGGTTTCGCATACCATGAGTGTGGCTTGATGCTGGCGCGGCAGCGGCCAGGAACTCCATGGCAATTGTGAGGCGCGCAGCTCATCCTCCGAGATATACCGCCTGACCCAATGGGCGAGTTGTGCGAGCGAGACGTTTGCTTCGCGTTCAAGGTCACCGCCCGCCCCGACGTTGCGCGTCGGCGGCCGGTAGTGGCGGGGCTGCGCCTGCCAGAGTTCAACCGCCGGCCTCGCCGTCAGGGGCGTTTGGGGCGGCCGCGGGTATATTCGATCGCGCGAGCCCGCTTCTTTGCCGCGCGGCGCGGATCAAGCACTACCGCGAACTGCTCAAGATCACGCGCACGACCTTGAGTTATCTGCAGCAGGCGAGTGAACAGTTGCCGGTGGTCCATGGGATGGCGCTACCCAGTGCCTCGGCCTGCTGCAACAGCCGCACCGTCACGCGGACAGTGTCCCATAACAGGCTGCTGTCGCTCGGCTCATGGATCAGTGCGGCGGTGACGGTGCTGTCAACGCGCACGACTTTGCCACTTTCCAGCTTCTCCTGCCGGGCGCTCGCCAGCAGCACCCGGTTTATCTCTTCAAAGGTTTGCGCCCGGATCGCGCTGATCCTCTTGTGCAAGACCGACTTCTTCGGGTTCCATCCCCACGGCAGCCGGGCAAAGGCGCGGAACGAGGCGGAGTCTTTAACTCAACTGGCGATGCTGCTTGAGCAGCGCGCAGCGCAGCACAGCCTCGGCTGGTAGCCCCTCGCGGCCGGTCTGTCTGAGACCATGCCGGCGCAGGTCGCGCGCCACCAACCCGAGCAGATCGCTATGCTCATCCAGCCACTGAGACATGGCTTTCAATTCACGGCCGATCTCGTGTCCGGCAAAAAGATCGAATATACTGGATTGGACGGTGCGTTCTTGGCGCATTGTCGGCCCCGGCGGTTACGGGTTTGTCTTTAGAATCAGTAGCTTGATCTAAAGTATACCTGAAACCGCCGGGCTTTACCTGCGGCAATGTCGCAATTCCTCCAACAATGGACGGGCACTAGGCTAGAGATGGGTCAGCCCTACCGGTGAAGGTCGCAATCATTCTTGATTGCAACCTCTCCTAGCCAGCTCGAGCCGTTTATTTTCCTAAGATCTGCAACACAGGGCGGGGTGTTCCCCCCGTCTCGGCTGGCAAAAGTGGATAGGCGACCTCCGGTACCGTTCCGGTCAGCGAATTAAGAAAGGCAACGATGAGGTCGACTTCTTCTTCCTTCAATGCTTCGCCGAGCTGGGCGGTCCCCATGATGGCGACGGCCTGTTTGAGATCCCAAACCTTACCCGAATGAAAGTAAGGTGCCGTGAGTGCTACGTTGCGCAGCGGAGCTGCGCGGAAAACATATAAATCGTCGGATTTATTGGTGACGGCAAAACGGCCCTTGTCTTTTTCCGGCAGGACGTCGACGCTGGGCTTTTCAACAATGCCAAAACGGTAATAGCCATTCCCACCAACATTGGTACCAGCATGGCAGGACGAGCAGCCTTTTTCCATGAAAAGCGTCAGGCCCTGTTTCTGTTTGGAAGTCATTGCGGCGTCATCGCCATTGAGAAAGGCATCGAAGGGAGCCGGCGTGACAAGTGTCGCCTCAAAGGCTTCGATTGCCTTGGCGAAGTTGTCGAAGGTGACGGGATCGGCGTCACCCGCGAAAGCTGCACTGAACCACTCGACATATTGCGGCATCGATTTGAGCGTGGCAATGACTTGACCCGGTGTATTGGCCATTTCGACACTGGCTTGGACCGGTCCCTTGGCCTGAGCCTTCAGGTCTTCGGCACGACCGTCCCAGAACTGCGCGATGTTGAAGACAGCGTTCAGTGCCGTCGGCGCGTTGCGCGGTCCCTTCTGCCAACCATGGCCGATCGAGGTTTCAAGATTGTCGTCGCCCCCAGTGGCCAGGTTGTGGCACGAGTTGCATGAGAAAACGCTTGACGCCGAGACGCGTGGATCGAAGAACAGTGCCTTGCCTAGGACGATTTTCTCCGATGTGATCCGGTTGTTGACGACTGCCGGCGTGGTGGATGGCAAAGCCTTGAAGGTAGCCAGCGCCATTGCTCTGAGGTCTGCGGGGATCGAATCCGCAGTAAAGGCGGTGGTCGCCATCAAGGCGGCAGCCATCGTAGTGAACAGGATTTTGATGGGCCGCAAACCGAGCACATCGAGAGCCTCGATCACCACGAGGTTCGAAAGTCCTCGGGCCTTACCGGCCGCCCATGCTGATGGAGAAGTAGGCCAGGCAGCTTGCCTGCGGGCCGTCTTCCTTCCCTGCGAAAAATTGCGGTTCTTTGTCGATGATCGCGGAATAGGCCAGGCCCAGCCGCCTCTGAGGTAATAGGAAACGCGGATTTCCTGCGCCAGTGAATCCATTTTTTTTTCATGAATCATCAGCCCCTCCCGCAGTTGCCGTGACAGCGCCTTTATGGACATCGAGGATCTCGCCGGGTTGGAACGAATGTAGAGTTGGGCGTCCGCGCGAGGGAACTGCGGCAAGCTCCTGTGCAGCCTTGGCTCGACTATTCCTGTACGACCTCTTAATTCCTCTGCATCTGGATCGTCCTATTCTAGAAGGATCGGATCCAGGCCCCGGCGGAAAGCAATTTTCTGACATTTCGACATTCTCCGCACAATTATCGTTGCTCTTTTGCGCACCTGCAAATGGCTCCACGCAATATGCCTGCCATAAGCAAAACTCTCTTTTTTGATACAGCATAATCGATCGAACCCGCCGTCTTGCATTTCCGATATTGTGATACATCGGACAATGCTACGCGACATGGAACCGTGACAGGCGGACTTGCCAAAAGTGGGCCGCCGTCTATTCAGCAATGATGCCGACCTGCGGCCCCCGCTTGGCGGCGTAAACGCTCCGCTCTGGCCACTCGCATTCATCGGGTCCGCGCCATAGAGCACGTGACGGAAACCTGCCCAGGTAAGAATCTACTGCCGCAGAGCTCGGCGTTCTTCCAACGAGATCGACGCCGACGCCGATCTTACGATCATCCAATGATTATGATCCGTGGGCGGCTCATTGAACCGCTTTTGCAGTTCCGCCTGCCGCTGGCGAGCCGGCGGCCGCAAGGGAGGCTGCGCCGCGGCTCAGGTCGAGTTGTGTCGGATCCGACAATTGTCAAGCCACGCCCTTGCAGCCTTTGCTCTTCGCCGCGGCCCGGATCGGGCCCGCGATATTCACGGGAAGGAACAAAGATGAAGGACGATCGCACGGCGATCGGAATGCAGATGGAAAGAGAACAAATCGAGCAATTGCGGAAAAGTGTCGGTTGCGCCGGTGCTGGCGACCTTGGGTTTTTGCAATCGACGTCAGAGCACCAGGCGGGCGATGAAGTGTCGCCGCGGAAGTGAGATCATCGTTGCTACGCATGACGGGCGCGGCTGGTTCTACCCGCTCGGGGAGGAAAAAGCGATGTGTTTTCCCTGATGTCGCGTCTGGAACGCGTCGGCTTTCACGAGGTTTGCCAGCGCATCGCGGCGCTGAGCGGCCACCGACCGGTGCCGGCGTGGCAGGGGTCAAAAGGCGATCGTGGTGCCGAGATTCCCGCCAGGCATTGGGCAGCATGGGCTCGTGCTGCAGACGAGGCAAGAATCTGTTGAAGGAGAAGCGGCCGCCGCAGGCGTGCAGTTCTGCACCAGGAACTCAAGAGAGCATTTGAGGATCCTAAACAACATCGCCGGTGCATCGACAGCGGCATAGTCACTCGCGGCGCTTCCACTCCATATTCACTATCCACCATCGTAATATCTGTGCATACATAACATCCATGTCTGACACCGCAAATACATCCTTATCCCGTCATCCTGCTGCTGCTTTCAGTGGAGGAGCCATAATTGGCGCTCTCGGCGGCCTCATCGGCCTCGGTGGCGCCGAGTTTCGGCTTCCGATCCTAATCGTCCTGGTCGTCGGGCACGCCGCCACAGCGGGCCAGCCATTGTTGACGGGAGCGGCCCAACTTGTCGCAGGGGTGATTGCAGGCCTCATCATCGGCATCGTCGCGGCATTGCTCGGCGTCGCCGGAGGTGAACTACTGATCCCAACGCTTGTCCTTCTGTTTGGGGCGGAAGTCAAGGTCGCCGGTAGTCTCTCACTCGCCGTCAGTCTGCCGACGATGCTGGTGAGCTTCACGCGATACAGCCGGGATCAGAGCTTCTCGGTGATTGGCCGGAACAAGACGTTCATGCTGGTGATGGCGGCAGGATCGATCGTTGGCACATTTATCGGCGGTCTACTGCTCGGCATCGTTCCGAATGCGATATTGCTTCCGGCCTTGGCAATCATTCTTCTGATCTCTGCGGTGAAGGTGTGGCGGACTAGCCGCGCAACTCTGTAGCTGATCCCAACCCGTACAAAGAACGAGAGCGCAGGCCTGGCCGCGCTGGGCTCCATACCGGCGTGGTAGGAGCGCGCGACGCCCGGCGCGTCCGCGCAACTTGTCGCCGTCCTCCGCTTGCGCTGCTGCTGATTACTCAAGGTCCTGAAGAACGACCCCCGGGCCATCTTCACCGCCACGAGCAAGGCGCAGCAAGCGTGCTGATTGGATGCATGCGCAGCAGCCCCAGGCGAAGAAGATGGCAGGTGAGCAGTATCATCTTCATCGCGGGGGATTTAAAGATCCCGCACACTGTTTTGTGACAGCCGTAACATTGGAATGCAGCTATGGCTACGTCATCCTGGCTGCTGCTGACCTACAAAGTCCCGCCCGAACCCGGTGCAAAGCGGGTCGCGTTATGGCGGCGGTTGAAGGGAATGGGTGCAGTGTATCTGCAGAACGGGGTTTGCCTGCTCCCCAAGACCGACGACCACGTCCGCGGCTGAAGATGATCGAGAATTGGCGTCTCCGAGATGGAGAATCCGTGATCTTGGAAACGGTCGCGGTCGATCGGCTCCAAGAAGAGAAAGTCATCGCCAGATTCCAGGCTGACCGAGACGAGGCCTATCGGGAGTTCATCGACAAGTGCCGGGATTCCGATGCGGAGATCGCAACGGGCAGCGGACCACTTCACCTACGCCGAGCTTGAGGAGAATGACGTCGATCTGAAGAACCTACAAGGCTGCTCTGTAAACTCCGACTTTATGGCGCGGCTCTTAGAGCCGAGGCTGAAGAATGGCTGCATGCCTGCGAGGCATTGCTCGACATTTATGCCAGCAGGTGACGCACACGACGAGAACCGCTAATTTGGAGCCCCACTCTAGAGGGACGGGCGGCCAAGATAAGCATCGAATGCGGCAGCGACAGCGCGAAGCGCAAAGCGACATGCCTGCCGCACACGGACGACACCATTGTCGACATCAACTATCCCGTCCTCAACCAGAATGTCCAACTGCTCAGCTGAATTACCCAAATGGATCGGATCAAATCCGCGAGCCGTACAGATTGCTGGTACATCTGCCTCCAAGTAGCACATGAGTTGCTCGATGATTGCGGCCCGTACGCGATCTTCGATGGTTAGACGATAGCCTCTTGACGTCGCTAAGTGGCCGGACGCAATGGGTCGGTTATAAGAGCTTTGTGTGAGTTCGTTTTGAACGTAACCCTCGCCGCAACGACTGATGGCCGACGCGCCGAAGCCAATCACAGTTTGGCGCGTTTCGGCGGAGTAACCAAGCGAATTGCGCCGCAGACGACCGGTTCTCTGCGCTAGTGCAAGCTCATCATCCGGCAAGGCGAAATGGTCGAGCCCGATTTGCAGATAGCCGGCTGCAACTAAAGTATCGGCCATGACTGAGGCCTGCTCAGCGCGCGCGGCTATATCGGGCAGCGCTAATCTGTCAA
Source organism: Rhizobium sp. NXC14 (assembly GCF_002117485.1). Lineage (NCBI taxonomy): Bacteria > Pseudomonadati > Pseudomonadota > Alphaproteobacteria > Hyphomicrobiales > Rhizobiaceae > Rhizobium > Rhizobium sp. NXC14. Next base: position 492,418 of record NZ_CP021031.1, read on the forward strand.
TCAACCGCTGATTTTTTCTATAAGACGGAACGTGGGAATAACCGAAAACCGCTAGGCGGTCGGGACGCATCGCAATAGCTAGCAACGCGCTCTGGCGACAGGACTGGACTGTCTGATACGGCAGACCAAACATCAGGTCGAAATTGATGCGCCCTACTCCATGCAGGCGCAGGTTTTGGACGGCAGTCATCACTTGCGCCTCGCTCTGAACCCGGTTGATCGCTTTTTGTACGATGGGATCGAAGCTCTGCACACCGACGCTTGCGCGGTTTACCCCGGCTTTTTCTAAGGCTTCTGCCATATCGGTGGTGAACGTGCGCGGGTCGACCTCGATAGCGATGCTTGCCGCTTTCTCGAACGCGAAACAGCCGCGCAGGAGTTCCATTAGCGACAGGAAGCCTGCCGGCGGCATGATGGTCGGGGATCCGCCACCGAAGTGCACGTCGCTCACGGGGATTGCCTGTGGCGTTTGTTCGGCGACCATCCGGATCTCCTCACGCAACATTGCTAAATAATTGATGATCAAAGTATCCAGACGAGTGATGCTCGTCGGAAAACCACAATACCAGCACATCGAACGGCAGAATGGAATGTGAAGATAGAGCGAAACAGCGTCATCAGTTTCTAGGCTTCGCAGCCATTGCTCATAAGCGTGGGCGCCGACTTCTGAAGAAAACTCCTGTATCGTTGGATAGATGGTATACCAAGGCAAATGCGCCCCACTATATTTTTCCGAGACGAAAATCGATGACGCTACGCGCAATGACTTTCGTCTCCAGTCCGGCTTGTCATGTCCAGATCTCACGTCTGGTCTTCCTTCGATCAAATGAAGTCTGCGCTTAAAGGGAGTGCTTTTCGTCGCCAGGCATCAAGGCCTCCCCTCGTGCAATGCCGGACGCGCGCGTTCCCGCCGTGTTTAAATCTGAGAGGCAAAGGTCATGCCAGCCGAGTTGAAGATCCAGGACTTGCGTATCATCGAAGTCGCTAAAACGAGCTGCCCTTGGTTTAGATGCTGAAAGACATTCACGCTCAAATGCCATGGCGGCTTTCGGATTGTGACGTCCATGACCGAACGCCAAAAATCCAATCGCAACGTTATACTTGACAACGTCCGACAGTGGCTCCGCGCATATCGTCTTATTGGCATGATATATGCGTAACCCTGCCGCCGCACGTGCGATTTCAGGCAAGGCTGTCGACAACGCGTCCTTGTCTACGACGACTATGGAGAGCACTGCAAATTTGGCCAATGTCATCTCGGAAAACAGTGTGGATGAGTTGGTCCACTTGGCTGGTGCGCAGCTGTGGCCGACCTATGCATCTGACAGGGCGGGACCACCATCTGGTCGCATTATCCGCCACGTCCCATCATCTGGGCCATGCCACGCGCACGTTGCGGTCTGTCTTATCAGGTTGGGCTTTCCATGGTCTCGACGGCAATACTACCCTGGCAAGTCATTCATAAAGCCATTGCGGCAGTGGTCCGGCTTCAAGACCGCTCAATCTGCCACTTCGGATCCTTGATCACCGAGATCAAATCCTCAGGGTGAGTTCCAGAAGCGGCGCATCTGCGCCCACCATCGTGCGAGGGCCTTTTCAAGGTCCGTTAACTATTCACCAGGTTTCAAGCTGCATCAGCAACAACCAACGTCGACGAGAAGCGCGACGGGGCCTGGCGGATGGGTGCGCTCAGTAGGCGCCGAGGTTCCGGGTCTCAATTGTAGCGCCCTCACGACCTTGGACCTGTCGACACCTGGTCAGGACGTTCATTCAGAACCCTTAGTCGGGTTTGTCGTGCTTGAGACACTGTGATGTGCGGTTTGGCACGTCGCGGCGCTCTGGGGGGCAGCCATTGAATAGCATGCAGAACGGTTCTCTGATGCTCTTCGCTTTTTCTGAATTGGCACGAATCTTGAACCTCTTTATTGCGCGCCGCCAGGAGCTCCCGACGGAACCTTGGCATCTTCTCACTTCAGCTTTGGACCGGAGGCAACAATGAAGAGTGACATGGCAGCCTATCACGTGACTGAATTGACCCCCGAAGAAGCATCCGGTACTTCGGGAGGGATGGCATGGGAGATAGCTTTCGGAGTTATTGGGTTGGCAGGCGTTTTAGCCGTAATTATAGCAGAAGAAGTCACCGGCCAGGGTTGGATCGGCTGATCTTTTCATGCAGCTCTTGGAAAGGAGAAATCCAATGAAGATCGACACGGCAGCCTATCGGGTAACTGAATTAAATCCTCAAGAAGCAGCTGAATTCTCTGGAGGTATTTGGCAAATACCATTCGCAATTATCGCGTTTGTCGGCTTCGTGGCTACGAGCATTGGAGCCGCTGCCTTGGACCAATACTTCTTTGATTGATACAAAGGGGCGTTTGGCTCTCGATGCTTCCTAGTGACTACAGACTAGCTTCCCTTTCTGCTGAAACGGCCAGCTGCACCGCAGAAAGCATACTGTCGCGACTATCAGGTCGATCTTTGGGCATTTATAAGGCGATCTTGCTCTTCGTGGTCGCGGCATTTGCCTCACTGCCACTCGTCACCATACCGGTCTCTGTGCAGAGTGCCGGTACTATTCGCCCCATCGTGGAGAAGACGCCCCTGATAGCGCCCGTCTCCGGGCGAATCTCCCGTGTCCTTGCCTTTGAGAACGATGTCGTTGCTAAGGGGCAGGAAATCATCGCCCTTGACGATGAGGTAATTGAGGAAAAGCTCAGCGCGGTTTTAGCCGACATTCATGCCAAGAGCGATCTTGCCCATGACTTCCAAACGCTGATCTCCTCCGGCGCAAGGCCCAGTGTCTCAACCCCCCTCCAAACCGAATCCGCGACGGCTGAAAGGGTGCATTTTCTCAACCTGCTGCGCGAGAACCAATATGCTCGCAGTAACGCCGCGGCGGAACTCGACCGCGCAAAGCGACTTGTCTCGGCTGCTGCGGCGCCTGCGAAGGCCGTTGAGGAGAAGGCTTTCGCTCTCCAAAACATCGAGGTCCAAGGGGAGATCCTCGCGCGAGGCAAAACCGCCGATTGGAACCAGCAGCTCTTTGACGCTACCCTACGCCTAAAGGAACTCACGGCCACCTTGCATCAGCTCGAGAACGAACGGGACCTGCACCGCATCCGTGCCCCAGTATCGGGCGCTCTCGAGCAGTTCTCCGGCCTCGCGCCCGGCAGCTATGTTCAGATCGGGCAAACCGTTGCCTGGATCTCGCCGAACGACGAACTGGTGGCGGAAATCTACGTCTCCCCCAACGACATTGGCTTTGTGCAGCCTGGTCAGTCGGTGCGGCTCCAAGTGGATGCCTTTAACTACAATCAATGGGGTGTCATCGTAGCAACGGTGCTCGATGTGGCGCAGGACTTCACTCTGCATGACGGGAACCCGGTCTTCAAGGTCCACTGCGCGCTCTCTCGCAGTGATCTCGCGCTAAAGAGCGGGGCCATCGGTCACCTGAAGAAAGGCATGACCGTGCGGGCCCGCTTTCTGTTGGCCGATCGCACTCTCCTGCAACTGCTCTACGATCAGGCAGACGATTGGCTCAATCCGATGCTGGCAGGGCGCTAATTTTGTCCCAACAGCCAGCGAGCTTCCATGCCGAGTAAGGCCGTTAAGTTCAAGCAGCGCGACATCACAGATTGCGGCGCCGCCAGCCTCGCTTCTGTCGCAGCTTTCTACGGCTACAAGTTGCCATTGGCGCGCATTCGCCAGTATGCGTCGACCGACCGCTCCGGTACGAGTGTGCTGGGGCTCACGGAAGCGGCGCAGAAGCTGGGCTTCGTCGCTAAGGGCGTCAAAGGTGGCTTCGACAGCCTGTACAAGATCCCTAAGCCCGCTATTGCGCACGTCGTCGTCAGCCCCGAGGAATTCATGCCGGAGGGTTTCCAATGAGCCTGACCAAACCATTCGACCTTGTCATCTTCGACTGTGACGGTGTCCTCATCGACAGCGAAAAGCTCGCTACCCAGATCGACGCCGATGAACTGGCGCGCATTGGTTTTCCGACCACTTACGAAGATATTGTCCGCCGATATACCGGCCTGTCTGCAGCCACGATGCGACGCATGGTCGAGGAGGAGTGGGGAAGGCCTCTGCCTTCGGATTTCGAAGAGGTGGTCGCCGCGAAGATCAAGGAGAAGTATCTGACCGAGCTGGAGGCGATCGACGGCATCGCCGATCTTCTTGGCCAACTTGCCGTGCCACGATGTGTTGCCTCCAGCAGCGCGCCTGACAAACTGCGTCTCGGTCTCGAGAGGACCGGACTATGGCCGTTGCTCGAGCCGCATGTCTTCAGCACCGTCATGGTATCGAAGGGCAAACCGGCACCTGATCTTTTTCTGTTCGCGGCCGACCGGATGGGGGCCGATCCCGCCCGTACGGTTGTCGTGGAAGACAGCATCGCCGGCGTCCAGGCCGGTGTCGCGGCCGGGATGACGGTTATCGGCTTCACAGCCGGCGGCCATTGCCTCGACGATCACCCCGAGCGGCTCCTTTCCGTCGGGGCCTCGGTGGTTGCACGTTCGGCCGCGCAGCTCAAATCGTTGCTGTGCACGGATCAGGCCTGCCTTCGCGACGCCGGCTAGATTGGGATCCTTCACTTTCGATGCGGCCGTTCAGGCCGCACCACTCCTCGCGCCGAGTGCCAGCGGCGCCGTTGTACGCTTTTGCAATCGCCGGCATCTGCATAGCCTAAATCGCGACGATCGCCCCTGCGGCCGCTGGCAGTTTGCCGGTCTCAGTCCAGCGTTGGCCTCACCCTTGTCTCGGCCGAGGGCTATTCCGGCAAGCTGGTTGCGCCCGCGCTGATCGGGATCGTTGCCCAGCATAGCCGTTTTGCTACCGTCTTCAGGGCTCTTGCGCATCAGTTTGTCGTCGTCCTTCTTTCATCCTGGTACGCTGATCATGCTGACCGCGGAAAAGGACATCGATCGCCGCTCGAACACTCCGCGGTCACTTAAACACAATCGCGCCGCGACGACTGCCACCAGCCGGACGTTGTGCGATTAGCCACACGAGCCCAAGCCGCTCCCGGCGTGCGTCGTGCAGCTTCGAAAGGGCGCCACCCTTGAAATGGTCCGCCTCACCTGCCCGGACAGCGCCCAGGCGCTCAAGATCGCCGAAAGCTTCGGGACCGCTGTCATCGACAGCGACGGGATCCGCGATCTCCACGAGCGACTGATCATCGAGACGGCCGATGCCTTGAGCGAAGGCCTTGGCGATCGCGCCATGCAGATCCATCTGCAGCGCATCGTCGGCGCCTATGTCGGATCTGCCCACGGTGCGGGCCAGTTTTACAGCAAGGCCGTGACGCAGGCGCGGGACGCCACCGCGAAGGCTTCGAACGACGCCCGCGATGAGGACCTCGACGGTCCCGTCGGCTATGACAGCGCCTCCCATCGCAAGCGGGAGTTCGCAGCCGACATGGGCATCCAGGCCCACGCCCTGCGCATGGCGGCCGAAGGTGCGGTCGCCGCCTACAAGCAAATCGTCGGCGAAGTCTGGAAGTCCTTCGATCGCGCGGTCGAAAATCCTGGCCAATTGGTCGATCGCAAGGCTGCCGCAGCCCAGATGTCAGCCTTCGACTGACACCGTCAGGCGTGGTTAGCCCCGCCCCATCTCTTTAGGCCGTCCCTGCGGGGCGGCCGTTTTCCATGCCGGCGTTCGCCGAAGAAGAGGCGAAGGAAGACTTTGGTTAAGCCGACGCGGCCCGTCTTGTGCGTCGGACCTGCAGGAGCCGCCATCGTCCCGCAATGGCTTCGCCGTCCTCCACTTTGTTGCGGCCGTTCCGGTGCGGGCCACCGGCTCTAGGGCTCCTGCCTTTGGCCTCCGCGACGGGCCGCGATTGGCGCGGCTCCGATTGAGTGGAGACGAAAAAATGACCAGGAAGACAGAGAGCCAGCGAGTGGATATCTATTCCCGCATCACCGATCGGATCATCGAGGAGCTCGCAGGCGGCGTGCGACCCTGGATGAAACCATGGAGCGCCGCAAACACGGACGGGCGGATCACCCGCCCGCTTCGCCATAACGACCAACCCTATCTCGGCATGAACGTACTTCTGCTCTGGTCCGAGCAGATGTCGCGCGGGTTTGGCTCGTCGACGTGGATGACCTTCAAGCAAGCGATCGAACTCGGCGCCACTGTCCGAAAGGGCGAGACCGGATCGACGGTTGTCTTTGCGAGCCGCTTCACCAAGTCGGAAGTCCACGGAAAGGGTGGCGAGGTCGACCGGGAAATCCCGTTCCTGAAGGCCTATTCCGTCTTCAACGTCGAGCAGATCGATGGTCTGCCTGACGATTACGATCACCGGCCGAGAGCTGTGCTCGATACGGTCGAGCGCATAGAGAACGCCGATCGATTTTTCCGCAATACGGGCGCGGTTATCCGCCATGGCGGCAGCAAGGCCTATTATTCGCCGGTCATGGACTACATCCAGATGCCGCCCTTCGAGAGTTTCAGGGATGCCGCTGCGTACGCAGCGACCCTCAGCCATGAAGCGACACATTGGACGGCGGCAGAGCACCGGGTCGGCCGGGATCTGTCACGCTATGCCAAGGATCGCAGCGAACGTGCCCGCGAGGAGCTGATCGCCGAGCTCGGCAGCTGCTTTCTCTGCGCAGATCTCGGTATCGTGCCGGAGCTCGAACCCCGGCCCGATCATGCCTCCTAACAGTCCTGGTTGAAGGTGCTTGCCGATGACAAGCGGGCGATCTTTCAGGCCGCCGCGCATGCGCAACGCGCCGCGACGTTCGTGCATGGTCTGCAGCCGGAAGCGGCTGATGTCCGGGACGCGGCTTGATATCTGGAGAAGGCTAAACCCGGTCGCCGCTCTCGGCGGTGCCCGGTTCCGTCACCGGGCTAGCCGAGGCGGTTTGATCTCCAATCGTCAGATCCAGCGATCCCCAGATCGACGGCTTCTGGTTGACGGGTTTCAGCTTCCGGGACGGCTTGAATTCGACAACGAATGGCTTGGTCTGCTTTGGCATTGTTCCTCCAGCCGACTAATCGCAGCGCAACATTATCGCGCTGTGCGGGTGTTGCAAGCGGACCGATCGCTGCGCGTCATACGAAGGGTTCGATGGCCCTCGTGGTATCCGGGAAGTGTGCAAAACGGCGGCGTGGCCAATCATGCTGGGGAGAAATGCGGGCCGCCGATGTCATATCCCCTTGCCTTGGTTCCCGTCGCTCTAGGTGCGGGCTCGATGGGGCAGGTCTGACCGGAGATCGGCTGCGCCTCGCTCGTTATCCCGCAACGGCGTTCCGAAACTTTCATCCCCTGGCGGCTGCGCCGCCATTCCTCGCGCTGACCAAGAAAGTGTCTCCACGCCGCCCTTCACGGTGTTCCGGCCCTGTGGGTGCGGTCCGATCGTCCCCGGCCCTTGCGACTGCCATCGAGGCCGCACTGGAGCGGCCCGATTGAGCAAAAGGAAATATCGACATGGCTACCATCGGCACCTTCACCTCCACCGAAAACGGCTTCACCGGCTCCATCCGCACACTCGCCCTCAACGTCAAGGCTCGCATCGCCCGCGTCGAGAACCCCTCGGACAAGGGCCTGCAATTCCGCATCTTCGCGGGAAGTGTCGAGTTGGGCGCCGCCTGGCAGAAGCGCTCCGAACAGGATCGCGACTACCTCTCGGTCAAGCTCGACGATCCGAGCTTTCCCTCCCCGATCTACGCGACGCTGACGGAGGTCGAAGGCGAAGACGGCTACCAGCTGATCTGGTCCCGCCCGAACCGCGACTGAGACGGTCAAGGCCCCGCCCGAAAGGGCCGGGCTTTCCTCTGCTCCCAGACCCAAGCCGGAGACAGGCATCGAGCCCGTCTTCGGCTTTTTGGTGCCACACGGGAGGGAGGGATAGCTGCTCAGAACCCGGCATTGTGCCGCTCGGCGATAGCGGCCTCAAGGATGAGCGGTACCCCCCAATTTTCTCCAGGCGCCTGGAAGCGACTTCCGAAAATCGGCTCCCCCACTCCCCGGCCCTGCCGGTCGCTTGCGCGATCCCTGACCCCGCCATCCCCTCCCGGCCGCTGTCGTCGTCTTTCACGAAATCAGGAGATCAGACGATGACCTACACCCTGGAAATCCAAATTGAGGAACTGCGCGCCGAACTGAGGAACGCCTGCGATGCCGCCGAGCGCCGCAAGATCGAGGCCGAGCTTGAACTCGCCCAGGCTGATCTGGCCGTGACGCTTGCCGAACAGGATGGTGCGATCGTTGCCGAGCCGCCTTTCTGAGGCGGCTCTTTATGCGATACGTCAAGCCGGTGCGCCGGATTGACCGGCTTCCCGGCTGTCAGGGATTTTACCCCTCGACACTCCAGCCGGCTCGCGCCGGAAACGGTCGCGGTCCCTTCTGGCCCGCGGGTCTCTTTTCTCTCTGACGTCCCATTTTACTCCAGCAAATCCGGCGTCAAGAACGGCGCGGTCTCCCCCAATTTTTCCGTCGCTGCGCTCCCCAAAAAATCGGCTCCCCCGCTTGCAAGTCGCGTTCCGCGCTTCTTGTCCCCTCTTTGCCACGGAGTGGCCGATCTCCGTCATCAAGATGAAGGAAATCACATCATGACCACGGATCAGAACCTTATGCTCCACACCAGGCTTTCCGGTTTCCGGCTCGTCGTGCGAGCAAACCGCTTCGGCTGCGAGACCGAGTTTTCACGAGCGCTTCATGACCGTCTGATCGAAGGGCTCGATGCGGCTCACGCTCGCCTCCGCACCATCATGGCATTGGAGCGGCGCGTTCTTGCCGGCGACGACGAATATGCCGCCTATCGGCTCCAAGGCGAGAACGAGATATTCGAGCGTTTCACCATCAACTTGCTGGATGAGCTCGAGATCGATTTCGACACGCACGAATACCGCATCAACGGTGGCAATTGGACCAATGCTTTGTCGGCGGATTGCGACGGCGTCGAAATCGATTATCCAAGCCTTGTTGCGCTGAGCGAGACCGAAATGGGCTCCTTGGGAGCGATCGTCAGGGATATCCGCCAGGAAACAGGCATCGTCATCCATGCGGCGCGTGTCGTCTATGCCAGATGCGAAACCTCCTGAGGGGGCTTTTGCGATTTCCGAGGACGGCGAGAGCGGCTGCGTGAGGGCATTGGCAAGCTTGTGATCGCAGCGAGCGTGACCAGTTCAACGTCTCCTTGTCGACAAGCTGTCATCTCTCATCGGGGATATTGCAGCCCGTCCGTCCGGCCGCAACCTGGCGCCGCCGGAATTTTCCCCGCCGCATTCTGCGGCTCCTCGCGAGATCAAAATTCAGGCGCCGCCAGGTCCTCCACATTCGTTTCGGCCTTGCCAGGTGCAACCCTCCTTCCCGGTCTGCTGTCGATCCCCGCAAAGCGCAATCGACAAGGAGATCCATCATGCAACAGCTCGCTCAATTCCTCGCCGCCACCGGCCGCCAACTCCGCGCCCTCGGCAAGGTGATCAGCCACTTCTTCCGCAAGGGCAAGCTCGCACTGAAGCTTGGCCTCAAGATTCCGTTCTTCGTTGAGATCGAGGTGTCGTTCGAGACCGACTGGAACCGGCGCCGATGAGGCGCCCTTAAGGCCCGCTTCGGCGGGCCGTTCTCAATGCGCCACTGAGGCGCGCGGACGATAGCCGCGCTTGCACTTTCGTCGGAGCAGATCGAGGAACAGGTCTACGGCTTCCTCTTCCCGACCGAAATGATGGACCATCATCTGCCCCTTGCTTCCGATGCGGCCCCATTTGCGCAGAAGACAGACGTCCCCGAACAGGTTGGGTTCGATCGACATGGCATAGTAGCGGGCCATGTTCTTCGAGGCGTCCGAGCGCTCGACATAGAGATGGTAGGGTTGCGAGATCATGAGGTCAGAATCTCTGAACTCGGGAATCCCGTCCAACGACACTTATGAATCGGTCGGCACGGATTGATTCAGATCTGTGATGAAACGCGAGTGGCGGGCTTGGGGGAGACGCCTTCGGCGCACGGCTGTAATCGCTTACGCTCTCCGAACCCGCCGGGCGGTTTCGGCCATCCGGCAACGATCCTCTCGCGGGTCCTCAGCCGCACCATCCGTGTCTTGCACCGTCCCAGCGCCTGGCAAGGCCCTCGTTGCGATCGTCCTTGTCGGGACGCGGACAGGATCATTCCGCTTAGAAGAGTTGCACCTGCTGTCATTCTGGCAGCTGAGTGCGTCCGATACATTGGAAGATCCGTTCCACGAAGAACCATCCTGCGGCGGGTCGTCTCGACCGCGTAAACGACTCTGTATCCGACAAACGACATCGTCGTAATTCAAAGGCAAGTCATATTCACCGAATGAAAGCATAGATCAAAACAAGCTTGACGGAGGTGCGATTAAACGACTCTTCATTTTTCTCGATCGGTCTTGCTGGCTGCGCTGCGCGCCGGCTCGACCGGATAGGTTCCAGGCGTCTCTTCGAGCCTGTGAAACCTGTTCGTCCCGACGCAAGCCTTCATGTCGTCACGCCGGAACCAGATCGCACGGCCGCATCTGAGCGGCGCGTTGCCCGCCGTAAAGACAATCTGCTCGTCCGCGCGCATGCGAAGCACCTCGTGCGGCTGGATCAGCGGTCGCGCCGCCAACTGCTTCGATCGCGTGCGCGACGATCCCTTCGCCTGGAAACTGCAGCTCACCTGGTCGATCTCGACGGTCGTCATGCCGCAACGGCGCGAGATGTAGTCCGCGGTTTCGGGATCGTTGATCGCCGCAAACGAAATCCAGCTTGCGCTCTCGAACCACTTGCTGGCGGCGTCGCGGCCGCCAAAGGTTTCGCGCATTTGGCCGATCGACTGGTAGATCATGATGAGCGTGATGCCATACTTGCGGCCGGCGTCGCGCGCTGTCTCAAGAATCCGCATGTAGCCGAGGCGGGCGACCTCATCGAGGAGGAACAGCGCCCTACCTTTCATCGAGCCATCTCGATTGTAGATCGCGTTGAGGAACGAGCCGATGATGACCCGCGCCAAGCCCGCATGCGTCTCCAGCGTCTTGAGGTCGATGTTGATGAAGATGTCGGTCTTTCCGTCGGCAAGATCGCCCGTCGAGAATGTCTTTCCGGAAACCAGCGCCGCATAGTTCTGGTATGAGAGCCAGTGGGTTTCTTTGATCGCATTGGCGTAGACACCGGAGAAGGTTTCGGGCGTCATGTTCACGAAGGCCGCGACATTTTCCTTCACGAAATCCGAGTCCGAATTGTCGTAGATCTCCTGCAGACGTTGCCGCAGCTTCGGTTCGGGCTCAGAGAGATTGGCGCGAACCTGGCGCAGCGTCTGGCTTTCCTTCTCCGTATGGCCGGACAGGCAAACGTCGGCGATCATCGCCGTCAACAATTGCAACGCCGAAGCCCGGAAGAAATCATCGCGCACACCACGCGTGCCGCCGCTATCGCTCATGATCCATGAGGCGACGGACGCGATATCCTCTTCCTTGGTGCCGCCGAATTGCCCGATCCAGTCAAGGGCATTGAAACCCGTCTCCGGGTTTTTGGGATCGAGGACGAACAGGTCCCGGTTGAAGTTCGTCCGGTGGGCTGAGACCATCGGCACCACTTCGTTCGATGGATCGAGAACGATCAGCGAGCCGCCCCATTTCAGCGCCGTCGGTATCGTCACCGACGTCGTTTTGAAGCCGCCGGAACCAGCGAAGACGATGCCATGTGACGAACCGAAGGATCCGTCGAAGCAGAGCAGCGGCGACTTGCCGCCGGCGCCCCATGTCTCCGGGTTGTCGGCACGAAACGAGCGCGCTGCGGTGCTGTCCTTGTCGACACGATATCGCTCGCCGACCACGATGCCGCCCGCATCCGCAAGCAGCTTTTCGGCATCGGCGAGTTTCATCCAGTCGGCTTCGCCATGCAGCGCCCGCTTGCCGCGGATGCGCTTCGGCTCGGCTCTGGCGAATGCCGCGTTGCCGGCCAGCGCGACGCGCAGAGCAAAGCATGAGGCCATCGCCGCCGCTCCGGCTCCGATCAGCGTCGCCGGATCGACATAGGAGAGAATGGACTTACCGGCCGGAACCTCATCTGTGAGTGCAGACAATCTCATCGCTTCGCGAATTGCGGCGATCAGCACCGTCGCCACGCCGCCTGCAACGACGCCCCAACCTGTTGTCTTGATTCTGATCGAGCCTGCGCTCGCAAACAGGAAGACGATACCGACGAGCCCTGCACTGGCATACGGCAGCGCGATCCCGGCTCGGCCCAGCGTCTGCCGCGCGCCCTCTGTTTTTCCGAACTGGGACAGCCAGTGCTCGATCCCGGTCAAACCAACGACGACCACGATCATCAATGCGGCGGGCGCGATGAAGAGCAGGATCCTATTCATCGGCTTTCCCAAAGGCCTCCGCGCCGACCGCCATCAGTCGCGTTCGTTCCATCTCGTCGGCTTTGAGGCGCTGGCGCAACTCGATCAGCGCCCCTAGCAGAAGCGCCCGTTTCTCATAACGAAGACCGGCTTTGACGATCAGACCGCCAAGCTCGATCTTTTCCCGCGTGTCCTTCTTGCGGGCGTCGGATGTTGTCGTGCGCGCCATCCGCTCAAGCCTGAGCAGTCCCGCCCGCAGCCGCGCCAGACGCGTCCTGCGTGGACGATGCGCTGCTTTCGCTAGCGCCGCCTCCCCTTTTCCCTCCGGTCGTAGCGGCCTTTCCTCCGCGAAACCGCTTCGCCAGATCCTCGAATATGCCCTGCAGCTCTGCCTCGTCGATCTCGATTTCCCCAAGTCCGGCCTTAAGGGCTATCCGGCCGATACGCTCGGCCTCACGGGTCGCGGCGACCTTGAGCTGCTCCTGGAGCCTGGCGATTTCGTCACGGATCTTCGATGCTGGCTTCTTCATGTCCGTAGTCTCCCTTGGTGAGAAAGCTTGTCTTTCGAACCCAGTTTCGGAGAGGTGAGCGCGGACCGCACTACTGTGAATCATGCAATCGCCAAGGCGCAAGCTTTGATGAATGATCCCGGCCGTTCCGAAGGAGCGGATCCGAAGGGCGCAATTATACGTCGCTGGCGCGACGCCCTTGCTTGAGGCTCATTGCGAGCCTGTCGCTCCCGACGAACACGTTGATTTTATTTGCAACCAGGAAAGAATTCCGCCGTGGCCGCCCCCCATTTCTCCGTCAGCGTCGTCGCCCGCGGCTCAGGCCGCAGCGCCGTTCTGTCGGCGGCCTATCGCCACTGCGCCAAAATGGATTACGAGCGTGAGGCGCGCACGATCGATTACACCCGCAAACAGGGATTGCTCCACGAAGAGTTCGTCGTCCCGACCGATGCGCCGGAATGGCTACGCTCGATGATCGCCAACCGTTCGGTTTCCGGCGCCTCCGGGGCCTTCTGGAACAGGGTCGAAGATTTCGAAAAGCGCTCCGACGCGCAGCTCGCCAAGGATGTCACCATCGCCTTGCCGATCGAATTGACGGCCGAGCAGAACATCGCGCTGGTGCGGGATTTTGTCGAGCAGCACATCACGGCGAAGGGCATGGTCGCAGATTGGGTCTACCATGACGCACCCGGCAATCCGCATGTCCATCTGATGACGACCTTGCGGCCGCTGACTGCGGACGGTTTTGGCGCCAAGAAGATTGCGGTGACAGGTCCGGACGGTAATCCGATCCGCAACGACGCCGGCAAGATCGTCTATGAGCTCTGGGCCGGAAGCATCGACGATTTCAACGCGTTTCGCGACGCTTGGTTTGCCTGCCAGAACAGGCATCTGGCGCTCGCCGGGCTCGACATTCACGTCGATGGCCGCTCCTTCAAGAAGCAAGGGATCGATTTCGAGCCGACCATACATCTCGGCGTCGGCACGAAGGCGATCGAGCGAAAAGCCGATGGTGCGTCCAAACCGTTGGAGCTCGAACGCCTCGAATTGCAGGACGCCAGGCGGCACGAAAACGTCAGGCGCATCGACAGGAATCCCGAGCTCGTGCTCGCCATGATCATGCGCGAGAAGAGCGTCTTTGACGAGCGCGACGTCGCCAAGATCCTGCACCGCTACGTCGATGACGCGGCGCTGTTCCAAAGCCTGATGATTCGGATACTGCTCTGCCCCGAAACGTTCCGCATCGAGCGCGAGCAGATCGCCCTCGCCAGCGGCATCCGAGTGCCTGCCAAGTACACGACCCGCGGCATGATCCGCCTCGAAGCCGAGATGGCCAATCGCGCCGTCTGGCTGTCGCAGCGATCGTCGCATGGCGTTCGCGACGCAGTGCTGGCGGCGACATTTGCGCGCCATGAGCATCTGTCCGAAGAGCAGAAAATCGCGATCGAGCATGTGGCGAGCGGCGAGCGGATCGCCGCCGTGATCGGCCGCGCCGGCGCCGGTAAGACGACGATGATGAATGCGGCGCGCGAGGCCTGGGAAGCGGCCGGTTATCGGGTCGTCGGCGCAGCACTTGCCGGCAAGGCGGCCGAGGGCCTGGAGAAGGAAGCGGGCATCATCTCTCGCACACTTGCGTCGTGGGAACTCCGCTGGAACCAAGGCCGTGATCAGCTCGATGGCAAGACGGTGTTCGTTCTCGATGAGGCCGGCATGGTGTCGTCGCGGCAGATGGCGCTGTTCGTCGAAGCCGTGACGAAGGCTGGCGCCAAGCTCGTCCTCATCGGCGATCCCGAGCAGCTTCAACCGATCGAGGCGGGTGCTGCCTTCCGTGCCATTGCGGATCGGATCGGCTATGCCGAACTCGAAACCATCTATCGCCAGCGCCAGCAATGGATGCGCGATGCCTCACTTGATCTCGCGCGCGGCAAGGTTGGCAAGACGGTCGATGCTTACCGCGCCAACGGCAAGATAATAGGATCGGACCTGAAAGCCGACGCGGTCGACAATCTGATCGCCGCGTGGGACCGCGATTACGATCCGGCGAAGACATCGCTCATTCTGGCTCATCTGCGCCGTGACGTTCACATGCTCAACCAGATGGCGCGCATCAAGCTTATCGAACGCGGGGTTCTCGACCAGGGAACCATGTTCAAGACCGCCGATGGCGAACGCAATTTCGCCGTCGGTGACCAGATCGTTTTCCTGAAGAACGAGGCATCGCTCGGCGTCAAGAACGGCATGCTGGCCAAGGTCGTGGAGGTTGGAGCGGGACGCATCACCGCGCGGATCGGCGATGGGGAGAACGCCCGCTTGGTGCTGGTCGAACAGCGCTTCTACAACAACCTCGATCATGGCTATGCCACGACCATCCACAAGAGCCAGGGTGCCACCGTCGACCAGGTCAAGGTGCTCGCTTCCCTTTCGCTCGACCGCCATCTCACCTATGTCGCCATGACCCGTCATCGCGAGGATCTGGCCGTCTACTACGGCCGCAGACCCTTCGCGAAGAACGGCGGGCTGATCCCGATCCTGTCGCGAAGGAATGCCAAGGAAACGACCCTCGATTACGAGAAGAGTGCCTTCTACCGCCAGGCGCTTCGCTTTGCCGAAGCGCGCGGTCTGCATATCGTCAACGTCGCTCGAACCGTGGTTCGCGACCGGCTGGAATGGATCGTCAATCAAAAGCAAAAACTCGCCAATCTGGGAGCCCGCCTTGTCGCCGTCGCAGGCAGGCTGGGGATGGTTCGTGGCGTCGCGCAGTCCCCAACCCAAAACAGCGCCAAGGAGGCAAAGCCGATGGTCTCGGGTATCACAACCTTCGCCAAATCGGTCGACCGGGCGATTGAGGACAAGGTCGCCGCCGATCCAGGATTGAAGAAGCAATGGGAGGAGGTCTCGACCCGATTCCACCTCGTCTACGCCCAGCCGGTAAGCGCGTTCAAGGCCGTCAATGTCGACGCGATGCTGAAGGACGAAACCGTTGCGAAATCCACGTTGGCCAAGATCGGATCGGACCCCGAACGCTTCGGTGCGCTGAGGGGCAAGACCGGGATCCTCGCCAGCCGCGCCGACAGAGAGGAGCGAGAAAAGGCACAAACGAATGCGCCAGCGCTGGCCCGTAACCTTGAGCGCTATCTGCGCCAGCGGGCGGAGGCGGAACGCAAGTTCGAGGTTGAAGAACGTGCCGACCGTCTGAAAGTCTCGATCGATATTCCCGCACTGTCGCCAAACGCAAAGCAAAAATTGGAACGGGTTCGCGATGCGATCGACCGGCATGACTTGCCCGCCGGCCTCGAATATGCGCTCGCCGACAAAATGGTGAAGGCGGAACTGGAGGGTTTTGCCAGGGCTGTCTCGGAGCGTTTCGGCGAGCGGACCTTCCTGTCGCTTGCTGCGAAGGACGCCAATGGACAGACCTTCAACGCTGTCACTTCGGGAATGACAGCCGGACAGAAGGCCGAGGTTCAAGCAGCATGGAATTCGATGCGCACGGTGCAGCAGCTCGCCGCGCATGAGCGCACGACCGAGGCGCTGAAGCAAGCGGAGACGCTGCGCCAGACGAAGAGCCAGGGGCTCTCGCCCTAATGAAGACACCCGTGTTTGCGTTTGGGACACTGCACGCCCAGAGGGCCCATGCGGTCGTGCTCTTTGCCTTGGCGGCATCCATCGTCGCCGGCAGTGTTGCTGCCGCAATGGTCGGCGGCTTCCGCATCAACATGACACCAAGTGAACCTCTCGGCCTCTGGCGTATCGTGGAGCTCAATCGCCCGGCAAGTCTGGGAGACCTCGTTTTCATATGTCCTCCGCAAACGACTGTGATGCAGGAGGCAACGGAGCGTGGTTATCTCCGCTCCGGCACCTGCACTGGCGGCGTTGCGCCGCTCATCAAGACCGTCATCGCCGTTGCCGGGCAGCATGTCGAAATCGGCGCCGGCGTAACGATCGATGGGCGCCCAGTCCCCTTTTCTGATCTGGCAGAGCGGGACGGCAACGGCCGGCCGATGAAACGATTTCCTAGCGGCGTCGTGCCGAACGAAAGCGTTTTTCTCCATTCACCTTTCAGGAGCTCCTATGACTCCCGTTATTTCGGACCCCTGCCCACTTCCGGAATCCTTGGCCTGGCGCAACCGGTGCTCACCTATGCGCCGTGAGCACCTCCAGCCAATCGCATTGATTGCCGTTTCAATCGTCGCCGGGATGGTGGGATGGAGTGGCGACGTCCTCCTTCTCCCGGTCGCGCTCACGTTCCCGGTTCTCTGGGGGCTTGCGCGAACGAGACTGACCGCCGCGGTTGTCTCGGCCGGCTATTTCCTGGCCGCATCCCGGGGGCTGCCGCAGGGCGTTGCGACCTTCTATTCCTCGGACCTCTGGCCGGGACTATTGCTTTGGATCTGTGCGTCCGCCGGCTTCGTCATCGTCCATACCGTCCTCTGGACGAGGGCCGGCGTTCGTCCGCTTCGCTACCTTCTGGCCGCTGTTCTCATGGCCATTCCGCCATTCGGCATCACCGGCTGGGCTCATCCGATTACGGCCGCAGGCGCGCTGTTTCCGGGATGGGAATGGTGGGGACTGATTGCCGCGACAGCCGGCCTCATGGGCCTCGTTACCTGGATGTGGCCAGCTGTCGCAATCGTCCTGGCAGGCTTTTGGATTTGGTCCACCGCAACCTGGGACGAGCCGACGCTACCCGAACGTTGGCAGGGGGTAGATCTCGAAATGGGCGCATCGCTGGGGCGTGACACCAGCTTGCAGCGTTACCGTGATCTGATTGCCACGGTGACGGATCGGGCATCGGGAGGCGCCCGCACGATTGTTCTTCCCGAAAGCTCTCTGGGCTTCTGGACGCCGATCGTCGAACGGCTCTGGCTGCGAGCTTTGCGGGGAACTGACGTCATCGTTATCGCCGGCGCAGCAGTTGTCGATGCAAACGGATATGACAATGTTCTGATCGCAATCTCCGGCGACGGGGCACGCCTCCTTTATCGCGAGCGCATGCCGGTGCCTGGCTCGATGTGGCAGCCTTGGCGTCCCTTCCTCGGTGAGAGCGGCGGTACGCGGGCGAACTTCTTCGCCAACCCCGTCGTGACCATTGCCGGCAGTCGGGCCGCACCGTTGATCTGCTACGAGCAGCTGATCGTCTGGCCCATTCTCCACTCCATGCTCCACGATCCGGATGTTGTCGTTGCCGTCGGAAACGGCTGGTGGACCAACGGGACATCGATCGTAGCTGTCCAGCGCGCCAGCACGCAAGCCTGGGGGCGGCTGTTCGGCAAGCCCGTCGTTCTTTCCCTCAACACCTGAGTGCCAAGGAGCCCTTATGCTCGATGCTGCCCTGATCCAACAATGCGCCGATCCGTCGCTGAAGCCGGCGATCGTCCAGCAGTTCGTGACCGCTGCGGGCTCGAATGATCCACTTGCCGTCACCGTCAAATCGGGTGGCCGGTTGATCCTTATTCCGAATGCAACGTCGGCCGACGAGGCGATAGCGATCGTCCGGCAATATGTCGGCCGGGCCGTGGTTCGTGTGGGTCTGACGCAGTTTCCGGCCGGCGTGGGCGTGAAGGACGCGGCTGATCTGAACCCTGATCTGATCGGCCCCTGCGAGAACCTTCGCAAGGGGACGGCGATGTTCGCTAAGGTCTTGCGGATCGTTGCCAAGTGGTACGGCAATCCCACGGACGACGTCTTCCCCCAAATCTTCGAGGACGCGGTCTACGCCTGGAAGACCGGAGAGTTCGAGGGCGGGAGCGTTTTCCAGGCCGGGGATCCGGGAGGCGACGTGACCGCCGCAAGCGCGCCGGCTGTTAATAAGGATGCCGCCACCGGTGAAGATCAAGAGGATTCGCAGCCTCAGCGGTCCGAGGAAAGCCATAACGCCGGATCGGCGGAGATGCGAATCGACTTATCGAGGATTGGAGGAAATTGATCTCCTGGGAAACCGACTATGCCTCCGGAAGCGAATAGCGCGTAAGAACCGCTTCCTCTCCATCGAGGGTCACTTCGATGACTTCGTTAACCATATCCTGTGCCCCTGCCAAATCTTGCAGTATGAGGGAAAACAAATCGCGCTGCAGCGCAGGCAGCATCTGTGGAACGATAATGACCAGACCCGCATGCAGATCTTCTCTTGCATAAAGCTTCCGGAAGTCGCGGGCGTTGTTCGTCACGAAGGTGAAATCCTCCTCGATGATCCGAGGCATAAGATTCCAATCGGTTTGCCCGCTCAGTCCCAGCCAATTCACATGGAAACAATCGTGGCCGTGCGCTTGCGCCACGGCCACGAGCGTCGTGTGAAGGCATTCATCGATAAGGAACTTCACGAGGTAGAGCCGGTGGCTTTTGGGTCGCTTTCGTTGCGAAGACGCAGACGCTTCACAGATTTCACCTTCAGGCCCTGCTCCGAAAGCTTTCGCGGCCGTCCTCTGGCGGGATGGGCCGCAGCCCAGATCTCTGCAAGTTCCACCATGCGCTTGGTGAGCGAAGGATAGCCCGCGACGATTACCGCGGTGCTTTCGCCTTGGGCTCTCATCGCCGCAATCATCCGCACCGGTACGCGGGTTCCCTTGAACACTGGCTCGCCGCCGCCGATGCCTTTCACGCTCTCGATCATCCGTTCGGCTTCGCGAAGCGCCTCGGCTCTCTCGGCGAGATGCTCGCGCGCCCTCGCGACGTCGACGATCAGATAATCGTCTGCCCTCACGGTATTGGCGTCTGGGTTCTGGTCTATGGTGTCGAACAGGCGCTTGCGGCGCTCGGCGGACAAGATCGATCCGACTCCATACCAGAGCTTCAACCGAAGCAGGTCATCGTCGGTGAGTGCACGACTGTTGCTGCCGATGAGATGCGTCGCAATGATCCGCTTGTCGATCGCATTGTGCACCGATTTCACAGCGATCTCGCTGACAGCCGCAGCCTCGGCAGGTGTGTAGGCGTGTGACATGCTGGCCATAATCATTCTCCTTGTGGAGAATATATAGGTAAATTAACAGCCGCCGTAAAGCTTTTCCACTTTAAGTGCTTCAAAGATCGCCATAGGGCTATGTGGCGGTTTACAACTCGTCAATCGGCGTGTTTCACAACAACATTGGGCTGGCCAACCAAAACCAAGTCTTGCGTCGAGGCCATCCACGTCAGCGTGACTTTGTCACAAGCTCGGCAGGTTCGACGCCAAGTGCCTCCGCGATTTGACCAAGGACGGTGACGGTAGCAGACATCTCGGCACGCTCGATCGCTCCAATATGGCGCATGCTAAGGCCCGTAAGGTGCGCCAACTCCTCCTGCGTCAGATGCTTGCCATGACGTATTCGACGCAAATTGGTCGCCATGACCTCTTTGAGATCCATGGCGTCAGCGGAACCTGAATTAGAACTATTGTTCTAGGAACTATAGTTCCGATTCGACTCGACGTATGATACGGGGGTTTGTTTGGCAGGCTACGCTTCCAGGCAACCGTCTGAGACATGAGCGTGCAATAGATCGCGGCGAAGGTTCACCGCGCGCTCGAACGTAGTGGCGACAGTAATTGGGAAGGGTAGACGGATGAAAGATGCAGGTCCCTCGGACGTCGAAAGAAACCCGAGGAAACCTCGATACGATTCGATGGAGAAGTCGGAATTGAAAGCACTGGCAGTGCTCGCAATTCGTGAACATCGTCAGCTTCTTGCGGCCGATCAAGCGGTCTACGAGGAGTGGTTGCGCGCAAGCGACGACCCCTCCATCACCAGCTCGGTCCTCCAGACTCTCCAGAACGAATATTTGGCGCGTCAAAAAAGATCCGGGGCCCAGCAGGATGTCAATCGGCGTCCAAAATTCACCCCTTATCGGCATCCAATTTTGACCCCCTTGGTGGTGTAGATCAGCACTTGGCCTGCCCGGCGCTGGCCGGGGTTGCAGAGGGTAGGCCAAGTGCGGGTGATGATCGTCTTCGGCTTTAGCTTTGAGAGCGGTTCTTGAAGCGCCAGGACTCGTTTCCGGTTTCGACAATCTCGCAATGATGGGTCAGACGATCCAGAAGTGCTGTCGTCATTTTGGCGTCGCCGAACACCGTCGGCCATTCGCCGAACGCCAGGTTCGTGGTGACGATGATCGACGTGTGTTCGTAGAGCCTGCTGATCAGATGGAACAGGAGCTGACCGCCTGCCTGGGCAAATGGCAGATAGCCGAGTTCGTCGAGGATGATGAAGTCGAGACGGTTGAGGTAGTCGGCCGTCCGACCTTGCTTGCCGCTGCGCGTTTCCGTTTCCAACCGATTGACCAGATCGACGACGTTGAAGAAGCGCCCGCGTGTTCCGTTGCGGATCAGTGCACGGGCAATCGCGATGGCGAGATGGCTCTTCCCGGTTCCGGTGCCGCCGACGAGGACGACGTTGCGTTGATCGGCGACGAAGGTGCCGGTGGCCAATTCCCGCACCAGGGATTCATTGACGGGCGTATCAGCGAAGTCGAAGTCGTCGATGTCTTTGGCAAGCGGCAGCTTGGCGATGCTGAGCTGGTAGCGAATGGAGCGTGCCTGCTTTTCGGCGATCTCCGACTGCAATAGATCGCCGACGATGCGGGGCGGTTCGTGCTGCCGCTTGATGCCGTTACCCATGACCTCGTCGTAAGCGCTACGCATTCCATAGAGCTTCAGCGTGCTCATGAGTTCGAGAACCTGCGTGCGTTCCATCAACTTGCCCTCCTGAGGCTGTCATAGCGTGCGCAGTCGGCGACCGGTTCATGGGTCAGACGCAGCGCATCCGGGGTTTGCAGAGCTGCGGCCGGAGCCGGATCACGGCTGCGGGCCAGAATATTGATGATCACCGAGGCCGAGCAGACGCCCTGATCCAAAGCCTCCTGGCAGGCAGCATCGACAGCCGCCAGACCGTCCGCCGGAACGCAGCCGAGGATGGTGACCATTTGCCGATCACCGTCATAGACGCTCTTCAGCCGCCTGCGCACTTTCTCCATCGCTGCGGGCAAAACCCATTCGCGGAAAGGCGCCCCGTTGCGCAAAGCGCCAGGTTTGCGAGCTAGAACAGGTACATAATGCCAAGGATCGTAGATCGTCTCGCCACGACCAAAGCAGCGCTGATGCTCACCGACGTTCACCCCGTCCTGCCTGATGACGATCTTCTCGGCATAGGCGTGAACCTCGACAGGGCGGCCGACCGCCGTTGAGAGGACGGAGTATTTGTTGTTGTCGAAGCGGACGGTGCAGGTCTTCGACACGGAGGCCGGGACGCAGTGGAAACCGTCGAACGGTCCAACGTAATGCACCAGGCTGCCGCGCTCCTCCTCGAACACCTGCCAGATCATCCGCTCCGTCTGCTCGGGATGGCGATGTGCCTTGGCGTAGGCGATGCATTTATCGAGCAGCCAGACGTTCAGCTCTTCCAGGCTTTTGACGCGAAGGCGTGGGGTGAAGAAGCGTTCGCGCACGAGACCAACCTGGTTCTCGACCTGTCCCTTCTCCCATCCGGATGCAGGCGTGCAGGCAACGGGATGGACCAGATAGTGGCTGCACATCTGCAGGAAGCGGCGATTGTATTGTCGCTCCTTTCCAACGAACACCGCTTCGACCGCCGTCTTCATGTTGTCGTAGATGCCGCGCGTGCAGGTGCCACGGAAGAAGGCGAAGGCCTTGTCATGCGCGTCGAACACCATCTCCTGGCTCTCGCGCATGTAGGCCCGGACAAACATCATCCGGCTGTGGCAGAGCCGGACATGGGCGACCTTGACGGTCGTCGTCACGCCGTTGACCAGAATGATCTCGTGGCTCCAGTCGAACTGGTAAGCCTCACCTGGAGCGTAATAGAGAGGCACATAGGCTTCCGCCGTCACTGCTCCCCGGTTCTTCGCCCAGGTCTTGGCGTATCGCCGGATCGCGTCATAACTGCCATCGTAGCCGAGTGCCCGAACCTCCTCGTAAATCCGGATCAACGTCAGCCGCTCGCGCGACGGCTTGCCCTCATTGGCTGTCAGAAACCGCTCAATCTCCGCCTTCCAGGCTCCGATCCTTGGCAACGGTTGCCGTTCTCGTTCATAGGTAAAATCCGTCTCGTCGGAACGCAGTATCTTGCGAACCGTGTTGCGCGACACATGAAGTTCCCGGACGATCTTCTTCACGGACCAGCCCTGCACATGGAAGGCCCGTCGAACACGCGCAATCGTATCCACTCGCTTCAACTCCCGCTCCATCCGCCGCTAAAAGCCGGATGGTCAGATGAAATCTGAGGGGGGTCAAAATTGGACGCCGATTACCCCGCCAAGGGGGTCAAATTTGCACGCCGGAACACATCCTGACTTGGGCTCCCTCGGTCTGCAGATAGGCAAATCGGTCATATCCGCAGGAATGCGCAAAAATCTTCAGGGCACTTTTGATCATTTGCTCGTTCCGCGCTGCTTCCAGCATATCGACGAGCGAGCGAAGGTCTCCGTCCATGGACATATCTCCTATCTTCCTGACCCCGCGCCTTCTTTTCGAAACGGCCCACGTGGATGGGCGTAACAGTCCCGCTCATTGGACTCCAGCTGCGGTCGATGCGGGCGGCCACCCTGGCGATGGCAAATCCGCCTCTTGCGACGCAGTCCCTCGGACCAAAGCTAGCACTATCTGTGGAGGAAAATCTTTCAAGCCGCCTCAGGCTAAAAGAAAGACGATGCGGCGCAAAGTTTCTGCCGCCGCAACTGCATTAATCGGCAATGCCTCGCGGCAGCTTTGATGATCGTCGCGGTCGGTGTTTATGGTTTAATTTCCCTGATAAGCCGAAGGAAAGACAATATCTTGGTCAACGAGAACGTTGAATTTGTAACCCGGCCGAATCCTGATCGTCGGCTGGACACTCAGGTTTTTGGAAATGGTCTGTTCGGTCACACGGCCGAAGGAATCAGCGAAGTTGCGTCGCACAGCGTCTGATGTGGTGTTCTGTGTCGCGAGCGTCGAACTCTCGGGCATTGACATGTCGATCCCCGTCCCGATTATCGCCACGAGTGCTGCCGAGCTCCACGTGCGCCAGAGATGTCGATCGACCTTGTCCTTGAACCCGCCATATCCCTCTGCGTCTGTCCCAGCCAAGCCGCCAATCTGCAGCGTCGAGCTATTCGGAAAAATCAAGTCGGTCCATACGACAAGAACCCTTTCCTGACCGAAAGAAACCTTGGAATGATAGCGGCCAAACAGCTTTGCCCCCTGCGGGATCAGGAGCCGGTAGCCCGTGGCGCTATCGTAGACATTCTGGCTGATCTGTGCGGTGATCCGGCCCGGAAGGTCTGAGTTGATACCTGTGATCAACGTGGCTGGAATGACCGAGCCCCGCTTGAGCTCATACGGCGACATCTGCGGCATCAACTTGTTCGGCAGATAGCCGACGTCCTTGATGTCCTGGTTGAAGAAATCCTCCTTCGAGCCTTGGGCATTCTGGTCGACGCTCTGGCCCATCAGCCCGGATTTCATGGCGGCGGCGTAGAGGTCCGAGGCATTATTTGCTGTCGTCGTTTCAGTCTGTCGGCCTGAGTCTGTTGAATTGGCCGCCGTCCTCTCGACATCTGAAATATCCACCTGCAATGGGGAATCCAGCGCCGTAGCGCGGGCCTGCAGCCGAGCCATCCTTTGGCGCTGGGCCTCGCGGATATATTGTTCGTCCTGTTCCCGCTTCAGGCGGGCCTTCCATTCCTCTTCGGATTCGAGGCTCGGCCGCCGGTCTTCACGTTCCGTTGGCCGGCGGTCGACAACAGGTGTTTCCTTCTCGACCTTCTGTTCGACGGCAGGCGTAGGCTGGAACGCCTCACGTTCCACAGGTTCACCGATGATGCCGTCCGTAACCCCGCGTTTGAGCTGGTCTCCGAAGTTCGTTGCGGGAGCGTTCGAGGCACTGTCGATATCATTGTTCCGATTGAAGGGCAGCCCGCGCCATGAAAGTCCGATCACGACCACGCCAACGAAGAGCGCGACGATGACGATGGCGATGATGACTGGCAGCCGATTGAGGCGGCGCATGCCCTTCTGATCGTCAAGCTGATTGGATGCACCGAGCTGGAGCGATTCGACCATTCCCGCCTCCCTTAGTTCCGCTGGATGATCGAGAGCGGGCTTGTCGGCGTGGCGCCGGCTGCCGTTGCCGCGTAGGCCCGCCCAAGGACGATCGACGGCGTTGAAAGCTGCGCGAGCACCTGCCCGTCAAGGCCATCGACAGAATAGGCGATCTCGAACGGTTTCACGCCCTTTCCGACGTTGCCGTCGGTGAAGACCGTGTAGCCCCAGCCTTTCAGCGCCGCCTCCAGTGCCGCTGCGAAGTCCGAGGAGTCCTTTTTCATCTTGAGCGTCGTCGTACCTGCCGGACCGATTTGCTCAGCGAGCCGGCTTGCCAAGTCGCCGGCAATGGCACTTGCGGCCGGACCGGTGACGGCGACGGGGGTGGAACTGGTCGTCAATCCGTATTCGGCTGTCTGGCAGCCTGAAGCCAGGGCGGCGGTGACGATGATGACGAGAAGCTTGAGCATGGATCAGCCTCCCCGCCGAATGGTGACTTTCTGCTGGCGCCAGCCGACGCCGGAGACGAGGATTGCCTTGTCGATCGCATAGTCAACGATCATCATGTCGTTCTTCATCCGGTAGTTGACGATGCGGTTCTGACCGCCGCTGACGACGAAGAGCACCGGTGCATCCTGGCTAGCGACGGATTTCGAGAACTGGATGTATGTTTTCACGCCATCTGAATAGACACGGTTCGGCTTCCAGGGCGCCATCCCGCTCACCAAGTAGGAGAAGTTCAACTTGTCAGGTGCCGTCCCGGAGGTGCCACCCGTCTCTAGCCGGGAATTGATGTCGGCGAGCTTGGTAGACACGTCCTCCGGATATTCGAAACCGACGCGGGCCATGTACTGGCTCGGATGTGATTTCAACTGGATGTGATAGGTGCGGCGCGACGTCGTGATTACCATTGAAGTAATGAGGCCCGGCTCCGATGGCTTGACGATCAGGTGTATTGCCTGGCCGCCCGTGGCGCCCGAGGTTGCGGGCTCGACCTTCCAACGCACCGTGTCGCCGACAAGCACGTCGCGGACGATCTCGCCGCCCTGGAGTTCGATATCGCAGACCTGTAGCGGTGAGCAGACGACGGATGGCTGGGTTTCTCCGAAGAGAAAGATGACCTTGCCATCTGGCCCGGTCGTGATCATCCCGGCTGTGCCGCGCCACTTCCTCGAA
Source organism: Rhizobium sp. NXC14 (assembly GCF_002117485.1). Classification (NCBI taxonomy): domain Bacteria; kingdom Pseudomonadati; phylum Pseudomonadota; class Alphaproteobacteria; order Hyphomicrobiales; family Rhizobiaceae; genus Rhizobium; species Rhizobium sp. NXC14. The sequence goes on from NZ_CP021031.1 coordinate 518,405, forward strand.
ATGTTGGTACCCTTCGTCTCGTTCGTCGTCATGCTCTGCGCCTCAGCGCCGCCCACAAAGACGACTCCGGCTAGGCAGCCGGCGGCTGCGATCAATCCTGTTCTGTGCATTGAGAAATCCCCTGCCCTTAAAGCTGTGCCGTCCAGTCGAAATCCCGGACGTAGAGACCGATCGGATTGAGGCGGATGGTCGCCTCGTCCTGCGGCGCCGTGAGCGTCACCGTTGCAACCCCGCGGAACCGGCGCGTGCCGGTTTCCTTGCCCTTCCGGTCGCGTTCGTACTCGGTCCAGTCGATCTGATAAGTCTGGTTCGACAGCGCCACGATGTTGTTGACTTCGATGGCGATCGTCGACGACTTGGCCGTTTCGAAAGGCGAGTTGCTCCGGAACCAGTCATTGATTTTTTGGGTCGAGGGATCGGAGGTCCGCAGCAGCGCGTAGGTTCGATCGATGTATTGCTTCTGCACCACGGCATCCGGCGTGATCGAACGGAAGCTGGTGACGAAGCTGCCGAGCGTGGCGCGCACCACCCGAACGTCGGCATATTCGATTTGCTGGGGGAACCCGGATGTAACGGACGTGCCGAGCTTGTCGACTTGGACGATATAAGGCACCAGCTTGACCTGCATGCTCAGATACATCGAATATCCGAACCCAAGTACGGCCATGGTCAGACCGAGAATACCGACGATACGCCATGCGGCGGCTGCCTGCACATAGGAACCGTATCGCTCGCTCCATTCCTGGCGTGCGGCAAGATAGGGGTTTTCGGGCGCGCGGTTCGCTGCCATCGATCGATCACTTTCTGATTGCAGTTAGTCTTTACGTTCGGGAGGTGACTTTGGTCCGCTGAGCCCACTGCGCGCCTGATCCAGTTTTGCGTTCGCAAGCCCAAGGATCGAACCAGCATACGCGCCTGGCGAACCGATGGCCTTCTCCTTGGCAGCAGAGCCCGCCGCTTTTCCTGCCGAGCCGAGCCCAGCGCCGAAACCTCGAAGCATTGCACCTGCAACGGAAGACCCCGCGGCCCGCGCGGTTTGAGCCGCCGCAAATCCTGCACCGGCAGCGCCAGTCGCAAGGAACCCTGCTCCTGTCGCAAACGATGCGGCCTGGCCACCGTGCCTGATAGCCTCCATTCCGCCCGAGACTGACGCAGCCTGGACAACACCCTGCATGATGTTTGGGACGTAGATAGCGATAATGAAGACCACAACAGCGATACCCGCGATCGCAAGCGCAGTCTGGAACTGGTCGCCAATGTCGGGCTGGTCTGCCAACCCGATCAGCACCTCCGATCCGATACGGGAGATCATGACAAGCGCCATTAGTTTCATCCCCACGGAAAAGGCATAGATCAGATATCGGACCGCGAAATCCTTCGTATAGGACGAGCCACCCAAACCAAGCATGATCGTGCCGGCGAGTAGGCCGATATACATTTCGACCATGACGGAAACGAAGATCGCAGCAACAAGCGAAAACGAGATGACCACGACGACCATGGCGAAAGCTGCCGAGATCGCCAGCGCATTGTCCTCGAAAAGACCGAACTGAATCTTTTCCGACATCTTCGTTGCAACCGCCAGTCCAGCATTGAAGACGTCGGCCGGTGAGGCAGTGCCGCCTCCGGCGCCAATCTGGAACAGGCTGTCGACCACCGCTTTGGCGAAGGTCGGACCTTGTGCCAACACGAAAGCGAAGAAGCCGACGAACATGATCCGCCGGACGAGCTCGGCGAACCAGCTGTCGAGTGATGCGGCTTGTGTCGCGAGCCAGACGGCGGCGATGCCGATCTCGATCGTCGCCAGGATCCAGAACAGCGATTTGGCCGCATCCATGACCTTGGTTTCCCAACCCTTTGCGGCCGTTGTGATCTGGCTTTGCAATGCCGTTAGCACCGAACCTTCCTGCGCAAGGGTAGGCTGCGCCGCCAGCATGCATAAGACGGTAAGCAGCATGGCGGATCGAAGCCGCCGAACAGATATCGTTGTCATGCCCCTACCACTCCACTTTCATCTTTTCGCCGCCAGGGTGGATCCTCCTTCGATGATCCGAAGAACGTTTCACGGCGCTCCTGCGCAGCGTTCTTTTCGGAGATGAGCAGCCAGATGCCGGCGCTGCCAGCCGCCAGGAACCTCGCGATTGCGACGAGGAAAGATTTCGTTCTCACCATTCCACCTTCATTTTTTCGCCGCCGGAGGTTGAAGGTGCAGTTCCGCTGAAGAATCTCTCCCGCCGCGCCTGCGCGAGGTCTTTGTCGGTTTGCTCGGTCTGAAGCCAGGTTCCCATCATTGTCATTTGTTGGGAGACGAGCCCTCGAAGCTTCTGCATCTGCGCGACCTGTTGCGCAGCGATCTCGTGCCCGACCTGCAGGGCTTTCATCTGCCCGTCGGCGGTCTCTGACATCGATCGCAGCGAGGACATTGTGCCTTCCTCGCTATCGAACTGGTCGGCCGTCAGGCTCGCCGCCTTCAGTGTGCTGGCGATCGTGTCCCGGTTGGTGTCCGACCAGGACTGATATGTGGTCGAGAAAGAAGCATTGTCAGGCAGTTTGGTTTTTAGACTTGAGTAGCTTTGGAAGCGCTGCTGGAGCACGTCATCGGCATTGCCCATTGAAAACGAGATGCTCTGACCCTGGTCAACGATGCTGCGCAGCCGATTGAGATCGCTTTCGACCTGCCCCCACATACGCGACGGGAGAGTAGCCGTGTTCTGAAGCAGATTTTGATAGATGTTCAGCTGCGTTTCGATCTGTTGGGCGAGTTGGCTGATCTGGGTGAGCTGGTTTTCGATTTGCTCGCCGGATTTCCCGACCAAAGCGACCAGTTCGCCATTGTTGAGGACCTGCGTCCACTCGGTGGCGGCACCAGTTGCGGTGCCGGCATGAGCGGGATTTGCGGCGGCGACTGTCAACGCGACCGCCGCAAGGCCGACGAACAGCCTATTCGAAGTTGAGCAGCGATGCGGCATCGTGAACTCCTCTCGATTGAAGCCAGTGGATCGGCCAGTCGCGGCCGTGTTCGGACCTGAGCGCACGGATGCGCTTCAAATCTTCCTTGCCCGATGCGCCGACGAAGCTGAGAGCCACGGGACCGAGCGCCATATCGAACAGGCGCCGGCCGTCGGGGGTGACGACGTAGTATTCGCGCTTCGGGATCGCGTTCGAAACGATCTCGATCTGTCGCTCATTGAACCCGATCCTCTGATAGAACTCGCGCGTCCCCGGCTCCCTGGCGGCGCCGTTGGGAAGGCAAATTTTAGTTGGGCAGGATTCCTTCAGCACATCGATGATCCCGGAACGCTCGGCGTCCGAAATCGAATGTGTGGCGAGCACGACGGCGCAGTTGGCCTTGCGCAGCACTTTCAGCCATTCACGGATCTTGCTGCGGAACACTGGATGGCCGAGCATCAACCAAGCTTCATCCAGTACGATCAGGCTCGGTGAGCCGTCGAGACGCTTCTCGATCCGACGGAACAGATAGGTGAGCACGGGCACGAGATTGCGCTCGCCCATGTTCATCAGTTGCTCGATTTCGAAAGTCTGGACGGCAACCAGCGACAGACCATCCTGTTCCGCATCGAGAAGTTGCCCCATCGGTCCGTCGACCGTATAGTGATGAAGCGCATCCTTGATCACGCGCATCTGCACGCCGCTGACGAAGTCCGAAAGCGATCGACCGGCTGCGCTGGCCATCAACCCAATCTGCCGCGAAATGGCGTTGCGATGATCAGGGGTGATGGCAACACCCTGCAGCGCCACCAGCATTTCGATCCATTCCGTGGCCCATGCGCGATCTGCATCATTGGAGAGCTCCGATAGCGGACAAAAGGCCAGTGCCCTCTCCGCTCCATTATGATCTCCACCAATCTCATAGTGCTCGCCACCGACGGCCAGCGTCAGCGGCAACAACGCGCTCCCCTTGTCGAAGGCGAAGATTTGGGCGTGTTCATAGCGGCGGAACTGTGCTGCGATCAGTGCCAGCAGCGTCGACTTGCCCGATCCGGTCGGTCCGAAAATCAGCGTGTGCCCGACATCGTCGACGTGCAGGTTCAGCCGGAACGGCGTCGATCCACTCGCCACCTGCATCAACGGCGGCGAGTTCGGCGGATAGAATGGGCATGGTGCGGTCGGATTGCCCGACCAGACAGAGTTAAGCGGGACGAGATCGGCGAGATTACTCGTGTTGATTAGCGGTTCGCGGATATTGCAGTACCAGTTGCCGGGCAGGCTGCCGAGAAAGGCTTCAGTGGCGTTGAGCGTCTCGATCCGCGCGCCAAAACCCTCCGCCTGGATCAGCCGGCGGATGGCTTCCGCTTTTTCCTGCAGGGCTTCGCGATCATTATCGAAAAGGACGATGACGGGCGTGTAATAGCCGTATGCGACCAGCTGCGAGGAGGCCTGCGCGATAGCATCTTCCGTCTCCGCGACCATGGTCATTGCGTCCTGATCAACCGAACGGCTCTGCGTCTGGAATAGCTGATCGAAGAACGGCCTTACCTTCTGCTGCCACTTCTTGCGCGTGCGTTCCAGTTTCTGCCTTGCCTCCTCCGCATCGAGGAAGAGGAAGCGCGAAGACCAACGATAGGTGAGCGGCATCAGGTCCAGGCTGTTGAGAATCCCTGGCCAGCTCTCGGCCGGCAGGCCGTCGATCGCCACGACACCGAGGAAACGGCTTTCAACCTTCGGCGTCAGGCCATGCTCGAGCTCGGCCGTCGCAAGCCAGTCAAGATACATAGGGGCACCCGGCAGTCGGATCGGGTGGTTTTCGCCTGTAACGCAAAAGCGAACGAATTGTAGCAGCTCGTCATAGCGGGCGACCCGCTCCCCTCCCCGCTCGACCGCTTCCCGGGTTTCCATGCGAAGGATCGAAAGGGCGTTGGCGAAATACTGCTCGATCTCGCGGACAGCATTCTTGAAAATGAACAGCACCGTGTCCGCATAGGTCTTCTTTCGGCTCTCGTCGTCCGAATAGATGTATTTGCTGAGTGTAGTCTTTTTGGATTCGAGTGGCCGATAGGTCAGGATGAGCGCGTGTTTGCTCTCGAAATGTCCCTGCTCGCGCCCGAAATGCGCCCGCCGTTCGGCGTCGATCGCGCGGGTGACCGCGTCGGGGAAGTGGCAATGATCATCCGACGGATAGTCGAACGTCGGGATTCGCACGGCTTCGACCTGGATCATCCAGCCGCTTCCGAGACGCGACAGGATCGTATTGATCTGCCGCGACAGTTCGTTGCGCTCGAGGTCTGTGGCGCTTTCGGAATCCGGCCCGGCAAAATACCAGCCGGCCATCAGGCTTCCGTCTTTCAACAGGAGGACGCCATTGTCGACCAGGCCGGCATAGGGCACGAGATCCGCGAAGGAGGGGCCGGTGGCCCGAAAGCGTTTGAGAGCGACCATGCCTGCCCCTCAATACCGGCGCCACGGCGAGGAGGTCGCCTTGTAGTAATGCTTGTAGGAGATATGACGGACATAAACCTGTCGCATCAGCGGATCGGCCTTGGCCATCATCCTCAGGAGCCCGAGGATGACGATCCAGACGGCAACGCCGAACAGCGCGGAATAGATCGTGAGAACGACGAAGATCAGAATGACGGCCGCAAGGCCGGTGATCAGCACAAGTTCCCGGTCTGCGCCCATCAGGAGGTTCGGCCGGGACAGGGCACGGTGGATGCGGTTGCGCTGCAGCCCGGACAAGGACTCAGCCATGAGCCCCCTCCCCTGTTTCGCTTTCACCGATCGAGGTGGTTTGCTCGCTGGTCAGCCCGATCGAGGCGCCAGTCGCGCCAAACAAGCCGACGATATTGGTCGCGCCAAGCAGGATGCCGGCGACAAGCACGATGTACATGAGCCGACGCGCGAAATCGTTCAGCTCTCCGCCGAAGATCAGCATGCCGCCGGCAATCGCGACCGCCGCAAGGGCGATGGCGCCGGCGACCGGTCCTGTGATCGACTCCTGGATTTGCTGCAATGGCCCTTCCCAAGGAAGACTGCCGCCGGAACTCGCGAGCGCCGGCGCTACCGAGGCGAGGAGTGCTGCGGCGATGACTGCGTTTCTACGCGACATGGCACGCCTCCTGCTCTTCCGTGAACTGGTCGGAGTCGATCTCGTAGTGGCCGCTCGCAAAACGCTCGACCCGAATGACGTCGCGAACGCGCCGCCCGCGTGGCGTTCGCTCGATCGAGACGACAAGATCAACCGTTTCCCCGATCACCTCCTGCATCGGCTGCTGGCTGGCCTCGGCGGTTAGCTGTTCGAGACGCCGGAGAGCCGACATGGCAGTGTTGGAGTGGATCGTCGCGAGGCCACCAGGGTGGCCGGTGTTCCAAGCCTTAAGCAGCGTCAGTGCAGCGCTGTCGCGGACCTCACCGACCACGATCCTGTCGGGTCGCAGGCGCATGGTGCTCTTCAAAAGCCGCGCCATGTCGATCGTATCGCTGGTGTGGAGGAGAACGGCGTTATCGGCGGCGCATTGAATCTCGGCGGTGTCTTCCAGGATGACCAAGCGGTCTTGCGGAGCAGACTTAACGATTTCATTGATGACCGCGTTCGCAAGCGTCGTCTTGCCGGAGCCTGCGCCACCGGAAATGATGATGTTGAGCCGGGAGGAAATCGCGCTGCGGATGGTGGAAGCCTGATGTTCGGTCATCACGCCAGAGAGGACATAATCATCGAGCGGGATCAAGTGTGAGGCACGACGGCGAATGGTGAAGGCCGGCTTGGCGACGACCGGAGGCAAGAGCCCTTCGAAGCGGTGGCCGCCGATCGGCAATTCTCCGGAAATGATAGGCCGGTCGGAATCTATCTCCGACTGAAGCGCGTGAGCGACCGCGCCGATCACCATTTCAGCTGCAGCCGATGACATTTCGCCGGCGAGGGCAATGCCGTGGCTGAGCCGTTCGATGAAAAGCTTTGTATCCGGATTGAGCATGATCTCCACGACATCCGAGTCGTCCAGAGCAACGCAGAGCTGAACTCCAAGCGCATCCTGAAGCTTCCGGACAAGTCGGGGATGAGAACGAAGCTGATTCATGGAACTCTCCCTATGCTGCTTAACGGATGGCTTTGGCGATTTGAGATTGATAATTCGCTGGTCGGAGCTTCTGGAACGTTTCCGGGGTCGCAGGCAGGATTCCGGCAACGGCCATGGTCACTCCAATTTTTCTCTCTTCACCGATGCGTTGAAGTGGCCACTCAACGCGAGCGAGGATCCGCTCGAAGCGGAGATCGGTCACGGTAACGATTTCGGCGAAACCACTTGCCATGCACCATTCAACGATGCCGGCGAACATTGTCAGCGTTGCCTCGTGCACGAAGCCACCTCCCCTCCCCTCTTCCAGCGTAGTGTCCACGCAGAAGCGAGAGCTTTCGGTCATAGCCGGATGGGCCTTCAGGCGACCCTCCGGAAGCAGCGACGGAAACACCTCCGCCACCATCGTCGGCCCCATCGCAGGGAGAAGGCGTGCACATCCCGCAAGTCGGCCAGATGCGGAGACAGCCAGAATATAATGCGGGCCGAGATCGTCGAATGCATCTGCCTCGCGCCCGTCGACCACCGCTACATCCCAATTCAGGCGGCTGAAAAAGACCGAAGCGCGCAGCTGATGATGTTTTTGAAGCAACTGGGCTTCGTAAAGGTTTTTTGGTTTCGAGATTGCGAGAACCTGCATGAATCTCTCCATCGGTGTTGAACGACGGGAACTCATCACGAATCGCAATTGGGCGTCAGTTGTCGAATCCTACAAGGTTCTTGCCTTGAGTCGCGACTTCTGGATGACCAGTCCTCGCCAACCTCTTCGGTTTTTTCCGAAATCGCCGGAGGCACTTTTGTTGGATTCACAGTAAAACAAACCATGAACTCACCGACGCCGCAACCCTGCTAAGCCATGGGTTGTAAACATAAAATTCCACTTTCTCTGCGTTTCTGGCTTTTCCCTGCTAATATTTCATTAACCTAAAAGCCCTTGCTCAAAATTCAGAATCGGCTCTAATGGCTAGTGGCGGAACTTTACCGGTTTCGCGAAAAATACCGCCACTTGCAGGAAAATGGGTTTGGAAATGGCGAAGACCGCCGCAAAAACAGCGCCAGTCATCGAAGGGTTGACTGCTTTGATGGAGCGTCATGCCGACGCCCTCTCCAGCCAACTTCAGGCACATCATCTCAAGGTCTTCCCGCCGACGTCCGAAAAAGGCATTCGATCCTTTGCGCCGTCAGAAGCCTCAAAACTGCTTGGCATCGGTGAGTCTTATCTGAGGCAGACTGCTTCGGAAATGCCAGAATTGCATGTGAGCATGAGCCCTGGCGGTCGACGCACGTTCACGATCGAAGACATTCATTCAATCCGTAAGCACCTGGATCAGATCGGCCGCGGGAACCGGCGCCACCTGCCCTATCGTCGCGAGGGCGAGCAGCTCCAAGTGATCTCGGTCATGAATTTCAAAGGCGGCTCGGGCAAGACGACGACAGCCGCGCATCTGACACAGTACCTGGCGATGCGTGGCTACCGGGTCCTCGCTATTGATCTTGATCCCCAAGCGAGCCTTTCCGCACTCTTCGGCAGTCAGCCGGAAACCGACGTTGGTCCGAACGAAACACTCTATGGTGCCATCAGGTATGATGACGAGCAGGTTCCGATCGAGCAGGTTGTCCGAGGAACGTACATTCCGGATCTCCATCTGATTCCAGGCAACCTTGAACTTATGGAGTTCGAGCACGACACCCCGCGCGCGCTGATGAACCGCAAGGAAGGCGACACACTTTTTTACGGTCGGATCAGCCAGGTCATCGAAGACATCGCGAATAACTACGATGTCGTCGTTATCGATTGCCCTCCCCAACTTGGCTATCTGACGCTTTCGGCTTTGACTGCCGCAACGTCGATCCTCGTCACCGTCCATCCGCAGATGCTGGATGTAATGTCGATGAACCAGTTTTTGGCGATGACCTCAAATCTCCTCCGGGAAATCGAGAATGCAGGCGCCCAATTCAAGTTCAATTGGATGCGCTACCTTATCACTCGTTTTGAACCGAGCGATGGCCCGCAAAACCAGATGGTCGGCTATCTGCGTTCGATCTTCGGCGAAAATGTGCTCAATTTCCCGATGCTCAAGACGACCGCAGTTTCCGACGCTGGCCTGACAAACCAAACCCTGTTCGAAGTCGAGCGCGGGCAGTTTACGCGCTCGACTTATGATCGGGCGTTGGAGGCGATGAACGCCGTCAACGACGAGATCGAAACTCTGATCAAGAAAGCATGGGGTAGAACCACATGAGTCGGAAGCACCTCCTTGACGTCTCTACAGACGTGCCCGACACGTCATCTGCAGCTGATCACAGAGCGGCAAAAACCCGCTCGATGCCGCTTCTCGGAGTGGCGAGAAGAGAACGCGATCCAGCGACGAAGCTGACCGCAAACATTGGCAATGCCTTGCGCGAGCAAAATGACCGTCTTGGCCGTGCTGAGGAGATAGAGCGGCGTCTCGCTGAAGGTCAGGCCGTGGTAGAACTGGACGCGTCGACAATCGAGCCGTCCTTCGTCCAGGATCGCATGCAAGGCGAGATCGACGGTCTCCTTGTGTCGATCCGGGAGCAAGGACAGCAGGTCCCGATCCTTGTGAGACCTCATCCGGAACGAGGTGGCCGATACCAGGTTGCCTTCGGCCATCGCCGCCTGCGCGCCGTGTCCGAACTAGGACTGCCGGTCAAGGCGGTCGTTCGCGACTTGACCGACGAGCAGTTGGTCGTGGCCCAGGGCCAGGAAAACAACGAACGTGAAGACCTCACCTTTATTGAAAAAGCGCGTTTCGCGCATCAACTGAACAAGCAATTTTCACGAGAGATCGTCATCGCGGCCATGTCGATCGACAAAAGCAATCTGTCGAAGATGCTCCTTCTCGTTGACGCCCTCCCCTCCGAGCTGATCGACGCCATTGGTCCCGCTCCAGGAGTCGGTCGTCCCAGTTGGCAACAACTCGCTGAACTGATCGAGAAGGCAGCGTCTCCAGCAGATTCCGTCAAATTTGCGAACTCGGCCAAGGTGCAGACGCTACCATCAGCAGACCGGTTCAAGGCGGTGATCGGTTACCTGAAGCCGCGTCGAATTGCGCGTGGATTGCCGGACGTTATGTCGACCCCGGATGGGCACAGACTTGCGCAGGTGACACAAAGCAAGAGCAAGCTGGAGATCACAATCGACAGGAAGGCGACACCGGACTTTGCCGCCTTCGTACTCGAACATTTGCCGGCTCTTTATCAAGAGCACCAAGCAAAGCATCAACAGAAACAGGGAGACTAACCCGCAAAAGAAAAGAGCCCCCTCAACGTCGCCGTCGTGGAAGCCCTTCTGTCTCTTTAGCACGAACAGAATCGCATTTCCTCGAATTTTCGTCAAGAGTCTTTGGCGCCGTTTTTGGTGAGCGGATTTCTTTTGCCTGCTGAAAGGTGAAAGACGATGCAGACGGGAAGTGTGACGACGCCATTCGGGCGGCGGCCAATGACGCTTGCGCTTGTGCGGCGCCAGGCGGCTTTGGCTGAGATAAAGCAAGGCAAGACAGCGGACAAGTGGAAGGTCTTCAGAGATGCCTCCGCCGCCATGGAACTGCTGGGTGTTCAGTCCAACAGCCTCGCGGTTCTCGACGCGCTTTTGAGTTTCTATCCTGAGAATGAGTTGCGCCAGGACGCGCAACTAATCGTCTTCCCCTCGAATGCTCAGCTTGCTCTTCGAGCGCATGCAATGGCGGGCGCGACTTTGCGTAGACACATCGCCATCCTGGTGGAAGCGGGCCTAATCGTCCGGAAGGATAGCGCCAACGGTAAGCGCTACGCCCGTAAGAGCGGCGATGGCCAGATCGAGAGCGCCTTCGGCTTCGATTTGTCGCCGCTCCTCGCACGCGCCGAGGAGTTGGCAATGTTGGCGCAGCAAGTGACGGCCGATAGAGCGGCTTTGAGACGAGCCAGAGAAAGCCTGACTATTTGCCGGCGCGATGTCCGCAAACTCATCACTGCAGCAATGGAAGAGGGCGCCGATGGAGATTGGCAATCGGTCGAGGACGTCTACGTGGCGCTTGTAGGACGGATTCCGCGAGTTCCCACGCTCGCAGGCACCACAGCTATCCTCGATGAGATGCAGATGCTTCGCGAGGAAGTCCTCAATCGCCTGGAAATGCTCGAAGATTCTCAAAATAATAGCACCAATGATGCTCATGGCGAGCAGCACATACAGAATTCAAAACCCGAATCTCCACCTGAATCTGAACCTTGCTCTCGAAACGGGCAGGGGGCAAAGCCGAGTTCGAGCCACCAGCCGAGTAATGAGCAGCGAGGGGCGTTCCCGTTGGGGTTAGTCCTCAAGGCTTGCCCGACGATCGTGGACTACGCGCCGGGCGGCGTGGGAAGCTGGCGAGATCTGATGTCTGCCGCGGTCGTAGTTCGATCTATGCTGGGGGTAAGCCCCTCCGCCTATCAGAATGCGTGTGAGGCGCTGGGGCCGGAGAACGCTGCGGTGGCGGTTGCGTGCATCCTTGAGAGGGCAAGTTTCATCAACTCGGCCGGCGGCTATCTGCGTGATCTGACGCGGCGCAGTGAGCGTGGGGAATTTTCGCTTGGGCCGATGATAATGGCATTGCTAAGAGCCAACGGGCAGAGGATTTTGGAAGCTGGATAG
>NZ_CP021032.1:600000-773015 GCF_002117485.1 Rhizobium sp. NXC14
CGGCGCGTTCAGCCTCGCTATAATAGGGAGCGTCGCGCCAGCCGGCGACGGCAAAGAGCCGCTCATCCGTTTCGCCGTGTTTGCGGGCAATGCGCCAATGACCATCGATGCAGACGCTGCAGCCGTTGATCTGGCTGGCGCGCAGATTGACGAGTTCGAGCAGCCTTGGCGAAAGGCCTGTTTCGGTCGGCACCTTGCTGAGCGCATTGAGCGCCTGCATGGCTTCTGGAAGCACGAGGGCGGGATTTCCCATTCTCTCCTGCATGATAGGTCTCCTTGATGGGTTTAGGGTGCGACGAACCGCCGGCGCTGTCACACCGGCCCGGTTTCATTCGTCATTGATGTGACGGAACGCAGCGAAGGAATGTGACGGATGAACGAGAATAATTGGCTGGCCGATCAATTCGAAGCCAACCGGGCGCATCTGAAGGCGGCCGCCTATCGCATGCTGGGGTCGCGCAGCGAGGCCGAAGACGCGGTTCAGGAGGCCTGGCTGCGGCTCACCCGCGCGGATAGGACTGACGTCGGCAATCTCGCCGGCTGGCTGACGACGGTGGTGGCGCGCATCTGCCTCGATATGCTGCGTGCCCGCAAGACCCGGCGCGAGGAGCCGCTGGAGACATCGGTCCATGCAGCGATCGCCGATCCGGCCAAGGATCCGGAACGCGACGCCTCCTTCGCCGATTCGGTGGGCGTGGCGCTGCTCGTCGTGTTGCAGACGCTGGCGCCTGCCGAACGAGTTGCCTTCGTGCTGCACGACATGTTCGATCTTCCCTTCGAAGAAATTGCGCCGATTATCGGCCGGTCATCCGCCGCCGCCCGTCAGCTCGCGAGCCGTGCCCGCCGCCGGGTGCAGGGCGCGGACGAGACGCCGGATGTCGATCTCGGCCGCAAACGAACGATTGCGGAGGCCTTTCTGACGGCTTCGCGCAGCGGCGATCTGCAGGCGCTGATTGCGGTGCTCGCTCCAGATGTCGTGTTTCGCCTGGATGCGACGGCGGCGCGTTTCGGCGCCTTCGGCGAAAGACGCGGCGCATCCGAAGTGGCAGAGTTGTTCAAGGGCCGGGCGCAGGCGGCAGAGATCGCCATAGTCGACGGCGAGCTTGGCTTCGTCGTGCGCATCGCGGGTCAGATCCGCGTCGTGGTGGCGTTTACTATCGCCGACGACAGGATTGCGGCAATCGAAGCCATCGCCGATCCAGACCACCTCAAACGGCTTGAATATTCGATCCTGCGGGATTGAAATCGCTGGAAAAATTTGCCGCTCCTTGACGGCGAGTGCGGCTGAGAACGAGCGCGCTGGCGCCGTTCCCGTGCGGCTGGCTGCGCTTCATTTCTCTTGACAGCAGTCTCTTCGATTTTATTCTATTATAAGGATTAACATGTCATAACTATGGAATTTGCAAATATGATCATGTCGGGCGACCAGGCGAAGAAGCCGCTTCTCCTCACCAATGTCAGACCGACGGCTTTCGGTGCGGGCGCATCCGAGGGGGTGATCGACATTCTCGTCAATGCCGACGGCCGCATCGCCCGGATCGGTCCATCGCTTCCAGCCGCTGAGGATGTGACACGCATCGACGGCAAGGGGGCTTTCATTTCGCCGGGCTGGATCGATCTGCACGTCCACATCTGGCATGGCGGCACCGACATCTCCATCCGCCCGTCCGAATGCGGTCTCGAGCGCGGCGTCACCACCCTGGTCGACGCCGGTTCGGCCGGCGAGGCGAATTTCCATGGCTTCCGCGAGTATATCATCGAGCCCTCGCGCGAGCGCATCAAGGCCTTCCTGAACCTGGGCTCGATCGGTCTCGTCGCCTGCAACCGCGTCGCCGAGCTCAGGGATATCAGAGATATCGATCTCGACCGCATTCTCCAAGTCTACGCTGAAAACAGCGAGCACATCGTCGGCATCAAGGTGCGCGCCAGCCACGTCATCACCGGCTCCTGGGGTGTCACTCCCGTCAAGCTCGGCAAGAAGATCGCCAAGATCCTGAAAGTGCCGATGATGGTCCATGTCGGCGAGCCGCCGGCGCTTTATGACGAAGTGCTTGAAATTCTCGGCCCCGGTGACGTCGTCACCCATTGCTTCAACGGGAAGGCCGGTTCGAGCCTCATGGAGGATGAGGATCTTTTCAATCTCGCCGAGCGCTGCGCCTCCGAAGGCATCCGCCTCGACATCGGCCATGGCGGCGCCTCCTTCTCCTTCAAGGTCGCCGAAGCGGCGATCGCGCGCGGGCTTCTGCCGTTCTCGATCTCGACCGACCTGCACGGCCATTCGATGAACTTTCCGGTCTGGGACCTGGCAACGACGATGTCGAAGCTGCTGAGCGTCGGCATGCCCTTCGACAAGGTCGTGGAAGCAGTCACCCATGCGCCGGCCTCGGTCATCAAGCTGTCGATGGAGAACCGGCTTGCGGTTGGCGCGCAAGCCGAATTCACCGTTTTCGACCTCGTCGAGTCCGAACTCGAGGCGACGGATTCGAATGGTGATGTCTCGGTCCTCAACAAGCTGTTCGAGCCACGCTATGCGGTGATGGGTGCCGAGGCCGTCGCCGCCAGCCGCTACGTGCCGCGGGCGCGCAGGCTGGTGCGCCACAGCCACGGCTATTCCTACAGATAGAATCCGCCGCGAGGCGGGGTTCGATCATAAATTCTCCCGAGAGGCCTCAGATGATCGATGGTTCCAGGGATTTACGACAGTCAGTCCCGCCGCCTCGAAGGGGCTTATATCGCGTGTCGCGACAACAAAGCCCTTCGAAGCGGCGATGGCGGCGATATCCGTCCGGCGTCGGGAAGCCTTTGCCGTTCGTTCTAGCTCTGACGGCAAGGTCGGCATAATGCCGGGCCGCTCCGACGTCGAATGGCAATACCCGATCCCCAAAGAGTGCTAGTAAGCCGCCAAACATCTCGGTCAGGGCCGCTTTGCGTCGATTGTCCGGTAAGGCGCCGATGCCGAACATCAATTCGGCCAAGGTAACACTCGACAAATACAGCGTTTCCGCGGCTTGCTCGTTGAGCCACGCGCGCACAGCCAAACTGGGCGTCGGTTTCATCGTCTCGGAAAGCACATTCGTATCGAGTACGATCATTCAAACCTCAAGGGCTCCGCCGCCGCCCTTTCGCGCAGCTGATCAAGCACCTCGAGATCATCATTGGTAAGCGCCAATTGCCGGCCGAGTTCAGCCAAAGCGTCTCCCATGCGAATGCGCTGCTCGGGCTTTACGGCATTTTCCAGGATTTCGCGAACTTCCGCCTCGGTGCTGCGGCCATGCATCGCCGCCCGGACACGTAATGCGCGATGCACGTCATCGGGCACGTTTCGAACTGTCAGAACGGCCATATTCAGACCCCCAAATGCTGTCAGTGACGTCAACATAGATGCAATGCAGTCAGAGGACAATCCTTCAAGGATCGTGTCCGAGCTCACGTCAGCGGTTGCGCCAACCCATCAGTTTTTCGATCCGCTCCGCAGAATTGCGCACATGCGCCGTATAATGGTTCTCGTCGGAAAAGGCCTTCTGCTCCGGCAGCACGATCGAAATGGTGGCAACGCACTGGCCCTCGCGATCGCAGATCGGCGAGGCGATGCAGGCGACCGCATAATCGGATTCGCCGGCCTGGATCGACAGGCGCGACTCGAAGGCCTTGCCGGCCGCTTCCGATAGGGTGCGTGGATCGATCTCGGCGCGGCCGGTCGGTGACGAGCGGGCGCAGCGTTTGAAAAGCTCGATGCGTTCCTCTTCGGGCAGGTGGCCGACGAGCAGGCGGCCCGACGCCGTCCAGTTGAGCGGCACCCGGGTACCGACGCGCGACGCCACCTGGAAGTGGCTCGGGCCGTCGGCCATGGCAAGCACCAGCATGTAATCGCCGTCACGGCCGCAGACCTGCACGGTTTCGCCGGCCTGGCGACAGAGATCGTGCATTTCGTGGGTGGCGATACTCATGAAATCCAGCGACCGGGCATAGGCAAGCCCGTAATGATAAAGCCGGGCGCCGAGCCAGATCGAGCCATCCGCCTGGCGCGTCAGCATATTCTTTTCGACGAGGTCGTCGACGATGACGTAGACGGTCGATAGCGGCGCCTTTACCGCCTTGGCGATGGCATAGACGCCGGCCGGCGATCCTGTTTCATAGAGATGATCGATCACCTGAAGAGCGCGGTCGATGCCGCTGACGCGGGCGCGGCGCGCGCTCTTGCCGCCGGCTTCGCCGGCAAGGCTCTCATCTTCGGAGTAAACTGCGGGCGATGTCTTTCCGTCCAATTTCATGCACCTCATGAACCCTGCGACCATATTACATTACTATGGTACAGCGGTCGCTGTGGCAAATCGCAATATTTTGTAGGTTGATCGTCGGTGCGAATGTGGCGGCGGTGGAGCCGGGAGACTGCGTGGTTTCCGCATCCGCCGATACCGCCGACCTCATAACAAGCGGTGACGCGCTCCGATGAGGCTGCAGGCTTTTGCCAGCCCCCTGTCCAGCGTGACGAGCGTGGCGTCGCTGTCGATTGCGACGGCCAGATGCAGCGCATCACCGGCACGAAGACCGATATTGAACTGTTCGATCATTCGCGCCGCTTCGATGAAGTGCGCCCGCGATATCGGCAGGCACTCGAAGCTCGTTGAACATAGTTCCTTGAACAGCGCCAAAGCTTTGCTGCGATCGGCCGGATCGATCTGTCCGTTTCTCGCCTTGACTCCGACAGCGCTTGAAAATTCGGTTATCGTCCAGCTGCTGACGGCGATCTCCTCGGTTCGACGCTCCGCCAGCCATTGCTGCACGTCGTCCGTGCGGGTTTCGACCGTCCATGCGGCGACGAGGACTGGTGTGTCGATGTAAAGCATCAATAACGATTGGTATCGCGCAGATCGCGAATGAAGGTCGCGGAATCGACCGGCTCGGCCGGTGGCTTCATCGAGGCCGTCAATGCTTTCAGCCGTTCGACATCGATCGGTTGTTTCGGCGTCTTCACCGGCACGAGCTGCGCCACCGGCTTGCCATGCCGCAATATCTCGATCGTTTCGCCGGCCTCCACCCTATTGAGCAACTCGCTCAGGTGGGCTTTTGCTTCCGCCAGGTTGACACGTGCCATCATATTGTCGCCGTGACCAACTTTCTGGTCATTTTATTCGGAAAGCGATGTGGCTGCAATGCCGTTGGAACAACCAGCCGCAGCCTGAGTTTGTCCCTCAACTCAGGAGGCTATAATGACGCATTATCCAACACCCCCTTTCCCATCCCAGAAACAGCCGATGCCGGGTTTCACCGCCCAGATGGACCCGGTTCCCGACCATGGGGAAAAAACCTATCGCGGATCCGAACGGCTGAAGGGCAAGCGGGCGATCATTACCGGCGGCGATAGTGGCATCGGCCGCGCAGTGGCAATCGCCTATGCAAGGGAAGGCGCCGATCTGTTGATTTCCTATCTCGACGAGGATGAGGATGCCGACGAGACGAAGCGGCTCGTCGAGCAGGCCGGGCGCAAGGCCGTGCTCGTCAGCGGCGATATTCAGGATCCGGCCCATTGCCGACAAATTGTCGAGACGGCGGTCAAGGAGCTCGGCGGTATCGACATTCTCGTCAACAATGCCGCGCACCAGGCAAGCTTCAAGAGCATCGACGAGATCAGCGACCAGGAGTGGGAACTGACCTTCAAGGTCAACATTCATGCGATGTTCTACCTGACCAAGGCGGCTGTCGCCCATATGAAGCCCGGCAGCGCCATCATCAACACGGCTTCGATCAATTCGGACAATCCGAACCCGACGCTGCTGGCCTATGCCACGACCAAGGGCGCGATCCAGAATTTCACCGCCGGCCTGGCCCAGCTTCTGGCCGACAAGGGCATTCGCGCCAATGCCGTGGCGCCGGGCCCGATCTGGACGCCGCTCATTCCTTCGACGCTGCCCGAAGACAGCGTCAGCAATTTCGGTAAGCAGGTACCGATGAAACGGCCGGGTCAGCCGGCCGAACTGGCCACCGCCTATGTCATGCTGGCCGATCCCTTGTCGAGCTATGTTTCCGGCACGACCATCGCGGTTACAGGCGGCAAGCCAATCCTTTAATGCATGTCGCCCGGAATTGGCGGTTCCGGGATGAAGGCATGCACGGATAGAAGGAGCTGAAGCGCGTAATCACGATCTGGCAGGATGCGCGCTTCAGTCACGGCTTGCCGTAGCCGCCGCCGGTCGGCGTCGTGACGATCACGGCGTCGCCGGCGGCGAGCAGGGCCTGGTCGCAGCGGAGAAAGTTCGAAAAGCGCGGCCTCGTGAAAGGCGCGCGGGCGGGCAAGGAGAAGTTGATCGCCGCCGCTTTCCGGCCACTACGATGAAGCAGCAAGGGCCGCCGCCCCTTTATGACGACAGCCCTTGTCGGGGGCAGGGAGAGATCCCCCGGTGTTCAGGCGGCTTTTTCAGCCGAAGCAGGCAATAGCCGGCAGATTGGCGCGGCTCGTAAGCGCTCCGATCATCTTGCCCACCGGCGTCGGGCGCGATTCGCGTTTCCCGGCGGCCGTTTCCAGGAGTTGCTTGAAGTCTTCAAGCTTCACGCCGTCGGCGCGCAACACCATGGCGATCAGGGGGTCGCGAAGGGCTTCGGATATTGTCAGGTCGTCTCTGGTCTGTCTCATGGCTTGTCCTCCTTTCGTGGGCGGTCGCCCGTGTTCCACATCCGCCGCCAACCCTCTGCGTTGACTTTCGCGGCCTGTGGTGTTACCGGTAAGTAACAATGCTGTTGTTACCGATCGGTCACATTGATGTCAAGGACTTCGTCCGCAAAAAAATCAGAAACTTCGAATGAAATCTCCGCAACCGTTTCAGAAGATCGCATCCCGCCGCGGGAGCGCATCGTCTCGACGGCCGTGGAGCTTTTCCGCGAGCGCGGCATCCGCGGCATCGGCGTCGATGCCATTGCCGATGCCGCCTCGACCAATAAGATGACGCTCTACCGGCATTTCGGCTCGAAGGACGAACTCGTCTGCGAGACGCTGCGGCGTGCCTCCGAAAGGGCCGATGCCATTTGGCGCGATCTGGAGGCCGCTCATCCCGGCGATCCCCGCGCCCAGCTCGACGCCTGGGTGGAGATGCGGGCGCAGTGTCTGAACGGCGAGCCCGCCGGCTGCGATCTCGCCAACGCCGCCATCGAGCTCAAGGGAGAAGGGCATCCCGCCCATGAAATGATCGAGAGGCACAAGGCCGCACAGCGCGATCGCTTGGCCGCGCTCTGTTCGGCAGCCGGTGCGCGCGAACCTCAACTTCTTGCCGATACGCTGACGCTGCTGCTCGAAGGCGCGCGCGTCAGCCGTCAGGCAATGGGCGCCGCCGGCTGTTGCGGCCATTTCGCCAAGGCCTGCCGAGCAGCGATCGCTTCTTTCACCTGATAGACCGGAACCTTACCGCCTCCACACCGTTTTTCCATCACCGGGACGATGTGGAGACCGGGAGATGAACCACGCCTATCTCAAGCGCCTATATGCCAGACGCGCCGAGCTCGAAGCCAAGCTCGAGCTTCACGAGGCACGCTATTGTTTTGGCGAGGAAGAGGTCGATGACGGCACCGACAGCGACCTGCGTCAGCGATTGAGCGAGGTCTCCGAGGAGATCGCCGCGCTGGAGAACAGGTCGGCCAGAGCCCTTTCAGGGTAGGTCACCGTAGCTGCAGGTGCTGCCGGATCATTGGCAAAGCCAGGGTCAGGAGCGTCGCGAAAACCATGATGACGCCATAGGGTATCTTCCGGCTCACCCGAATTTCCTCGATGCGCATGAAAAAGGCGAGATGCGCGACGGACAGCGGCACCGGCAGCCGCAGGGCCAGCAGCGTCAAAATGCCGAGGGCGAGGAGCAACACCGCAAACGGCAGCATTCCGTGCCATCCGATAAAAAGACCGATCGGCAGAAAAAGCTTGGCGTCTCCTGCGCCAAATAGCCGGAACGTCCAGAGCGCCACCCCAAGCATGAACATCAGCAGACCGGCCCCAAGGTCGCCACCAATTCCGCTCGAAGCAAATAGGGCTGCGCCGACATCCTCGGAGCCAAGCATCACGGCCAGCGCGCGTAGCGCATAAAGTGTCACGAGCGCAAGCACGAGCGTGTTGGGAATCTTCCAAGTACGGAAATCTGTCCAGGCGGCGCAGAGAAAAAGTAATACTGAAAGAGAATTAATAACAACGACCATTTCCAGCATCGGATCAACCTTTTTGGGCTATGGTAATCTACCATGTACGCTCATCGTCACTGAACATCGGCCACAGGAGTCGGCTTTTACGACCAGTTCTGCGATTTTTCGTCTTAACCATAAAGTATAGATGTCGAATGTCTGCGTATAAAACAATTGACTAAATTAGACTTAACAGATTATTAATATTTCCAGTCGAAGGGGCGGTCTCGACGACTAGTGCCGGGGGAAATACGGCGCACCACTTACCTGGGAGGTAATTCTCGATGAAAGCATTTGTAAATAGCGTACGCGCTTTCGCGCGGGAAGAAGATGGCGTCGCACTCACCGAATACCTTATTCTGCTTGCCTTGCTGGTTGGCGGCGTGATCGGGGCGGTGACACTGGCCGGCACCAACCTCGCTACCGTGTGGAACGGCTGGGCAGCTTGGTTTACGGCCAACCTGACGGCTCCAGCCTGAAGCTGGCGTTCGCAGAAGCGAGGGGTTTGTTAACCCCTCTCTTCTAAATTAGCATCAATGAATGGATGCGCTCCGTCCAGTGTAGCGAGTAACCGCGATGCGTTCTTCAACAATTTTAAGCCTCGTTATTGCATTTGTACTCGCCGCCGCCGCAGTTTTCGGCATGCGCGCGTATCTTTCCGATCAGAAGGCCAAGCTGCTGGCGATGAGCGGCGTAAAGGCGGAGGAAAGGACACTTGTTGTCGCCGCCACGCCGATGCGCTTCGGCGACCGGATCCGATCCGAAAACCTCAAGGCCATTCCGTGGCCCTCCAATGAAACACCCGCAGGCTCATTCGTCAGCATCGAGATGGTCGTCGGCAATGATGCCCAGCCCCGCTATGCCATGGCGGCGATCGACCCTGGCGAGCCGGTTCTATCCTCGAAGATCACCGGTACCGGCGAACGCGCCACGCTGTCGGCGGCGCTGGATCAGGGCATGAAGGCCGTTTCCATTCGCGTCAACGATGTGCTCGGCGTTGCGGGCTTCGTCAGGCCTTCCGATCGCGTCGACGTGCTTCTGACGCGGGTCGTGCGCGGGCAGGCGGGCAACGATCAGACCTTCGTCGACGTGCTGCTGCAAGGCGTCAAGGTCCTTGCGGTGGACCAGACGGCAGACGAGCGCAAGGACGAGCCATCCGTCGTGAAAACGGTGACCTTTGAGGTCACGACCGACGAGGCGCAGCGCCTGACCCTCGGCTCCAGTGTCGGCACGCTCTCGCTGGCGCTTCGCAATGTTGCCTCTTCCTCAGTCGAGCAGACCCGGCCGATCACCGTCGCCGACCTCGGTGGCGGGGCGATGGCGACAGAACTGGGCAAGGATTTGGAAAAGCAGTTGCCAGAGCCGGCAAAACAAGTGCAGATTGTGGAACAAAAGGTTGAGCCGGTGTTGCCGGTTGAGCCGAAGTGGGTGACAGTGGGAGTCTGGAACACGACGAAGCGCGAGGAGCACCGAGTCGGCCTGGTCCAGTGATGTTGATGCGGAATGCCGCAGGTGCGGCGAGCCGGATGAGGGGGCTAAAGCAGGCATGGCGAACGGCAAGAGAAGAATCGCGAGGACGAAAAGCCTTGCGGCACTAGCGGCAGTGTTTTCGGCCTGTGTGTGTTTAGGCCCCGGAGTTGCCGGCCGCGCCAACGCACAGGAGAAGTCCATCACTTTAGGCGAATCAGTCCAGCACGTGACCTTGCCTCCGAACGAGACGCTGACGCTCAATACAGGCCAGCCCTTCGGCGATCTTGTCATCGGCAGCGCCGATATGATCGACGTGGTGCCGCTTTCCGACAAGTCGCTGTTCATCCGCGGCAAAAAGCCCGGCGCCACCAATATTTCGGTATATGGCGACGACAAGTCGCTGCTTGGGGTCATCGACATCCGCGTTGCGAGCGATTTCAGCGAAGTCGCTTCCGCCATTCGCTCTGCCGCGCCCTCGGCTCGGGTCAGGGTCATCAACTCCAACGATCGCATTCGCCTGACAGGCTTCGTCCGTGACGGCATCGAACTGCAGCGGGTGATGGAAATCGCCCAATCCTATTCCGACCAGCCAGTGCTGAACCAGTTGCGCGTCAGTGACAGCCAGCAGGTGATGCTCGAGGTCCGTGTCATCGAAGCCTCGCGCCAGACGGGTCGTGACCTCGGGATCGGTTGGTCCGGCTATGGCAACAACAACCGCATCGGCAAGGCAACGGCCAGCCAGGGGATCACCGTTGATGACAACGGCAACTTGGCCCGTACCCTCCTTGATCCCAAGGGTGCGGCAACGGGTGCGTTGCCCTTCGGCCAGCTGATCGCCAAGGTGTTGGAAATCTCCGGCGGCCACATCGACGTTGTGATCAACGCCCTCGAGCAGAAGGGATTGGTGCGCCGCCTGGCTCAGCCGAACCTCATCGCCATGAGCGGCTCGACCGCCAGCTTTCATGCCGGCGGTGAAGTGCCGATCCTGAAGACGACGAACAACGGCACGACGGTGGCCACAGAAACGGACTATCGCCCATTCGGTGTGCGGCTGACCTTCAAGCCAGTGGTTCTTGATGATGGCCTCATCAACCTGGAGATCGAGCCTGAGGTTTCCGAGATTGATCCGTCGATCAACGTCAACGGCAATCCGGGATTCATCTCGCGCGCTGCCAGCACCACGGTCGCGCTCCGCGACGGCCAGAGCTTTGCCTTGGCGGGCCTGCTGCAGTCGATCAATGCCAAAGACATCCAGCAATTGCCGGGACTCGGGCAGATACCGGTGCTCGGCGCTCTGTTCCGTTCGACGAGTTTCCAGAAGAAGGAATCCGACCTCGTCATCGTCGTCACGCCACACATTGTGCGCCCGGCCCGCCCGGGTGAGGACCTCTACAGTCCGCTCGATCAGACGCGTTCGTCCAACGACGTCGAGCTCTTCGCGCTCGGGGTTCTGGAAGTCGACAAGGACATGCTCCGACGCTTTCGAAATGGCGTAGGTGTGACCGGGCCTTATGGCCACCGTCTCGACTTGAACCAGGGAGTCCAAGCCGTTGCTACAAAACGCTAAGCGCGTCCTTCTCGTCTTTGCGGCCGCCGGCCTCGCTTCCGGCTGCGCCGACTACATGAACCATCGCGACACGATCACCTTCGGGGTCGGCAACGCCGTGGAAGCAAACAAGGCCATCCAGATCGAGGACCCATTCCCGCCGGAAGCCCAGCGAACCCGAATCGCAAGCGACGGCAAGGTGATCCGCAGGGTGGTCACTCAATATCAGAACGGCGGGCTGGGCGTTGTTCAGCCGTCGCCGGCCATGGGGGCGAATGGGGCCTCCAACGGGGCGATCGCCAGCCAGTAGCTGGCGGAAGGCATGAACGGCGTAGCGCGCCGCAGGGGAAATGCACGAAACGGGGTCATCACGGCGATAGCGCCGTGATGGGGGGACGCCAATGCTCAGCAGGGTTGTCAGACGGTTCTGGAATGATCATCGTGGCTATGTCATCGCCTTGACGCTCATCGCCATGCCAATGCTTCTCGGCTTTTCGCTGCTGGTCATCGATGTCGGCCGCAGCAGCAACCTGCATACCGATCTCCAGAACGCGGTCGATGCGATGGCGTTGGCGGGGGCCCGGGAACTCGATGGCCGCGATGATGCCATTTCGAGGGCGCAGACGGCGATCGAGAAAATTGCCAATAGCGCGGCTTTCTCCGGCGGCGGGACCGGCATGTCGCTTGGCTCGTATATCAGCGTGAGCTATGACGCCGGCAATGATGCCGGAAGCACGGTTACCGTGCTTTTTCTGAAGAGCATCCCGGCCAATGACGATACGCCCATCCCGGCTTCGATGGAAACGACAGAGCCCAGCGAAGCTTCCTATGCCTGGGTCATCGCCAAGCCGCAAGCGATGCAGACGATCTTTCCGATACCGGTCGGCTTCAACCGCGATACGATCAACATTGCCGCCGACGCCGTGGCGGTATACCACGCCAGCGCATGCGACGTGACGCCGATCTTTATCTGCAATCCGTTCGAGCCTGCTGGCAACACCAGTGCAAGCGCAGACGCAGCTGCCGCAGCCGCCTTGCACACCAATTTTGCGGCCGGCAATCTCTACGGTCGGCAGATCGAGCTTCACAGCACCTCGTCGTCCAGTCCCGGCCCCGGCAATTTCGGCTTCCTGCGGACCCCCTTGGGCAATGGTGCGTCCGTGCTGGCGGAGGCTCTTGCCACCGGCAATCCCGGCGCCTGCTACACACAGGACAATCTTGATACCGAGACCGGCGCAATGGCGGGGCCCATCGAGGACGGGGTGAATACGCGCTTCGGCTTTTACGCCTCCTCGTTCAATAGCGCGAAGGGAGATTATCGTTACCGTCCCGCGCGAAACGTACGCTCCGCCCGGACAACCACCAAGGGAAAGCCGGATTGCGATACCTATGCTCCGGTCATGGTGGGAGACGTTGTCGGCGATGCGACCAAGGCTTTGCCGCTCGGCTACGGAGCGGCCATGAGCTCGCTTGCCGGCGGCAAGATCAGCAGCGGCAACAATTGGAACTACACGACCTATTGGAATGTCGCGCAGGGCACGGCTGCGCCCTCGGTGAGCACGGTCCTCAGCAACTACTCCAGCTATCCCCCGCAGGCGACCGGGACACCGAGCCAGCCCTCCGCCTACGACGTTTATCGTTACGAGCTTGCTAACCCATCTCTGATCAACCATGCCTCGGCGAATGGCGAAACCGGCAAACCGACAACCGGCGGCCAGTGCTATACCGGCCCGGACCTTTCGAACTATACCGCGGCTGAATATGGTGATCGCCGCGAAATCTTCTCAGCGATCGTCAATTGTGGCTATGAAGCCTCAGTCGGGCATCTGAACGGTCATAAGGCCACCCGCGCCGTGGCCTTCGCGCGCATGTTCCTGACCAAGCCGGCGATAAAGGATTCCAGCGAACGATACCTTTCCCTGGAGATGATCGACATCACCGGCAAGGGTGGTCGCGGTACGGCAGACGAATTCCTGCGGGAAGAAGCGGAGTTGGTCAGATGATGGCGCTCCGCAAGTTTATCTTGCATCAGCTTTGCCTCGGCTTCTGGCGGAGGGAGGAAGGCGCAGTGCTTGCCGAGGCGCTGCTCGCGATCCCGTTTGTGACGCTCTTTGCCGCTGCCATACTGGAGTTCGGCAGCATTTTCTGGCAGCGGATGCAGATCGACGCAGGTCTGCGGGATGCTGGGCGTTACCTCTCGCGATGCCGACCGCTGTCGGGAACTTATGTGCCGACATGCAATCAGGCAACGGCAAAGACGATCGCTTTTTACGGAACGCAGACACCTGCGGCAAACGCTCAACCGCGCGTCCCCGGCTGGAACGACCCTGCCGACATTACCATCAGTGCGCCCGATGCCGATGGGAACATTACCATTTCCACTGCGCATCTCTACCAGAGCTCGCCGGTATTCGGCTTTCTTGGAATCGACGCCATCACCCTCAGTTCCTTCCATGAAGAGAGATATATCGGATGGTGATCTTTCGGCAGATCAAGACATTCTGGCAGGACAGCAGTGGTGTCAGCCTTGTCGAAGCGTTGCTGACCTTTCCGATCGTCATGCTGGTATTCGCCGCCTTCATCGAGTTCGGCTATGCCATGTCGCAGTGGAATCAGACGGTCAAGGCACTGCAATATGGTGCCCGACTGGCGGCAGTATCAGATCCGCTGACAACCAATTTCAATGCCGTTTTCCCGACCGACGCTGCCGATCCGCTCAACAACGGCAAAGCTACTCCGAACGATGCCACGATATCGTCGACCTGCGGACCGGCTCTTGCAAACTGCACGGCGGCATTGAACCGGATCGTCCTGGGAAGCGATGGCGTTTGCAACGCGGGAACTGATCTGCACCCCGGCATTTGCGATCTCAATTGGCGTATCCAACCGCAGAATCTGGTCGTCACCTATCAGCGATCGGGACTCGGCTATTGGGGCCGCCCTGACGGGCCCGTGGTGACGATGCGGCTGGAGGTGCGCGACATCACCTTCGATCTGCCGATCCTCGGCGGGCTGTTGGGATTGAACGACGTCACCATCCCGGCCCATCCAGTAACGATCACGACGGAAGACCTGAAGACCTGCTCAACCTGCTGATTCCTTAATTAACGCGTAGGAAAGCGAAAATGACAGCGCACATGAACATTGCCGCATCCGCCAAGATCCTGGTTCTCTCCGACGACGCGGCTGCAGCGAGCTTCATGCTCGATACGTTCGGGTCGCTTTCGCGTTATGATGTCCGCCATTTCTCGCTTAAGGCGCTCGGAGAAAAGGGGCGGCTCGATCCGACGCAGTTCGACCTGATCGTTCTCGATGTCGACAACGGGGAATTGCTGCAGCAACCTGAGCTCTTCGCGTTTCGTACCAGCTACCGGGACATTCCGCTCGTCGTCGTTTCCGAAGACCTGCCGGACGACATGATGCGGCTGCTCTTCCGCCTGAACGGCAATGACTGGCTGAAGAAGCCGCTGGAGCGCCGCGCCCTCATCGACATGATTTCAACCCATGCGCCAGGCACCGGGGCCAGCGACAGCCGGGTGCATGCCGTGGTCTCAGCCGTCGGTGGCGCGGGCGCCAGCATGATCGCTTCGTCGCTTGCGCATTCGCTGGCTCAGCCGACCAAGAACTCGACGCCGCGGGTAGACCTGTTCGATACGGATTTTTGCTCCGGGGCGCTTGGCTACTATCTCAATCTTGTGAACGACTATGACTTGAAACCGGTGATCGCCAATCCTTCCCGGGTCGATCTTGAATTCATCGATCTCGTCCGAAAGCGGCATCCGGGAGGCTTTTCACTGCTTTCCTTCAAGCAGCCGTCAGTCCTTCTGTCGCCGAAAGGCGGTGAACTCGTGCTGCGTATGCTCGACGTGGCCGCCTTCGAGAGCGACCACACGGTCGTCGACGTCCCCTATTATGACACGCCGTGGAAATACGAGGTGCTCACTTCGGTCAACAGCATCTACATCGTCACCGAAATGACGATCCCCGCGCTTTCCCAAGCCAAGGATTTGTTTACCAATCTGGCGCGGCTGCGAGGCAGTTCGGATCAGATATTCATCGTCATCAACAAATACCGCGCCAAGCTTTTCGGCCTCGGCCTGCGCCGGCAACAGACGGAGAAGATCTTCAAGGGCATCCCGACGCATGTCATTGCGGATGAATGGGATACTTTGAGCGAGGCGGTTAACCGGGGCGTGCTGCCGGCTCAGGTGAATTCCCGCGCGCGCTTCTGCGGCGCGGTCGGTAAACTTGGAGCATTGGTGCGATGAAGGCGAGTGACCGTGGCCGCATAAGGTCCTGCGTCGGCCTGCTGGTTCTGGCCGTTCTGGCCGTTGCTGGGGATGCCGCGGCAGCCGGGCTTGTGCCACGAACCCTGGGGCCGACGACAAGCACCGTGGTGACGATCGAAAAAAGCTACGCGGCTGGAACGATCGTTATCGTCAGCGCGAACCGAACGCTGGATCTCGTCATCTCTGAAGGACGTGCGATCCGTTACAAGATCGGCGTCGGACGTGACGGATTTCGCTGGAGCGGGACCGTCAAGGTTGGACGCAAGGCAGAGTGGCCCGACTGGCGCCCGCCTGCTGAGATGAAGGCGCGCGCGGCCGGACTTCCGGACTTGGTACCTGCCGGACCGCTCAATCCCTTGGGCGCTCGCGGGATCTATCTCTTCAAGGGCGGGACCGACACGCTCTACCGCATTCACGGAACGAACGAGCAGTCGACGGTCGGCGATTTCGCCTCATCGGGCTGTTTTCGCATGAGCAATGCCGACGTCATCGATCTTTATGAGAGGGTGAAAGTCGGTTCCACGGTCATTGTAAAATAGTTCAGGGGTTGGAAGCATGGCGAACGGCATCATGGGGCGTTTCTACAAGCATCAGCAGGAGCCTGAAAGCCGGGAACATCCGGAGCCGGCCGACCTGTCTCTCGTCGCAGCTCAGAACATGCCTGCCCGACCGGTCTCTGACAGCGCCACGGCGGGTGGCGAAGAGGCGTCGCTCGGGCCGGACATGGTTTCCGAGCGGGTCAATCTGCACCGTTACCTGCTCGATCGTATCAACCTCGGGATACTCGACACGCTCGACAATGAGGAGATCGCGACCGAGATCCGGCCGCTCGTCAAGGACTATATCCGGAGTAACAACTTTCCGCTGAATGCCAAGGAAATCAACGATCTGATCCGCGATATCACCGACGAGATGCTCGGGCTGGGACCGATCGAGCCGCTGCTGGCCGACGAGACGATCGCAGATATTCTCATCAACGGCTACAGCAGCGTCTATGTCGAGCGGGGCGGCAAGCTTGAAAGCACCGCCGTGCGTTTCAAGGACGAGGACCATCTCCTTCGGGTGATCAACAAGATTGTCTCGGCCGTCGGCCGCCGCGTCGACGAATCGACGCCGATGGTCGACGCCCGCCTCAAGGATGGCTCACGTGTCAACGTCGCCATCAGGCCGATCTCGGTCGATGGGCCGCTCGTTTCCATCCGCAAATTCACCCGCAAGCCGCTGACATTGGAGCGCCTCGTGCAATATGGCGCCATGGCCGATGCGATGCGCATCCTTCTCAGCGCCGCCGTCAAGGGCAAAGTGTCGATGGTCATTTCAGGCGGCACCGGTTCCGGCAAGACCACCTTGCTCAATGCTCTCTCCTCGCAGATTTCTCCAAAGGAGCGCCTGATAACCATCGAGGATGCGGCCGAACTCCAACTGCAGCAACCCCATGTCGGGCGTTTGGAAACCCGACCGCCGACGCTCGACGGACGCAACGAGATCCGTCAACGCGAACTTTTGAAAAATGCTCTTCGCATGCGTCCCGACCGCATCATCGTCGGCGAAGTCCGTGGCGACGAGACGTTCGACATGCTGCAGGCGATGAATACTGGTCACGAGGGGTCGATGACGACTATTCACGCCAACACGCCCCGCGACGCCGTCGGCCGACTCGAACAGATGGTCGGCATGGCCGGGATGCCGATGTCGCAGTTGAGCATTCGCTCACAGATCTCGTCGGCCATCACCATCATCGTGCAGGTTCAGCGCTTGAGCGACGGCAGCCGCAAAGTTGTCTCGATATCCGAGATCACCGGCATGGAGGGCGAAGTCGTGCAGATGCAGGAGATTATGAAGTTCAAGAAAATCGGCACTGACGAAGGCGGGCGGATCCATGGCGAATTCCGCGCCACCGGCATCCGGCCGCGATTCGTCGAGGAATTTGCGGAACTCGGGATCGAGGTTCCCGTGGCAATCTTTGATCCCGGTAAACCGCTCCAAACGGGACCTGTTCAATGACCCTGACTCTCGTTTACGCCGCCGTTTTCACCGCGGCCCTTGTCGCTGTTGAAGCGATTATGCGCGGCTACTTCAAGACATCCGAACGCCACCGCGCCGTGAACCATCGGTTGAGCTTGCTCGAGGTCAGCGATGATCATCGCAAGACCTATAGCGATATGCTCAAGGAGCGCGGTGTCGCCGGTGGTTGGCGGCAAACCCCCATGATGCAGCGGCTGCTGCGGTTCTACGCCCAGTCGGGAATCAAGTTCGATGCCAGGCGATTTGCTCTCTTCGCGATCGCTGGCGCACTTTTGACGTGGCTCGCAGTTCAGTTCCTCGTGCCGAGCACTCTGTTTAGAATACCCGTCTTTCTGCTGATCTGCCTGCTCATCCCCGTATTGGTCGTCTGGCGCGCCCGGGCGAGCCGCATGAAGAAATTCGAGCTGAAGCTTCCTGAAGCGCTCGATGTCGCCAATCGCAGCCTGGCCGCCGGCCACCCGCTGCCGGCGGCGATTTCTTTGGTGGCACGCGAGATGCCTGATCCGATCGGCACCGAGTTCGGCCTCCTCTCGGATGAACTCACCTACGGCGTGACGCTGGACGATGCCCTTGTGAACTTAGCCGATCGGGTCGGCGTCGAGGACCTGAATCTGCTTGCGATATCGTTGAGCGTACAGGCGGGAACCGGCGGCAATCTCGTGGAGATCTTGCAGAACCTTTCGAAAACTCTGCGAGACCGGTCGATGCTCAAGGCAAAGGTCAGGGCGATTTCGTCTGAAGGACGCATCACGGCGATCTTCATGTCGATCTATCCGTTTTTGCTCTACGCGATGATCAAGGCGTTGTCTCCGACCTACTTCGACCCCGTCTGGGACAGCGGCCACGGACCTGCCGTTGTGAGCATTCTGCTGGCCATCATGGCGATCGGGAACGTCATTCTCTACAAGATGGTCAACTTCGAGTACTGAGGCGGTCATGTCGAGCGAGTATGGAATCTACCTCATCGTCTTCTTTGCAGTGCTGATATTTTCGGCGGCAGCCTCGGAATTGTTTTTTCGACAGCGCGAAGTCTCCGTTCGGGTGTCCAAGAGCTCGGCGATGGGCGACGACTTCCATGTCGGCGATACGACGATTGCCGATCTCGGCGAGGCGGAAAACCGCCTGATCCGCCGCTATTTCGAAATTACGCGACGTGACACGAATCTGAACTCCACCCAGAACCGGCTGATTCGGGCGGGCTATTTTGCTGCCGGCGCGGTGACCACCTTCCAGGTGGTCCGCGCGGTGATTTGTATCTGCATGCTGGTCGGGGCGGTCTGGGCCCTAAACCGGATCGCGCCGAACATGCCGCAGATAGGCGCCCTGATCATTGCCATGTTTGCTGCGGGCGCGACCTTTATTCTCGTCAACATTTATATCGACCGGCGTGGCACCGCCAAGGAGAGGGAGTACCGCCGCCTCTTTCCCGATTTTATGGATATGCTGATCGTCTGCCTCGATGCAGGGATGAGCATCGAAGCGGCCGCGAACCGTGTTGCCCGGGAATTCGTGGACAAGCAGCAGGACTTCGGCCTCCATCTCTCGATCATGATGCTGGAAGTTCGGGGCGGCCGGCGACTGCGTGAGGCGCTCGCTAACCTGGCCACCCGCCTGAGAATCGACGAGGCCCGGGCCCTGTCCGTTCTGTTCCGCCAATCGGAGGAGCTCGGGACCAGCGTCACGCAGACGCTGCGGGTCTACAGCAAGGAAATGCGCGACCTGCGTATTGTGCGCGCCGAGGAAAAGGCGAACGCCTTGCCGGTCAAGATGCTGCTGCCGCTGGGCGCGTTCCTTTTTCCGGTAAGCCTCGTCATTGTGCTCGTGCCCGTTGTTATGCGTGTCATCAGTCTTCTTATCGGCATGAAACCCGGCGGTTAAGCCAAGCGAGGTCGTATGCAGTATTCGCTCGAACACAATCGTGACGCCATCATTTCCCTCGATCCGCGTATGCCAACGGCACCGGGAAGCATAGAGCAAGCGGGATTGGACCAGTCGTTCCTGCTTCGGCTGGCCGCAAAATGTGCGGCCGAGCAGGATACGACCACGGCCTCTCATCTCGCTGAACGCATGAAATTGCCGAAAGTGATCGTCAATATCCTGATCAAGGAACTGGTGAAACTCGCATACCTCGAGGCTCGCGGCCTGGCGGGTGAGGATGTCAGATCCGATGTCCGATATGCGCTCTCAATGAAGGGGTTCGAATATGCCCACGCGGCGTCGCGCCAATGCCAATATGTCGGGCCGGCGCCGGTGTCGCTCGACGCGTTCTGCCGGCAAATAGGTTTGCAGTCCATCCATCACGAGCGCGTGACCCCAGACCGGCTGACCGACAGCCTTGAGGGGCTGGTGCTCTCGCATACCCTGGTCGAAAAACTCGGCCCGGCCATCAACTCCGGTCGCTCTATCCTGCTTTACGGACCGCCCGGCAACGGGAAGACCAGCATCGCCGAGCGGACGTCGCAGCTGTTTCGCCAAACGATCTGGGTGCCATATGCCATCGAGGTCGGCGGCCATGTCATCAGTTTCTATGACGAGGCCGTGCATCACCCCGTATCGGAGGCTGGCACGGACTCCCATTCGAAAGCGGATCAACGATGGATCGAATGCCGCCGTCCGGTGATCAAGACGGGCGGGGAATTGACCCTCGATCAGCTCGATCTCACCTTCAACGCCGGGCCAAATGTCTATGAAGCACCCATACACTTGAAAGCGTCCGGCGGCGTGTTCATCATCGACGACTTCGGGCGTCAGCAAGTGGCGCCACAGGCGCTCATCAATCGCTGGATTGTGCCGCTCGAGCGCGGATATGACTTTCTGACGCTGCACACCGGCAAGAAGTTCAAGGTTCCCTTTGACGAGCTGGTCGTATTTTCGACGAATATCGCACCGAAGGACCTCTCCGACGAGGCGGGCTTGCGGCGCCTCAAATACAAGATTTTTGTCAACACTCCGTCGCGCGACGAATATCTCAGAATTTTCAAATCCTACGCCAGCGGCACTGGATTGGTTGTCGCTGACCCAGAGCTGAACTTGTTCTACGATCGCAAGTACAACGGTGATGTGCTAGCGTCTTGCTACCATCCGAAATATCTTCTCGATTTCGTCAGTTCCTACTGCGAGTTTAATGGCTTAGCGCGAATCGCGTCGCTTGATATGCTCGAACGCGCGTGGGAAGGTGTATTTACGTCGGAATGATTGCGTGCTTGGCGCTGATCACGGCCTGTTCCTGGACAATGCCAACGCAGATTTGATCACTTACGGGGAGTAAGCGAATGACCGGCATCCCGAATATCGACGTCGAAGTCGACGGCGCAAAACCAAGCCATATGCGAAAACCAGAGCCGAGAGTTTCAAGAAACCCGCTGCTCGTCGGTTTGATCCTCATGCTCCTGCCTGTGAATGCCGGCGTTCTCATTTATACGGCCAAGAACTCGGCCGATGTTCGCGAGAGCCGCGAGACCATCGCTGCGCTTAAAAGGTCCATCGATGGCCTGAGAGGACAAATGGAAAAGCAGTCGCGCAACATCGCCGAGAATGCCAAGGCCGACGAAGTCGACCTGATCCGCCAGGAGATGGATAGCCTGCAAAAGTCCATTCTGTCGATCAACGAAGGAATGCGCAACGACATGAGCGGTGCACGCATGGGTTCAGCTTTGGTCCTCAGTGCACCCGGCAAGGAACCGGCACAGTTTTTCGCACCCCGTGGCGTATCAGCGGAAACGCAAACTGCAGATAGCACCCTTGCGTCGATCGAAGCCAGCGGCATTTCCGTCAGTAACCTGCCGCGTTACGAACGCACACTCTCGCCGGAAGGCAAACTCATTCTTCGGAAGGCTCGGTAAACACCGACTCGCCGAAATATCCAAAGTAATCGGTGGACGCCGCCAGGGGCGCCGTGCCGCTCCTCATATCTAGGGCGTTCTCATCTCGACGCAGATTGCCGATCGCTGAAGGATCGATTACCGCTGAGCATACTTCACGCTGTTCTTCATCAGTTCGAGATTACGGGCAGTGACTTCGTTTCCGGGATCAAGCTCATAGGCTTTCAGGAAATAGCGCCGGGCGGTACGCAGGTCACCGCGTAACAGGTGAGAATAGCCGATATTGTTGTAGTAGACCGGGGTGTTGCCGATCATCCGCGAGAGTTGCTGATAAGCGCGGTCGGAGGTATCGAAGCGGGCAACCATATCGGCGGAGGCCGCCAAGCCTAACCAGGCGGCCGGGTCTTCCGGAAAAACGTCAACCGCTCGCTTGTAGATGGCGTAGGATTTTCCGTAATTCTTTTCCTGAAACTGCAGTTTGCCGTTGGTTATCAGCTCGTCGTTCTTATAGAAGGCGACGGCCGAGTCATCCTGGAGAGTTTTTGCGCTGTCGCCGTAAGCAGCCAGACCATCAACGCCGGATGACTGGCAACCAGCCAAAATCGCTCCGGTCGCCAGCAAAAAGGCAATGCATTTAGTCCCAGCACTGATCTGCAGCATTGGCAATTTGATCCCCATCAGACATTCTTACCCAAGACTCGGATGCGTTCACCGGCATCATCGTGAAAAAAAGCTAACAACTCAAGAATTTAAGCAGATACTCACAAAAAAGGCGACAGAGGCGGTCTTCGCTGGCTTGCGCCTTGGGCAATAAACGCCAACTACTCGGGGTAGGCAACATGTGCGCCCCAAAATCTCGGCCTGATAGAAAAACTTGGCGGCGCATGTCGCTCCGCTTAGAGCAATTCCAGGAAAAGTGTGAAACGGTTTTCCCGGGCAAAGCGCGAAGCGCCTTTGCCTGGAATTGCGTAAAAACAAAAACTTGGAGCGGTGCTGCGCTTCCGTGAAAAGCTGAACCGCTCTAGTCCTTGGCGCTGAGGATCTCGATCGTCCGCTCGTCGAATTTTCCTTGATAAAAACGGTCGATCGCCCGGTGGAAGGGCGACCCGTGATCGCTGATCGCTGCAAACAAGGTCATCGATGAGCGCAGCTTGAGATCATCAGGCGAGCCGAGGATGTCATGGGCCGATCGGCCGTCGATCGATAAAAGAGCCTCGACGCAGCGCAGCAGCCGGCTTGAGAGCGTGGGATCGGCGAGATAGGCGGCCGCTTCCCCGGCCGAGCGTATGGCATATTTTTCCGCCATTGCAGAAGTGCCGAGCCCAGCGATCTGCGGGAAGATGAACCACATCCAATGAGACGTTTTCCGTCCGGTCTTCAGCTCGGAAAGCGCCTGCTCGTAGACGCCGTTTTGAGCATTGACGAAACGTTCGAGATTGTAATCGATCTTGCCGGCCATGGTTCTTTCCCTTTTGCTGTCAACGCAGCTTGAGCCAGAGGGGCTCCATGCCCGGCGAAGAAACTTCTCCCTGGGCGAACAACAATGTCGCCCGGGGTAGTCGGCTTGCTGTCAGCAGACCCGTTCAGCATAAGGACTGCTGTCACGGCAATGGCCGTAAGGCTGATGATGCGGCGTATCGCCAGGGGTGGCGGCAATGGCCGATGTCGTCACCGGATCCGTCACACTGGAAGAATATGCGGCAAAACCAATAAAGCTCAAGACAACCAACGCTGCGACCACCACGATGCGCTCGAAACCGGAAAGTTTCTGCGCGCTGACATGTTCCACATAGTCACGCTCGCCTGGACCGAGAGATTCGTCCTCTTTCACGTGGAGGGTCACCATGTCCTGGCGACGGCTTAAAGTTTCACAATCTGTCATTTTATTACTCCTGCAACACATGCGGCCGGTCAAAGAGTAAACTCTCACCCTCGCGTCGAACCGGCTCGGCATGCGTGCATGCATGTGTGTCTTCAATCGTGGCAATTGAAGGGGCAATTTTCAAACTCAGTGTTCAAAAATTCGTACCAATAAATGCAAAATATCGTGAAGCTCTGGCTCGCCGGAATGATCCGGGTTAGTCATTGACCGCATCTCTCATAAGGTCCACCCCATGAGCAAATCCTTCGGCGCGATGTCGGTCGCCCAGCTTTCCGCCCTCATTCAAGGCGGCGCCGCCGATCCGGTCGATGTGGCCGAGACGGTTTTCGAATCCATAGCGAACTATGCCGACAAGGCGGTCTTCACCACACTGCTCGAAGGTCGGGCGATGGAAGAGGCGCGCGCCTGCTCCAAACGTTTGCGGGAAGGGCGCTCGCTCGGTTTGTTGGACGGCATTCCGATCGCCTGGAAGGATCTTTTCGACATTGAAGGCCTGTCGACGACGGCGGGGTCAATCGTCCTGGCTTCCGACGCACCCGCCGGCCGTGATGCGGCGGTCGTCGGTCTTCTCAGGCAGGCTGGCATGGTCGCCATAGGCCGAACCAATATGAGCGAATTTGCCTTTTCCGGTCTGGGCATCAATCCGCATTACGGCACGCCGGTCAATCCGCGCGGCACCGATCTCCCGCGCGTCCCCGGCGGCTCCTCCTCTGGCGCCGGTGTTGCCGTCGCAGCCGGGTTGGTGCCTGTCGCGATGGGCACGGATACCGGCGGCTCGGTGCGCATTCCCGCTGCGTTCAACGGAATCGTCGGCTACAAGGCGACACGTGGCCGTTATACGATCGATGGAGTTTACCCGCTGGCAAAAAGCCTCGATTCGCTGGGGCCGCTCTGCCGCAGCGTCAGGGATGCCGTGTGGATCGATGCGGCGATGCGTGGCCTGACCGCGCCCGATGTCGTCGAGCGTCCGCTGCGGGGGCTGGAATTGCTCGTGCCCGAAAATATCGTTTTCGATGCGGCGGAACCAGGCGTTGTCGAGGCTTTCGAGGCAGCTTTGGAACGCCTTCAAAGCGCGGGCGCCGCTGTTTCCCGCACGGTCATTCCCGCCTTCAACGAAATTTTCGATCTTATGACAAGATACGGTCCGCTGGTGACGGCGGAGGCTTTCGCCCTTCACCGGGAGCGTTTGGCGGGACCGGACGCAGAGCGTATGGACCATCGCGTCGTCATGCGCACTCGCTTGGGAAGCAGGACGACGGCGCCCGATTACATCGCGATGCTGCAGGCGCGCAGCCGCCTGATCGCCGATACCGACCGTCTCATTGGCAATCGTCTGATCGCCTTTCCCACGGTCGCCCATGTCGCTCCGCCGATCGCGCCGCTGGAAGAGGATGATGAACTCTTCTTCGCTGCGAATAACAAGACGCTGCGCAACACCGCGCTCGGCAATTTCCTCGACTGGTGCGGCGTTTCCATCCCCTGCGGGACGGGTGTAGCAGGCATGCCGGTCGGTTTGCTTCTTTCGGCGACCGCAAATCGCGATGAGGCGCTGCTGGGGGCGGCACTTGCCGCCGAGGCGGTGGTCCGCGGCGATTTCGTCTGAATTGGCAATTGAAGCACCGGGTTTTTATTGCCATTGATGGATGAGGAGATCCTGGAGGAACGCACGTGCAGGTTTTGCAGAACGGACGCTTGGCGGTTTCGACCTGGTCGTTGCATCGGCTGCTCGGCGCCGTTTATGGCTATAGCCCCGATCCCGATAAAAGTGCGGCGCCCAAAGAGCCCTACGGCCCCGGCGGTGCGGCGCTGATCGACATGCCGGCGGCGCTCGCTGCGCGTGGTATCCACCGGCTGGAAGTCTGCTCCTTCCATCTGCCGAGCCTTGATGCCGCTTATCTAACTGAACTCAGCGACGCGATGGCGGCCTCGAACGTGCTGTTCCAGACCCTGCTGATCGAGGACGGCGATCCAAGCCATCCCGAAACGGCCGAACGCGATGTCAGATGGATGGTAGAATGGATCGATATCGCGGCGGCGCTCGGGGCGCAAAGGATGCGCGTCATTGCCGGCAAGCAGAAGCCGACGGAGGAAAACCTTGCTCGCGCTGCCCGCCATCTGAACTGGTTGGCCGACAAGGCCAAAGGCAGTGGGGTGCGCGTCGTTGTCGAGAACTGGTTCAACCTGCTGCCGTCGCCGGTGGAGATGAACTGGCTGCTGGAGCGGCTGGACGGCAATGTCGGCCTTAACGGCGACCTCGGCAATTGGTCGGCACCCGCCAAGTACGAAGGTCTTGCCGATATCATGCGCCGGGCGGAAATCTGCCACGCCAAGGCCGATTACGGCCCTGCAGGTCTCGATGCTGACGATTACCGCAAGTGCCTGGAGATGTGCGAGAAGGCGGGTTACGCCGGGCCTTTCACGCTCATCTATGACTCGCCGTTCTTCGCCGATGAATGGGACGGGATCCTGCTTCAAAAACAATTCATCGAGGATTTTCTGCGCGAGGCGCCAGAGCGCAGGACGGCTTAAAGTCCAAGGACTTCGCGCTTATTCCTGACGCGGGAACCTTTGGCTCTCCTCCAGCACATTCAGATCCATGTGATTGCGCATGTAGCGCTCCGAGGCTTTCTGCAGCGGCTGGTAGTCCCAGGGATAGTAGGCGCCGTTGCGCAACGCTGCATAGACCACCCAGCGTCGCGCCTGGCTTTCGCGCACGGCTGCGTCGAAATCGCCAAGGTTCCAGCGCTGCCCGGCCTGTTCGACAAGCCGCGCCAAAGTGTCGGCATGCGCCGGGTCGGCTGCCAGATTGTCGAGTTCTTGCGGGTCGGCCTCGAGGTCGAACAGCATCGGCGGGTCCTTCTCGCAGAGCGACAGCTTGTATCGCCCATCCCTCAGGCAGACGAGCGGCGCTTCGGAACCTTCAGCGGCATATTCGATCGGCACGAGGCCGCGGCTGCCGGTGCCCTGGGCAAGCGGGGCGAGATCCCAGCCCTCGGTCCACGGCTTCAGCGAGGCGATGTCGATGCCGATGAGGCCGGCGAGCGTCGGCGTCACGTCGAGGGTGGAAACCGGCTGGTCGATGCGCTTCGGCGCCCAGCCGGGCGCTGCGATCATCAATGGAACACGTGCCGATCCTTCGAAGAAGTTCATCTTGAACCAGAGGCCGCGATCGCCGAGCATGTCGCCATGGTCGGACACGAAGAGGATGATCGTGTTGTCGTCGGCCATGCGGCTGCGTTCGAGCACGTCGAGGATTTCGCCGATCTTTTCATCGACATAGGAGATATTGGCGAAGTAGCCGCGTCTTGCCCGCCTGATCTGTTCGCGGCTGATGTCGAAAGCATCATGGTCGCAGGCTTTCATCAGGCGCTGCGAGTGCGGGTCCTGTCGATCATAGGCGATCGGCGCGACCGCAGGGTCGAGAGCCGGGCAATCCTCATAGAGATCCCAAAATTTGCGGCGCGCGACATAGGGGTCGTGCGGATGGGTGAAGCTGACGGTCAGGCACCAGGGGCGCTCGTCATGGCCACGGGAGAGATCGTAGAGTTTTCGCGTAGCGTGATAGGCGACCTCGTCGTCATATTCCATCTGGTTGGTGATTTCGGCCACACCGGCGCCGGTGACCGAGCCGAGATTGTGGTACCACCAGTCGATGCGCTCGCCGGGCTTGGTGTAGTCGGGCGTCCAGCCGAAATCGGCGGGGTAAATGTCCGTCGTCAGGCGCTCTTCGAAACCGTGCAGCTGATCGGGGCCGACGAAATGCATCTTGCCTGACAGTGCGGTCTGGTAACCGGCGGCGCGCAGATGATGGGCATAGGTCGGAATGTCGGAGGCGAATTCGGCGGCATTGTCGTAGACGCGCGTCCGGCTCGGCAACTGTCCGGACATGAAGGACGCCCGCGCCGGCGCGCAGAGCGGGCTTGCCGTATAGGTATTGGCGAAGCGCACCGAGCGCTCGGCCAGGGATTTCAGATGCGGCGCATGAAGGAAATCGGCCGGACCATCGGGAAACAAGGTCCCATTCAACTGGTCCACCATGAGAATGAGGATATTCGGGCGCGCCATATAATTTGCCTTTTGCTATTTGAAGATTTTATTGAAGCGCCTATCATTGCGCCTGTAAAGGCAGCTTTTTTCGATAGCTGCCTAAAGGGATTTTTATGGCAGAACACCCGCCTGAGCTTGGATGGATGCGCCTTTTCGTTGAAGTCGCGCGACTGGGAAGCTTTTCGGCGGCTGCAACGCTTCTCGGGCTGACCCAGCCGGCGGTCAGCTACCAGATCCGCCGGCTGGAAGAACAGTTCGGTGTCAGCCTGCTGCGCCGCCAGCATCGTGGCGTTGAGCTGACCGCGGAAGGCGAGCGCCTTCTCGCGGTGACCGCCAAGGCAGTCGGCGACATCGATGCACTCGCCCGCAGTTTTCAGATCGAGGCGCAAAGACCGGTCGTCAGGCTCAGGACAGACTATGCCTTCTCGGCACTTTGGCTGATACCACGGATGGAGAGGTTTCGCCTTCTGCATCCAGAAACGGACATACAGATCATTGCGACGCAGAGGCTTGCGGCCGGATTCCGCGATGAAGCCGATTTCGCGGTGGTTTTCGGTACCCGTAAGGAATTTGCAGCCGTCGGTACGCTCCTGCTGCCGGAGAGGGTCGTGCCCGTCTGCACGCGCGGATTTCTCGATCGCAACGGCCCCCTCGACGATCCAAGAGAGCTCGCAAAGGCGCGTCTGATCCATCTTGACGGGCCTCTGCCATCGCCCTGGTTCGACTGGCGCAGCTACTTTGCCGAATTCTCGGTCCTGCGCGACATCAACGCCGGGCGCGGCGATATCAGCTTCAATACCTATTCCTTGGTCATCCAGGCCGCCCTCAGCGAGCAGGGCGTGGCGATCGGCTGGAAGGGCCTCGTCGATACGCTTCTTTCGGCACGCATGCTCGTCGAAGCCGGTCCACCGCTGGAGGCGCCCGACCGCGGTTACTGGCTGGTGCCGCCGCGGTCTCCAAACGTTCACAGCGAGAGGCTCAGCGCCTGGCTGGCGGATGCGGTGAAGAGAAATGATTAGCGGCGGTTGCAGTTCTGTCCAGGAGAAGCCTTGTCATCGGCGATCGCGATCGACATTGTGGGGCCGAATCGATGGCGAAGGTGGCTGAAGCATGCGAACGATCGGATATGTCATAGGTCTGCTCATGGTCTTGCTCGGCCTGATCTGGATCGGGCAGGGAAGCGGCTATTTTCCCTATCCGGCGTCCAGTTTCATGATCGCTCAAAAGATCTGGATGCTCTGGGGAGCCATTCTGGCCGCAGCGGGTATCGTGGTGATCGTCATCCTCTCGCGGCTGCGTCGCAGAGGATGAATTGCTGCTGCCGTCTGGCGGCAAATCCGGCCGCTGACGGCCTGTCGAAATGAGGAGAATGGCATGAGCGCAGCTGAAATCGACGGTTTTGCCGACCGTATCAGAAAGCACCAGGGCGGCATGATCTCCGCCTGGGTCGGCATCCCCGATGCCATGCTCGTCAACCATTTGGCGCAAGAGGCTTTCGATGCCGTCGTGCTCGATATGCAGCACGGGATGTGGGATATGCAATCGGCGGCAAACGCCGTCGCTCAGGTTCGTCTCGCCGGAAAGCCGGCCATCGCCCGCATACCCGTCGGCGATTTCGCTTCCGCCTCGCGCCTGCTCGATGCCGGCGCCTCCGGCATCATCGCGCCGATGATCAATTCGGCCGAAGATGCGCGAGCGCTGGTCAGGACCACGAAATATCCGCCCCTCGGCGAGCGAAGCTGGGGGCCGTCATTGGCGCTGAACCATACCGGCCTGTCGGCCGATGCCTATCTCAGGAGCGCCAACGAGCTCACGGTCGCCATCGCCATGGTTGAGACCCGCGCCGCGCTCGACGCTATCGACGGCATTCTTGGCGTCACCGGCATCGACGGCATTTTCGTCGGCCCTGCCGATCTTTCGATAGCTCTGTCGAACGGCGATCAGGTGGCGCCGAACGCCGCCGAGATCGACAGCGCCATGCAGCATGCCGTCGCGCGCTGCCGCGCCCACGGCAAATTCGCCTGCGCCTATGCCGGCGATGGCGAGCGGGCCGGGGAACTGCTGAAGTACGGATTCGATCTGGTCATCGCCGGTGCGGAGACCGTGCAACTGCGCGCCGGCGCTCGCCGGGCGATCAACGCTGCGCGCAGAATCGCTTCCGGCGGCTGAGCTCGTCTCAGCGAGCCGGTTTGGCCGCCAGCCAGATCACGTGGCGGGCGCCGCGCTTGCGGTTGGCGCGGGTATTGACCACGTCGACGGAGAAGCCGCTGTCCTTGAGACGGCGTGTGAAATCGGGATCAGGGCCGGACGACCAGACGGCGAGCACGCCGCCGGGGCGAAGCGCGTCGCGGGTGGCGCGAAGGGCGGCGAAATCGTAGAGCCGATCATTGGATTTGCGGGTCAACCCGTCCGGGCCGTTGTCGACATCGAGCAGGATCGCGTCATAGGCAGCCTTGCCTGCATGGATCGCCTCGCCGACATCGCCCTGGTGAAGGTGGACGCGCGGGTCGTCTAGACAGCCCTTGAAGACTTCGGCCATTGGTCCGCGCGCCCAGGCGACGACAGCGGGCACCAGTTCGGCGACGGTGACGCCGGCATCCTCGGGCAGCACTGCGAGAGCGGCGCGCAGGGTAAAGCCCATGCCAAGCCCGCCGATCAAGATCCTCGGTTTCTGATGCGTCCTGATCCGTTCCCAGGAAAGGGTCGCCAGCGCTTCTTCCGAGCCGCTGAGGCGGCTGTTCATCAGTTCGTTGGCGCCGAGCATGATCGAGAATTCGCTGCCGCGCCGCTTCAGCCTGAGTTCGCCGTCTTCGCCGGGAATGGTCGCGGAATCGAGCTGGATCCAGGGCAGCATGATGGTTTCGCCTCACATGAAAGGGACCGTCCCTAGCATAGCGCAAAGAGCGAGGCCAGCGAGCCGATCTTAGACCATCCGGATGAAGTGACCCTGCTCCACTTCGACGATATCATCCCGTGGCGCGGCAGAACGGCGGCGGATATCCTCGACTTCATCGGGCCTCAGCCGGGCTTTCGGGTCTTCGAAGCGGACATCGGGATCGGGCACGGCCGAGAGCAGCAGTCTTGTGTAGGGATGCAGCGGATTGTCGATCACTCGGGCGGTGCTGCCCCATTCGACGATCTGGCCGGCATACATGACGGCGATATCCTCGGCGACATAGCGGGCGGTGGCGATGTCATGGGTGATGTAGAGCAGGCCGAGATTCATATCCTGCTTCATTTCGTTCAACAGGTTGAGCACCCCCAGGCGCACCGAGACGTCGAGCATCGAGGTCGGCTCGTCCGCAACGATCACCTCCGGCTTGACGGCAAGGGCGCGGGCGATATTGACGCGCTGGCGCTGACCGCCGGAGAGTTCGTGCGGATATTTCGGCGCGACGAGATCGGGATCGAGCCTGACGCGCTGTAGCAGTCTGCGGACCGTGATGTCGATCTCAGCTCCGTTGATCTCCGGCCGGTGCAGCTTCAATGGCCGCCTCAGATGATGGGCGATGGTATGCGCCGGGTTGAGCGAAGCAAAAGGGTCCTGGA
This sequence comes from Rhizobium sp. NXC14, assembly GCF_002117485.1. Lineage (NCBI taxonomy): Bacteria > Pseudomonadati > Pseudomonadota > Alphaproteobacteria > Hyphomicrobiales > Rhizobiaceae > Rhizobium > Rhizobium sp. NXC14. The sequence goes on from NZ_CP021032.1 coordinate 630,787, forward strand.
ATATCATCTGTACCGAGCGGCGATAGCGAGCGATCTCATCTGCTCTCGCCCCTTCCACCGGGCGGCCTTTAAAGAGGATCTGCCCCGATGTCGGCTGATATTCGCGCATCGCCATCCGGGCGCAGGTGGTCTTGCCGCTGCCGGATTCGCCGACGAGCGCCAGCGCCCGGCCGGCATGCAGCGAAATGGAGATCGAGCGGGCGGCATGAACGGCGGAGGCGCCGTGGCCGAAGGTCTTCGTCACCTTGTCGAGGGCAAGGATGGCATCGCTCACAGCAGCACGCCTCCATGAAGCGAGGGAAAGGAGGCCCACAGCTTTTTCGTATAGGCGTGTTTCGGCGTCCTGTAGATCGCCTTGGCGCCGTTCTGTTCGACAAGCTTGCCCGCAAGCATGATGCCGATTCGGTCGCAGAACTGCACCATCAGCCCGAGATCATGGGTGATGAACAGCACGGAGAAGCCAAAGCTGCGGCGTAGCTCGTTGATCCGCTGCAGGATTTCGCGTTGAACGACGACGTCGAGCGCCGTCGTCGGCTCGTCCATGACGACCAGCTTCGGATCGAGCGCCATGCAGATGGCAATGACGATGCGCTGGCGCATGCCGCCGGAAAACTGGTGCGGGTAGTCGCGCATTCGGTCCGGCGCGATGTCGACCAGCTTCAGCATCTCGGCGGTGCGCTCGCGGGCTTGCGCTCGGCTCATGCCCTTATGGGTATGCAGCACGTCGTAAAACTGGGCCTCGATGCGCAGCACCGGGTTCAGCGAATTCATGGCGCTCTGGAAGACCATCGCCACCTCGCGCCAGCGGAAGGCGGCAAGCGCCTGCCGGTCGAGACCGAGCACGTCTCGGCCGTCGAGCAGGATCCGGCTCTCCTTGCGGATCAGCGCCGGCGGCCTGTGCAGGCGGCTGATGGCGAAGGCGATGGTGCTCTTGCCGCAGCCGGATTCGCCGGCAAGGCCGAAAACTTCGCCGGGCGCGACATCGAAGCTGACGTCGTCGACGGCGCGAAAATCCTTCTCCTCGCCAATATAATCGATGGTGAGGTTCCTCACCGAAAGCAGCGGCTGCGTCAAAGGCGGCCCTCCCCGGAACGGATGAGCAGCGACCAGCGCTTCAGATGATTGCCGGTGCGCAAACGCGGGTTGGCGATCTCGTCGACGGCGAAGTTCAGCAGCGACATGCCGATGCCGAGGAAAGCAAGCGCGAAGCAGGGGGTAAGGATATCCCACCAGGCGCCTACCGAAAGGGCGGAGGCCTTCTGGGCATTGTAGAGCATCGTTCCCCAGGAGATCGCTTTGGGATCGCCGAGGCCCAAGAATTCAAGCGTCGCCTCGGTGATGATGGCGAAGATGACGCTGCCGATGAAATTGATGCCGACGATCGAGATCACGTTGGGGAAGATCTCGAATGTCATGATGCGCCATTGCGGCTCGCCCATCATCTCGGCCGATTTGACGAAATCCTTCTGCTTGACGGAAAGCGTCTCGGCGCGGGTGACGCGCGCGCCCCAGGCCCACGAAGTGGCGCCGAGGATGAGGGCGATGACGACGGGGCTTGCCTGACCGATGAAGGCGGCGAGCACGAGCAGCAGCGGCAGGTTGGGAACGACGAGCTCCATATTGGTGAAGAAGCTGATGACTTCGTCGGTCTTGCCGCCGCGATAACCGGAAATGATGCCGAGCGCGGTGCCGGCGAGGGTAATCAGCAGCCCGGCGCCGAAGCCGACGGCAAGAGAGGTGCGGGCGCCGTAGAGCAGCCGGGCGAAAACATCCTGGCCGATGCGGGTGGTGCCGAGCAGATGGTCGAGCGACGGCGGCTGGTGCGGCCTGCCGGTGCGGGCGGCGGGATCGTATTGCGTCAGCAGCGGCGCTGCGATCGCGACGACGACGATGAAAGCGATGATGATGAGGCCGACAAGGGCCTTGCGGTTTCGAAGCAGGCTTTTCATCTCAAGCTCCCTTCAGCCGCGGGTCGAGCAAGATATAGCTGACGTCGACGATGAAATTGGCGATCAGCATGGTCGCGGTCATGATGAGGAGCTGGCCCTGGATGACTGGATAATCGCGGGCGAGGATCGCCTGGTACAGAATATTGCCGAGGCCGGGATAGTTATAGACGACTTCGGTCACCAGCGAACCGCTGAGGATGGTGCCGATGGCGATCGCCAGGCTGGAAACGGTCGGCAGCAGGGCGTTGCGCGCCGCATACCACAGCATCACGTGCCGGTCGGAAAGGCCCTTGGCGCGTGCCATGACGATATAGTCCTCGCCGAGCAGATTGATCATGTTGTTGCGCATGGTGACGGTGAAGCCGCCGATCAGCACTGTGCAGAGCGTCACCATCGGCAGGATGCCGTGATAGGCCACACTGCCGATATAATGCAGGCTGAAGGCCGGATCGAGCGACGGGTCGGCGGCATAGCCGTTCGGAAACCAGCCGAGCGTGAAGCCGAAGATGAAGAGCACGATCAGCGAGGTGACGACGGCTGGCACCGAGGTCGCGAAGATCGCGCCGACGGAGACGATGACGTCGAACCGGCTGCCGCGCCGCCAGGCGGCGACGATGCCGAGAAAGGTGCCGAGCGCGAAGCTGACGACCGTCGCTGTTCCCATCAGGCCGACGGTCCAGACGAGAGCGTGGCCGAGCACCGAGGTGACGGGCAGCGGGAAATATTTGATCGAGCGACCGAGATCGCCGGTGAAGATGCTGCCGAGATAGGTGAGATATTGCCGCCAGAGCGGGCCGTCGACGAAGCCGAAGGTGAGCTTCAGCGCCTGCAGGCTTTCCGGCGGCAATTCGGTGCCGGCGCTTGAGAACATGATCTGCACGGGATCGCCCGGCATCAGCCGGGGCAGAAAGAAATTGATCGTCGCTGCCGCAATGAAGGCTGCAATATAGAAGACGAGGCGGCGAAGCAGGAAAGCCATGGGAACTCCGTCGTGACGAGAGCGGCGTTTCAAGACCGCTCCCGAGACCATGATGCTTTACTTCACAGGTTCCAGGGCGAGCAGGTTCAGCAGACGTGCCGGATTGGTGCGCGAGATCGACGGATTGACGAAGGGGTTTTCCTTGGTCGACCAGCCGGTGAAGCGCTTGGTGTTGTACTGATACCAGTTCGGATTGTTGAAGACTGGAATCATCGGCATGTTTTCGGCGACGATGCGCTGTGCCTTGTTCATCGCCTCCTTCTGCGTGGCAAGGTCTGCTGTCTGGGTGAATTCGGTGACGAGTTTCTCGACCTCCGGGTTGAACCAGCGCTGCGCGGTGAAGCGGGTCTTGCCCTTGTCCGAAGCGCTGAAGGCGCGCTTGTAGGGATAATAAGGTGAGGCCGAAGCCGGCAGGCTGTTGATCGCCGCATCGAACTTGCCGGCGATGAGGTTGCCGGTCCAGACGGCTTCCTCCGGTGTTTCGATCTTGGCGTCGATGCCGACCGCCTGCATGCCTTCGACGGCGATGTTGACCGTGTCGACCCAGTCCGTCCAGGAGTTCGGGACGATGATCGAGAAGGAGATCTTGCTGCCGTCGGGATTGTCACGGAAGCCGTCGCCGTCCTTGTCCTTGTAGCCCGCCTCGTCGAGCAGGGCCTTGGCGGCGTCGGCGTCATAGGTCGCGAACTTGCCGAAGTCGGCCTTGACGGACGGATCCGCCCAGCTCTTGTAGAGCTCGCCCATCAGGCCGGGGTCTTCGTTCAGCGTCGGATAGCCGTAGCCGGCGACGTCGATCATCGTCTTGCGATCGAGCGCCATGCCGATAGCACGGCGGAATTTCACATCGTTGAAGGCCTTTCTATTGTTCTCGTTCGCCGTTTCCAGATTGAACAGGAAGGCGACCATGCTGCTCGGCGAATACCAGTAATGGAAATGCGCCGGGTCCTTCGCGACATAGACGTTGTCGATATCGGGAATGAAGGAGACACCCCAGTCGAGCGTGCCGTCGGCGGTCGCCGTCAGGATCTGGTTGTTGTCGGCAAGCTGCGGGAAGCGAATGCAGTCGACCTTCAGATGCGCGTTGTCCCAGTAATTCGGGTTGCGGCACTGGTCGTAGGTCTGGCCGGTGAAGCGCGGCACCTCGGTCAACGGCCCGCTGCCGACCGGGTTCTCGTTGGCGAAGGTGACAGGATCGGCGACATCCTTCCAGACATGTTCGGGAACGATCGGCAGCTGCGAGATCTGCTCGGCAGCAAGCGAGCTCGGATTGGCGAGCGCGAAGCGCACCGTCTGGCCGTCGACGGCCTGCACGTCGGTGACGAAGGTCCAGATGCTGACGAAGTCGAGCGCCGGGAACTTTTTCAGATAATCATAGGTGAACTTGACGTCGGCTGCCGTCAGCGGTTTGCCATCAGACCATTTCAGGTTCGGGCGCAGCTTGAAGTCGATGCTCTTCAGGTCGTCGGAGAGCTTGAAGCTTTCGGCCAGGCGATAGACCGGCTTGTTGCTGTCGAAGCGATTGAAAATAACCAGCGGCTCATAGATGAAATCGAGCGTCGATTGGCGCGCCGAGGTCTGGTTGAACGGGTTGAAGTTGCGAACCCAGGTCGTGGCCGGTTCGATATTCGCCGTCAGGATCGCCTGCGCCATGGCGGATCCCGAAAGCAGCGTCAGTGCGGCGGCTGCAAATAGATATTTTTTCATGTTCCATTCCCCTTTTCTTATGCGTGAAAAATGATCTGCCGGTCAGGCGGCCGGCACGCTGGCAAACATATCTTCCACCTCGGCATGGGCGGCGCGGACGTCGATCTTGAGATTGCCGAGGCGGGCTTTGCCGGCGGCGATACGCTTCAGCGCGGCGTCCGTCAGCGGGCGGGCGGCCTTGGCGGCGGCTTCGCTTTCCCTGACGTCTCCGTGGCTGTGGAGGGCGATATCGAAGCCCGCATCGAGGACTTGGGCAACGCGTTCCGGCAAGGTGGCCGTGAGCGACTGCATGAAGATGCAGTCGGAGATCAGCACGCCCTCGTAACCCATCTCTTTGCGGATCACGTCGTGCATGACAGGCGAGACGGATGCCGGCAATTCGGCATCGTAGGTCGAGTAGACGACATGGGCGACCATGGCCCAGGGCGTATCCTTCAGTGCGACGAAAGGCTTGAAATCGGTGGCGGTGAGCGTCTCACGGCTGGCATCCACGACCGGACGCTCCTTGTGGGAGTCGAGCGTGGCGCGGCCGTGGCCGGGAATATGCTTCATGACCGGCATGTTGCCGGTCTCTAGCAGCCCGTCGACCACCTCGCGGCCGAGGGCAGCGATGAAGTCGGGATCGGGGCCGAAGGAGCGGGCGCCGATGACCGCACTCGTCGTCTCAAAGACGAGGTCGAGAACGGGCGAGCAGCCGCTGGAAAGGCCGAGTTCCGTCATCATCGCGCCCATGGCCTGGGAGGAAAGGCGCAGTGCTTTTTGGCCGAGATCGAAATCGCGGCGGGCCAGTTCGGCGAACTGGCCGAAGCTGCGGAAGAGCGGCCAGGGACCGGCGTCGAGATGCTGGACGCGGCCGCCTTCCTGGTCGGTGAAGACGGGCGCATCCTCTCGGCCGACGGCTTCGCGGAAGCGTTCGATCAGCCGCTTTGTCTGCTCCGGCTCGCGCTGATTGCGCCGGCCGACGAACAGGCCGAGCGGATTGGTCTCGCGAAACAGGGCGAATTCGTCGTCCGAAATCGCAGGGTTCGGGAGACCGACAAAAAGGGCGAGCGGGGTCGAGGACACTTCTGGAACTCCGGTATCAGCTGGTCATTTCGGCGCGCTTCGCAGCATGCCTTCGTAAATGCCCTTGTCGGGGGCAGGGATGGCGATCGCACCCGCGGTGCTGGCGTAGAAATCGACAGGCCCGGCATCGCCGATGAAGGCATAGGCATGGCCGAGCGTCTTCATCGTCTGAAGGCAGGCGGAAAACAGCGCGAGACCGATGCCCTTGCCACGCGCCTCGGGATCGACGCCGGTTGGGCCGAAGAAGCCGCGGGCCGTCGTGTCATAGCAGGCAAAGCCGAGCAGCTTGCCGCCGTCGATGGCAATCTGGCAGGCGACGGGTTGGCGGGAAAAAGCAACCGAAACCTCGCTTGCCCATTTCTCGCTGAATCGTTCGCGAACCCAGTTGACGACTAGGTGCAATTCTGGAGGAAGAGCCGGACGAATGGAGGCGCGGACATTGTCGGCCCGCTCTTTCAGGTCGGCGAGCCTGTTGGAATATAAGCTCACAAGCAGGTCTGGCACCTGTCTCTCCTCCAGGTATTCCTTTATAGCGGAATATATATCCGTTTAATGTCATAGACTTGGCTATCTAACTGGCCTTGTCAACGGGGATTTTTCAAACGGAGCGGTGCGCCCAGCTTCGGATCAGCGCCGGCTGGCGCGAATGAAAACGGCCCGGGGGAGGCCGGGCCGTTTTTCTCTCGTAATCCTGAGCCTGCGCGTTTCGGCGGGATCGGTTATTCGCCGTGCTTCCAAAGCGCATGAAAATGCTGCACCGGGCCATGTCCGGAGCCGACAGTGAGACTGCCGGCGGCGGCGACTGCATCGGCAAGGTAATCCTTCGCAATGGCGACGGCTTGCTCGGCCGATGCGCCCTTGGCAAGCTCGGCGGCCAGTGCGCTGGAGAGCGTGCAGCCAGTGCCGTGCGTATTTTTCGTCGGCACTCGCCTGGCCTCGAACCAGTGCAGGCCGTCGGCCGTGGCAAGCACGTCTGGGCTCTCGTCGCTGCCGAGATGGCCACCCTTGACCAATACGGCGGCGGGGCCAAGCGCGCGCAGCCGCTCGGCCTGCGCCGCCATCTCATCGCGATTGGTCGCGACCGGCTGGTGCAACAGGGCCGCGGCCTCGGGCAGGTTCGGGGTCAGGAGGGTTGCTAGCGGCAGCAGCCGCCGGGTCAGCACGTCGACCGCTTCGGGTGCGAGCAGGGCGACCCCACCCTTGGCGATCATCACCGGGTCGAGAACGATGGGGATTCCCCGTCGATCGGCAAGGGCTGCGGCGACAGCCTCGGCTATGCCGGCATTGGCGATCATGCCGATCTTGACGGCGTCGACTCGCACGTCGGCGAAGACGGCATCGATCTGGTCGGCGACGAATTGCGGCGGCACCAGATGCACGCCGCTGACGCCTTGGGTATTCTGCGCCGTCAGCGCCGTCAGCACCGCCATGCCGTAGACGCCGCGGGCGGAAAACGCCTTGAGATCGGCCTGGATGCCGGCGCCGCCCGAGGGGTCGGAGCCGGCGATGGAGAGAACGTTGCGGATCATGGGCGGACCTTTCGGATTTCTGCGGCGATGCGGCGGGCGGCCGCTTCGGGGTCCGACGTGCCCGCAATGGCGGAGACAACGGCTAACCCTTCGGCGCCGGCTGCAAACACTTCGGCCACATGCTCCGCCTTGAGGCCGCCGATGGCGACGGACGGCACCGGCGAGGCCGTCACCAGCCTAGCAAGCCCATCAAAGCCGATCGGCTGCTTGTGATCGGCCTTGGTCGGCGTCGCAAACACCGGTCCGACGCCGGCATAATCGACGAGACCGGGATCGACGGCAGCGGCAAGTGTCTCGGTCTCGACCGAGAGGCCGAGGATCATCCCGGGTCCGATCATCCCGCGCGCCGTGCGCGCATCCATATCCTCCTGGCCGATATGCAGGCCATCGGCGCCGATGGCGATGGCCGCCTCGACATCGTCGTTGACGATGAGCAGGGCGTCGGTTCCAACGAGCGCCTCTCTCAAGGCGCGGCCGGTCTCGATCATCCTGGCCGTGCCGGCCTGTTTGTCGCGCAGTTGCACCATCGTCGCGCCGCCGGCAACGGCAAGGCGCGCGGTCTCGACCATCCCGATCCCGACGCAGAGATCAGGATCGAGAACGAGGTAGAGCGAAAGGTCGAAGCGCTTCATGCGACCGATACCCTTGCCCTGGCATCGAGCGTTTCGGCGTCGATCGCAGCCAGCGCATCGAGGAAGCGCCAGGAAAAGGAGCCCGGGCCGGCGGCGCCGAGCGCTGCATCTTCGCCGGCGACGGCGAAGGTCGCAAGCGCGGCGACAGTCGCGCCGAAGAGATCTTCGGGCGCGGTCGCGGCAAAGGCGCCGACGAGGCAGGTGAGCGAGCAGCCGAGCGCGGTGACCTGCGGCATCAGGGCCGATCCGCCCGCAATACGGACTGCCCTTGCGCCATCGGTGACGAAATCGACAGCACCGGTGACGGCGACGATGGCCCGCTGCCTCTCCGCCAGCCGCCGTGCCGAACCCTCCGCCTGTTCGACTGGATCGCGGCTGTCGACGCCCTGAGCACGGCTCTCGCCGCCGGCAAGCGCGATGATCTCGGAGGCGTTGCCGCGGATAATCGTCGGGCGAAGCTCCAGAAGGTCGGCCAACGCGGCACGGCGGAAGCCCGTGGCGTAATGGGCCACCGGATCGAGCACCCAGGGTTTGCCCGCCGCATTGGCGGCCTTGGCAGCCCCCTGCATGCCTTCGAGCCATTGCGTCGAGAGCGTGCCGATGTTGATGGTCAAAGCATTGGCGATGCCGGCGAATTCGCCGGCTTCTTCGGCGGCATGCACCATGGCGGGCGAAGCGCCCGCGGCCAGCAGGACGTTGGCCGCGATATTCATCGCGACATAATTGGTGATGCACTGAACGAGCGGCGGCTTTTCGCGCATCGCCTTCAGCATGGCTCCCGACGTGATCTTGCTCTGCATGGTGCCCCTTTCAGGCGGGGGCGGGCGCGGGGCGCTGCTCTTACGGCGATGCCCCGAGCGACTCCCTCCGCCGGCATTATCCGGTTCAGGTTCGAAGGGTTCTTCTCAGCCCGTCTGTCGACGAACGCCCCTGTCTCTCATCACGCTCTTTTTCGCAGAGAATGGCGCGGCTGTCACTCCGAAAGTGAGTATTCCGGTATTTCGGAGCGGCTGCCCTTGGGCGTGGACATTGCTGGAGGCCTTCCCAGCGCAATCCTGACGGCATCCAATTTTGCCTAACTCAAATCATGCAGCCCCGTCGTAATCGCCGGGCTGATTGAAAACTCCGAAAATCGAACCCTCAAACCACTTCGCTCCGGCGTACAGGCTGTCGGCCCGACCTCATAGCGATCGGCAGCCGGGAAGGGTGCTAACCGCAGCAACGGCCAGCGGCTACCGTCGCGGGAGCCCTGGATGCGCACGGCGCCGTTTGCGACCGTCACACGGATGCGGAAATCCTCCAATTCCTTGAAGGGCTGCGACACCGACCAGTCTGACTTTCCGTCGGTGACGACGGTGCTGAGGAAGGCTTCTCCGTCGGTGAATTCGACGCCCGTTTTCACCCAGCGGCTCTCGTCGATGCGTACCATCAGGCCTGCCTGATCGTAGAGGGTGCGGAATTCGCCCTGGGCGCGGATCTGTGCGGTGAAGCTGTCGCCGGTGGGAAAGGCGAGGAAGTGGCCGGTGTCGCGGGTGAAGCCGTAATAGGTCTCGCGCCAGAAATCGGTCTTTTCGCCTGTCGTCATCGTCAGGCCGGTTTCGTCGGCGTGCCAGCTGCCCGGCTCGTTCAGCCATTTCCCGTCATTGAAGTCGATGCTCATTCGCTTCTCCCTTCCTTTAATCTTGCCGCAGGGCAGTCGTCTCACTTGGCGTACCACGCAGGCCCCGTGCGGAGAACTAGCGCAGCTGAAGATGGTGCTTTTCCGGCAACGCGCTATCCGCGGCTGCATAATCGACCACTCATGCTTGACACGATAGCTCCAGCTTCTATTCTGTTACAAAAAGATGAATTACATAATTGTGGAACTAAATCGGGAGCTCTCATATGAAAACATTCGTCGCATTCCTTCTCGGAACCGCGTTCGTCGCCCTGCCTTCGACCCTGCTTGCCCAGGAAAAGGGCGGCGTCATCAATGTCGCGACGATCGGCGAGCCGCCGACGCTCGATCCGATGTCGTCGACGGCCGATCTCGTCGGCATCGTCACCCAGCATATTTTCGAGACGCTCTACACTTTCGACAAGAGCTGGAACGTCACGCCGCTTCTCGCCGAAAGCCTGCCCGAGATCAGCGCCGACGGCAAAACCTATACGATCAAGCTCAGGACTGGCGTCAAGTTCCACGACAATACCGATATGACGTCCGAGGATGTGGTCGCTTCGCTTACCCGCTGGATGAAGATCGCCTCGCGGGGCAAGCAGGTGGCCGGCTTTATCGACAAGATCGCGGCTACCGATCCTTCGACGGTTACGATCACGCTGAAGCAGCCCTATGCGCCGTTGACCTCGCTGCTTGCCTTCAACAATTCGGCGGCCATCATCATCCCGTCCGAAAAGCAGGACGAGCCGATGAAGGAGTTCATCGGCACCGGTCCCTATATGCTGAAGGAACGGAAAGCCGACCAGTATATCCAGCTTGTCCGCTTCGATGGGTACAAGCCACGCAGCGGCGAGAGCGATGGCTATGGCGGCGCGCGTCATCAATATCTTGATGAAATCCGCTTTGTGCCGGTGCCGGACCCGAACACCCGCGTCGAGGCCGCCGTTTCCGGCCAGTATGATTATGTCGACTCGATTCCTGTCGAATCCTACGACAAGCTGAAAGCCTCGACCGCCTCGCAACCGGTAATGCTGAAGCCCTTCGGTTATCCTGTCTTCGTCTTCAACACCAAGGAAGGTGCTGCTGCCAACGTCGAGGTGCGCAAGGCGATCCGGCAGGCGCTCAGCATGGAAGACATGCTGGCGGCGGCCTTCGGCAGCAGGGATTTTTATGCGCTCGACGGGGCCATCTACCCGAAGTCCTTTGCCTGGTCGACCGATGCCGGCGCCGAGGGCGCCTATAATGTCGCCGATCCGGAAGGGGCGTCCGCTGCCGCCAAGAAAGCCGGCTACAATGGCGAGCCGATCCGCATCCTGACCAGCCGCCAATACGAGTTCCATTACAAGATGGCGCAGGTCGCCGCCGAATATCTGAAACTTGCAGGCTTCACCGTCGATATGCAGGTCGTGGACTGGGCGACGCTAACCCAGCGTCGCACCGATCCGAAGCTTTGGGATATCTACATTACCCACAGCCCCTTCTTGCCGGAGCCGGCGCTCATCGGCTCGCTGTCGACGAGTTCGCCCGGCTGGTGGGACACGCCGGCCCGCAAGGCCGCGGTCGATGCCTTCACCTCCGAAGTCGATCCGAAGAAGCGCGTGGCGCTCTGGGCCGATGTCCAGAAGGCCGTTTATACAGACGCACCCTTCATGAAGATCGGCGATTTCAACGCCGTCTCGGCGAAGTCGATCAAGCTCGAAGGCGTCGATCCGGCTCCGTGGCCATATTTCTGGAACGCCTCGATCAAGAAGTAAGCAACACCGCCGGTGCCGCCCTTCGGGACCGGTACCGGTCATCTTTTCTGCCGCATCTGCAAGGGATTGAAGGCCGGCATTCATGATACGCTACATCCTCCAACGCCTGTTCGGCATGATCGTCGTGATGTTCCTGGTCGTCACGATCGTCTTCGTCATCGTGCGCGTGACGCCGGGTGATCCAGCCGCCGTCATGCTCGGCCCCGATGCGACGCCGCAGGATATTGCCGATCTGAGAGCTCGGCTCGGCCTCGATCAGTCGCTCGGGCTGCAATATGTCTATTATATCGGCCAGTTGCTGAAGGGGGATCTCGGCCAGTCGATCTTCCTCAACATGCCGGTCACTGTAGCACTCGTCGACCGGGCCGAACCGACCTTCTTCCTGACGCTGTTTTCGCTTGCCATCGCCAGCATCATCGCCCTGCCGATCGGCATCTATGCCGCCTATCGGCGTGGTTCCTTCATTGATCAGGCGGCAACGACCCTCGCCATGTTCGCCGCCAGTATTCCAAGCTTCTGGCTCGGTCTCATCCTGATGCAGTTCTTCGCTGTCCGATTCAATCTCTTCCCGGTCTCCGGCTATGGCGGCCCGGGCTCGACTTTCATCGACCGGATGTATCATCTGACGCTGCCGGCCTTTGCGCTCGGCATCGTCTCTTCGGCGCTGATCCTGCGCTTCACCCGTGCCTCGATGCTCGATGTGCTCGGCGACGATTATATCCGCACGGCGCGCGCCAAGGGGCTAATCGAGCGTAAGGTCATCCTCAAGCACGCTCTGAAGAATGCGCTGATCCCGATCCTGACGGTGCTCGGCCTGACCGCCGCCGTGCTGATCTCGGGCGCTGTCGTCACCGAAACCGTCTTCGGCTTGCCCGGGGTTGGCAATCTCGTGGTCTCGGCGGTGCTGCGCCGCGACTATCCCGTCATCCAGGGGGCGCTGCTCGTCATCGCCGCCCTCTACGTGCTGATCAATTTTGCGATCGACATGCTCTACCTGCTGGTCGATCCGAGGGTGCGCTACTGATGGCGGATGTCGCAATCAAACCTGTCGAAAGCGAAGGCAGCAAGTTCGTCCGCCGCCTCATGAAGCGCAGGACAGTGGCCTTCGGCCTGCTGATCCTGGTGGTCTTCGTGCTGCTCGCAGTCTTCGCGCCGCTCGTCGCGCCCTATTCGCCGTCGAAGCTTTCCATCGTCAACCGGCTGAAGCCGCCGAGCGAGATCTTCTTTTTCGGTACTGACGAGTTCGGCCGCGACGTCTTCTCGCGCACGATTTTCGCCGGCCGCCTGTCGCTGCTCGTCGGTGCGGCTGTTGTGGCCTTGTCGGCCGCCATCGGCGTGACGCTCGGCCTGCTTGCCGGCTTCTTTCAAAAGCTCGATACGCCGATCGCCCGGCTGATCGACGCGATGATGGCCTTTCCGGATATCCTGCTCGCCATCGCCCTCGTCGCCGCTCTCGGCCCGTCCTTGACGACGGTCATCATTGCGCTGTCGATCGTCTACTCGCCGCGCCTTGCCCGTATCGTCCGTGCCTCGACGCTTGTCATCCGCGAGCTGCCCTATGTCGAGGTGGCGAGGGCGCTTGGCATCTCGACCTTCCATATCATGACCCGACACGTGTTGCGCAATCTGCTGTCGCCGATCCTGGTACAGGCCACCTTCCTCTTTGCCAGCGCTATGCTTGCCGAAGCCGGCCTCTCCTTCCTCGGCCTCGGCGTCAGCCCCGAAGTGCCGACCTGGGGAACGATGATCGCTGCCGGTCGGCAATATATCGGGCAGGCCGATTGGATGACGGCTTTCCCCGGCGTGGCGATCGTCCTCTCGGTGCTGTCGCTGCAGATGGTCGGCGACGGCCTGAGAGACATGCTCGATCCAAGACTTCGCAAGGACCTTTAATCCGCCGACCAGAGGTCGCCCAATCCAAATCCGCCAATCGAAATTCGCATGACAGGAGTTCGCGTGAATCAGTTCCCCGCCGCCGCCGGCAAGGTCGAGAACTCGCCTTACCAACGGTTAGCCGCGCTCGGCATAACGCTGCCGCCGCCACCGCCGCCGATCGCCAATTTCGTGACGCATGTGATAGAAGGCAACATGCTCTATCTGTCAGGCCAGGGGCCGCGCGAGGCCGATGGCTTCCTGCATGCCGGCAAGGTCGGCGGCAGCGTTGGTGTCGAGGAAGCTTACCGGCATGCGCGGCTGACCGGCATCAACCTGCTTTCCGTCATGCATGAGGCGCTTGGCGATCTCTCCCGCGTCAGGCGGGTGGTCAAGCTGCTCGGCATGGTCAATGCCGTGCCCGAGTTCGAGGATCATCCGAGCGTCATCAACGGCTGCTCGGATCTGTTGATCGCCGTGTTCGGCGCAGCCGGCGAACATGCCCGCTCGGCCGTCGGCTTCGGCTCGCTGCCCGGCAATATCACCGTTGAGATCGAGGCCATCGTCGCCCTGCATTGCTGAACGTGTTTTCGTGTTTAGAGTGGTCTTCGGATGACTTTTTTCTATTTAAGCACGCATCCTTCCCCCGGCTGCTCGACACTGCCACATGGCAGCGCCATGTTCTGCCCTTCCTCCCAGACTTCCGGAGATCTTCATGCCCGATGATATCAGACCTTCGCTCGGCCTTCGTCCCGTCATCAATGTGTCCGGCACGATGACCAGCCTCGGCGCCTCGATCGTCGTTCCGCAGGCGATCGAGGCGATGACAGCGATCCTGCCGCACTTCGTCGAAATTAACGACTTGCAGCGCAAGGCAAGCAGCGTCATCGCCCGGCTGACCGGCGGCGAGGCGGGTTTCGTCACCGCCTCCTGCTCGGCCGGAATTTCGCTTGCCGTCGCCGGCGCAATCACCGGCGACAATCTGTTGGCGATCGAGAAACTGCCGGACGCCGTGCCGGAGAGGAACGAGGTGCTGGTGCAGATGGGCCATATGGTAAGCTACGGCGCGCCGGTCGACCAGGCGATCCGGCTTGCCGGCGGCAAGGTGGTGCTTGTGGGACAGGCGACCTCGACGCATCGTTTCCACATGGAAAGGGCGATCACCGACAAGACGGCTGCTGCCGTCTATGTCGTTTCCCACCATGTCGTCGATTATGGCCTGCTGAACCTCAAGGAATTTATCGAGATCGCCCATGCCAGGGGCATTCCCGTCATCGTCGATGCGGCCTCGGAATATGACCTGAGGACCTTCCTGGAGCAGGGGGCCGATATCGCGCTCTATTCCGGCCACAAGTTTCTCGGCGGCCCGACCTCGGGCATCGTCGCCGGCAGCAAGGAACTGGTGCGGCACGCCTTCCTGCAGAATATGGGGATCGGCCGCGGCATGAAGGTCGGCAAGGAAAGTATCTTCGGCGTCATGGCGGCGCTGGAGGCGTGGGAAAGGCGCGATCATGCCGGCATCCGCGAGCGCGAGACCGGCTATCTCAATCTCTGGAAGAAGACGCTCGACGGCCGTCGGGGCGTCACCGCCCTGATCGAGCCCGACCCGACCAACAATCCGCTCGATCGGCTGCGCCTCATCGTCGATCCCGAAGAGGCGCATATCACCGCCTGGGATCTGGCCGATGCGCTCGCCAAGGGCAGTCCGCCGATCATCGTGCGCGATCATGAGGTGGAGCACCGCTATTTCTATCTCGACCCCTGCAACCTGCATCCGGGCGAGGAGGTCATCGTCGCAAACCGCCTCGCTGAGGAACTCGACAAGGCGCGCGCCTCCAACGAGATCATCGCCACACCGATCGAAAACCGCAGCCGGCACCGTTTCGACGGATTGCTGCGCTGGCCGGATTGATCGGCCGTTCTCATCCGCCGCAAGAGGAGCCGATATGGCCAACGCCCAAGCCCTGCCGATCGAGACATTGAGCCCCGTTCTTTCCGTCGACCGGCTGACCACGTCCTTCCTGGTCGACGGCGCCTGGAAACCGGTCGTGCGCGACGTTTCCTTCACCGTCGCGCCCGGTGAAACTGTGGCGATCGTCGGCGAATCCGGCTCGGGCAAGAGCGTCACCTCGCTTTCGATCATGCGGCTGCTGCAGGCGGAGACGAGCCGCATCGAGGGCCGCGTCATGCTCGGCGGCCGCGACCTGCTGGCCCTGCCGGAACATGCGATGCGGCAGGTGCGCGGCAATGAGGTGGCGATGATCTTCCAGGAGCCGATGACCTCGCTCAATCCGCTCTTCACCATCGGCGATCAGATCTCCGAAGCGCTGCTCTGCCATTCCGCAATGAGCAAGGCCGATGCCAGGGCCGAGACGATCAGGCTGCTGGAAAAGGTCCGTATCCCCTCGGCCGCCTCGCGCTTCGACGAATATCCGCATCGTTTTTCCGGCGGCATGCGCCAGCGGGTGATGATCGCCATGGCGCTCGCCAGTCGGCCGAAGCTCTTGATCGCCGACGAGCCGACGACCGCACTCGACGTGACGATCCAGGGGCAGATCCTCGATCTCATCAAGCTGCTGCAGGAAGAGGAGGGGACTTCTGTTCTCTTCATCACCCATGACATGGGCGTCGTCGCCGAGATCGCCGACAGGACCGTGGTGATGTATCGCGGCGAACAGGTGGAAAGCGGCGCCACTGCCGATATCTTTCACCGCGGCAAACATCCCTACACAAGGGCGCTGTTGTCCGCCGTGCCGGTGCTCGGCTCGATGCAGGGCCGGCAGAGGCCGCTGCGCTTTCCCGTGGTTAACACCGCGACGGGCGAATCGGACATTCCCGCCGAGGCTGCCGATACGGTCGCGGCAAGGCCCGTCCTGCAGGTGAAGAACCTCACCAAGCGCTTCGACATCCATTCCGGCCTTTTCGGCCGGCTGACCAGCCGCGTGCACGCGGTCGAAAACGTCTCCTTCGATCTTCATGCCGGCGAGACGTTGTCGCTCGTCGGCGAATCCGGCTGTGGCAAATCGACGACGGGGCGAGCCATCATGCGCCTGATCGAGCCGCAGGCGGGTTCCGTTCTCGTCGAGGGCAGGCAGGTGCTCGGCCTCGACAGGAAGGAGCTGCGCGAGATGCGCAAATCCGTGCAGATGATCTTCCAGGATCCCTTCGCCAGCCTCAATCCGCGCATGACGGTGGGGGCTGCGATCGCCGAACCCTATCTCGAACACCGGATGGGCAATGCGAAACAGGCAAGGGAGGTCGTCGCCGACCTGCTGGTGAAGGTTGGCCTGTCCGCGGATATGGCGGCGCGCTACCCACATGAATTTTCCGGTGGCCAACGCCAGCGCATCTGCATCGCCCGCGCGCTTGCCTTGCAGCCGAAGGTGATCGTAGCGGACGAAAGCGTCTCGGCGCTCGACGTCTCGATCAAGGCGCAGGTCATCAACCTGATGCTGGATCTGCAGCAGAGTCTCAACCTCGCCTTCCTGTTCATCTCGCATGACATGGCGGTGGTCGAGCGCGTCAGCCACCGCGTGGCGGTGATGTATCTCGGCGAGATCGTCGAGATCGGCCCGCGCGCCGCCGTCTTCGAAAATCCGCAGCATCCCTATACCAAGAAGCTTATCGCCGCCGTGCCGGTGCCAGATCCCGACCGCCGCCACGAGAAGCGGATGGCGGCGAACGACGAGATCAAGAGCCCGATGCGCCCGGTCGACTACGCCCCTCCGATAGCCTCCTATCGCGAGGTCGGGCCGGGCCATCTGGTCATGGCCGAGCGCTCGTCCGGGCTGGGAGTTGCCTAACGGATCAGCGGCGCATAAAGCAGATGCGGAGACAAATGCTTGGAAAGCCGCACCGATGAACAAGACAGAGTATTTTTCGACGCTCGGCGGCCTGCCGCCGCAGACCCAACTGCTTTCCGGTAAGGCCGTTTTCACCACGGCTTACGCGGTCATCCCCCGCGGCGTCATGAGCGATATTGTCACGAGCCTCCTTCCGCATTGGACGGG
Source organism: Rhizobium sp. NXC14 (assembly GCF_002117485.1). Classification (NCBI taxonomy): domain Bacteria; kingdom Pseudomonadati; phylum Pseudomonadota; class Alphaproteobacteria; order Hyphomicrobiales; family Rhizobiaceae; genus Rhizobium; species Rhizobium sp. NXC14. The sequence goes on from NZ_CP021032.1 coordinate 647,938, forward strand.
AACGCGGGCATGGGTGCTCTCACGGCCGCTTTCCGGTTTCTCCGAAACCTTCTCGCAGTATGTGATGGAAGTTCAGCCGGGCGGCGGAAGCGACCGGCCGGAGCCCGACAAACGAGCCGAAGCGGTGCTCTTCGTCGTCGAAGGCGGCATGACGGTTGAGCTCGAGGGCGTCAGCCATGCGCTGCGCGCCGGTTCCTTCGCCTATCTTCCGGCCGGCTCGGCTTGGCGCCTCAAAAATGATGGTTCGACCGCGGCGATCTTCCATTGGGTCCGGAAGGCATTCCAGGAAGTCGAGGGGCTGGAGCCGCCGCCGGCAATTTTTACGCATGAGGATGACCATCCGATCCAGGCCATGCCCGACACCGACGGCCGCTGGGGCACGACCCGCTTCATCGATCCGGCCGATGTGCGCTACGACATGCATGTCAATATCGTGACGCTGGAGCCGGGTGCGGTGATCCCCTTCATGGAAACGCACGTCATGGAGCACGGCCTCTATGTGCTGGAAGGCAAGGCGGTTTATCGCCTGAACCAGGATTGGGTCGAGGTCGAAGCCGGCGATTTCATGTGGCTGCGCGCCTTCTGCCCGCAGGCCTGCTACGCCGGCGGTCCCGGCCGCTTCCGCTACCTGCTCTACAAAGATGTCAATCGGCATATGAAGCTCTGGTAGGCGGCTCGCATAGGCCGCACACGAGGCAGGCTCGCACCTGTCCGGTTGCTTGACAGCTCTCTGGTTAACACGCATCGTCGTTCGATGCGGGATATGGATTCAGGGCTGTCGGAGAAGAACGAAATCAACCGAAGAAACGCTGCCGAAGCGGTCTTCGAAGATATCCGCACGGCCATTGTGGATCAGAAACTGCCGCTCGGAAGCCGTCTTCCCTCGGAGGTGCAACTGGCCGAACGCTACGGCATCAGCCGGGCGATCGTGCGTGAAGCGCTTCGCTCCCTGCAGACGCTGGGCTTCACGCAAACCCGAACCGGCCGGGGCACCTTCATCGTTTCGGACAGCCCCGCGCGGCAGCTCGGCGGCGGCGCCTATTCCGCCCGCGACCTGATGGAAGCGCGGCCCTGCATTGAAATCCCGGCAGCCGGCTGGGCGGCATTGCGTCGTTCGGGCGAGCAGCTGGCCCGGCTGACATCCTTGTGCGACCGAATGGATGAGGAGGAGGATGTCCAGAAATGGGTGCGGATGGACGCGGCCTTTCATGGAGAAATCGCGGAGGCTTCAGGCAATGCGATCTTCCGGAAAGTCGTCGCCGATGTTCGCGGCGCGCTCTCGACGCAGTCGGAACTGGTCGAGCATGTTCGCGGGCGGCGCCAAAGGTCCAATGCGGAGCACCGCCGAATTCTGGAGGCAGTTGCTGCAGGCAGCGAGCAGGATGCGCGGGCGGCAATGGCAGAGCACCTGCTGGAGGTCAAGCGCTCCATCATCGGGATTACCGATGAAAGGCGAACTGCCCAGAAGGCATGATTTCAAATTTACGCCCGGATGTCCCGTGCGGCCGATCGAATGCAAGCGATGAACGATCTAGAAAACTGGCTGTCCGATTCCGCGACCCTCAGTCGCAAAAGCGCCTCGGAACTTGTGTTCGAGGAATTGCGCAGCCTGATCCTTTCCGGCCGTTTCGCCGCCGGTTCGAAACTTCCGTCAGAAGCCAAGCTCGCTGCAAAATATGGCGTCAGCCGCCCGATCGTCCGGGAGGCGCTGCGCTCGCTGCAGATTTTGCGGCTGACGGAGACACGAACGGGCAGCGGCACATATGTGCTTGCGGCTGCCGGCGACGGAGACATCAGTTACGGCGATTATTCGGCGCGTGATCTCATGGAGGCGCGGCCTCACGTCGAGGTGACGGCCGCCGGCTGGGCGGCGCTGCGTCGAAACGATGACGAACTGTGCGGATTGCTTGGCCTTTGCGACGAGATGGAGCAGGAGGACAATACCGAGGCCTGGGTGCAGCTGGATTCGGAGTTTCATGGACTGATTGCTGCGGCATCGAAGAATGCCGTCTTCCGCGATATCGTCGATGAGGTTCGGGAGGCGATGGCGCAGCAATCCGGCCTTCTAACGGTGTTGGGGCCGCGGCGGCAGGAGTCGAACGACGAGCATCGCGCAATCGTCGAGGCCATCCGCGCAGGCTCGGACATCGAAGCCCGGGCCGCCATGGAAACCCATCTCCAAAAGGTGGAGGCGGCGGTCAATCGCATCATCGGCGCCGAACCGCGCTAAGCGGCGCCAACGTATCGGAGCCTTCTACACACCGTTGCGTCCGCATCGGTAGCTGCCCGATGGGCGAACCGAATTCCATTTATACACATCCTCGAACGAAGGAGCTTGACGGAGGTGTACGTTTCCATTTATTCGCTGAACCTGTCAGACCGCATAGCAGATTGACATGTTGTCGAAGCTGCGCGGAGGGGCGGCCGGGGAGGCTGCCGAACCCAGGAGAGGGAGGAGAAATGACAGTGATGGAATCCACCAGAACCGAGGCCGATGGCCAGATTTTCGCAGAGGAGGATCTCGGTTACAAAAAGGCGCTGAAGCCGCGGCAGATCCAGATGATCGCCATCGGCGGAGCGATCGGCACCGGGCTGTTTCTGGGCGCGGGCGGACGGCTTGCCGCTGCCGGTCCGGCGCTTGTGCTGGTCTATGCCTTGTGCGGCTTTTTCGCGTTCCTCGTTCTCCGGGCGCTCGGCGAACTGATCGTGCACCGCCCGACCTCCGGTTCGTTCGTTTCCTATGCCCGTGAATTCTACGGTGAAAAGCTCGCCTTCGCGGTAGGCTGGCTCTACTGGTTGACCTGGGCGATGACGGCGGTCGCCGATGTCACCGCCGTGGCTCTCTACATGAATTTCTTCAAGGCCTACGTTCCATGGATCGCCATGATCGATCAGTGGGTCTTTGCGCTGGCGGCGCTGGTCCTCGTTCTCGCCATGAACCTTCTGTCCGTAAAGGTTTTCGGCGAACTGGAATTCTGGTTCAGCCTCGTCAAGGTTCTCGCTTTGGTCGTCTTCCTGCTTGTCGGGGTCTACTTCGTTGTGACCGGCACGCCGATCGACGGCCACGCTCCGGGGCTCAATACGATTGTCGACTTCGGCGGCATGTTCCCGAACGGAATCCTGCCCGCGCTTGTCGTGATCCAGGGCGTGGTTTTCGCCTATGCCTCGATCGAGCTGATCGGCACCGCCGCGGGCGAAACCGAAAATGCGCGCAAGGTCATGCCCCGAGCAATCCGGACGGTCGTGTTGCGTCTTGTGGTCTTTTATGTGGGCTCGGTTCTGCTGCTGTCGCTGCTGCTGCCCTATACCGCCTATAAGGGCGGCGAGAGCCCGTTCGTCACCTTCTTCGGCAAGATCGGCGTTGAAGGCGCCGATGTCGTCATGAACCTCGTCGTGTTGACCGCCGTCCTGTCGTCGCTCAATGCCGGCCTTTATTCGACCGGCCGCATCCTGCATTCCATGGCGATTTCGGGCTCGGCGCCGGCCGCCCTGGCCAAGATGAACAGATCCGGCGTGCCCTATGGCGGCATTGCAGTGACGGCTGTCGTGACCGCCTTCGGCGTCGTGCTCAACGCCGTCGTTCCGGCAGAAGCGTTCGAGATCGGCTTGAATGTCGCTGCGCTCGGCATCATCGCGGCATGGGGCGTCATTGTTCTGTGCCAGCTCAAGCTGTGGCACCTGTCGCGTCAGGGCAAGCTGGCGCGGCCCGAATTCCGGATGTTCGGCGCGCCCTACACCGGCGTGCTGACGCTCGGCTTCCTGGTGGTCGTCGTGATCCTGATGGCGCTGGATTATCCGGTCGGCACCTACACGGTCGCGTCGCTGCTGCTGATCATTCCGGCGCTGGTGGTCGGCTGGCTTCTGATGCGGGAGCGCATCCACATGATCGCGGCCGAACAAGGCGACGATCGCGGCGGTTTCGATCTGGCCTGACCGGCGCGACAGCAAGGCTTGCCTCGGCGCCGAATGCCGCCGGGGCCGCTTCAATGGAGAGAGAAATGATCCCGAGTGAGGATTTCGTCGTCACCGACCGTGGCGGCATCGTCGAGAACCGTCACCGCGTCCATGCGGCGGTCGTCGATGCAGAAGGCCGGCTGCTTTATGCGCTGGGAAACCCGACGCGCCTGACGCTTGCCCGGTCTGCCGCCAAGCCGGCCCAGGCGCTCGCCATCCTGGAAACGAGCGGGATCGAGCGTTACGGCTTCGATGATGCCGATCTGGCGCTGATGTGTGCTTCCCACAGCGGCGAAGAGCGGCACATCGCGCAGACGCGGACCATGCTGGCGAAGATCCAGGCCGACGAGGCCGATCTTCGTTGCGGCGGCCATCCTTCCTTGTCCGAAACCGTGAACCGCGCCTGGATCAGGCAGGATTATACGCCGACGGCGGTCTGCAGCAACTGTTCGGGAAAACACGTTGGAATGATTGCAGGCGCCCGGGCCATCGGCGCGGACGCCGACGACTATCACCTGCCGGATCATCCGATGCAGGTGATCGTGAAGCGTACGGTCGCCGAGATCTGCGATCTGGACCTGCAGGATGTCGAGTGGGGGATCGACGGATGCAATCTGCCGACGCCCGCCTTTCCGTTGGACCGTCTGGCGCGCCTCTATGCCAAGCTTGCTTCGGCCGCGGATCGGGGCGAGGTGCAGGAGGGTTTGTCGAGGCGAGACGCAGCGCTGGCGCGCATTTTCCGGGCGATGGCGCGATACCCTGAACTGGTCGCGGGCGAGGGGCGCTATTGCACGGTGTTGATGCGCGCGTTCAAGGGCGCGCTGATCGGCAAGCTCGGCGCCGATGCCAGTTACGCAATCGGTGTGCGCGCCTCGGAGGACACCAGGCGATTGGGAACCGATGGGGCGCTCGGCATCTCGGTCAAGATCGAGGATGGCAACATCGAAATCCTCTACGCTGTCGTGACGGAAATCCTCGACCAGCTGGGCATCGGTTCGCCGGAACTGCGCGAGCAGCTTGCGACCTTCCATCACCCCAAGCGCGTGAACACGATGGGTGTCGCGACCGGCGGTGTCTCCTTTCCGTTCACGCTGCGCGGATCGAAGCCGGACGGAGAGGATTCCCGTCCTGGGGCTTCGGCCCGATGACACATCCGTGATACGACATTCCGCCGCGTCTCCACCCATCATCTTCTCCGGCCTGCCGCCGCAGCTCAGGGCGCATGCCACTTCTTGAAAGTCCAGCCATGACTATCTCCGATATTGCGAAAATCCGCGTCGAGCATGACCTGATAGGCGATCGCGACGTGCCGGCCTCGGCCTATTATGGCGTACATACGCTGCGTGCGGTGGAGAATTTCCCGATTACCGGTCAGACCCTGCGTGAATCGGCGGATCTGATTGCGTCGCTCGCCGCGATCAAGCAGGCAGCGGCTCAGGCCAATGCAAGCCTCGGCCTTCTCGATCGGGCACGCGCCGACGCCATCATCGCCGCCTGTGTCGAGATTCGCGACGGCGCGCTGCACGAGCACTTTGTCGTCGATCTCATTCAGGGCGGCGCCGGCACCTCGACCAACATGAATGCCAACGAGGTGATTGCGAACCGGGCGCTTGAAATCATGGGTTATGACAGGGGCGATTACCAGCACCTGCATCCGAACGAGCATGTCAATCTCTCGCAATCCACCAACGACGTCTATCCGACGGCGCTGAAGCTCGCCGCCTGGATCGGCGTTCACCGTCTGGTCGATGCCATGGCCGTCCTGCGCCGGTCGTTCGAGGCCAAGGCGGTCGAGTTCGCCGACGTCCTCAAGATGGGCCGCACCCAATTGCAGGACGCTGTGCCGATGACGCTCGGACAGGAATTCGGGACCTACGCGCTGATGCTCGCGGAGGACGAGGCGCGCCTTGCCGAAGCCGTCTCGCTGATCCGCGAGATCAACCTCGGCGCCACGGCTATCGGCACCGGCATCACCGCCCATCCCCAATATGCGGCGCTGGTGCGCGAGCGCCTGTCCGATATCGTCGGCGTCGATCTGGTGACCTCACCGGATCTGGTGGAGGCGACGCAGGATTGCGGATCCTTCGTGCAGCTGTCGGGCGTGCTCAAACGCGTGGCGGTCAAGCTGTCCAAAACCTGCAACGACCTGCGGCTTTTGTCTTCGGGGCCGCGTGCGGGCCTGAACGAGATCAATCTGCCGGCGCGCCAGGCCGGCTCGTCGATCATGCCGGGCAAGGTCAACCCGGTCATCCCGGAAGTCGTCAACCAGGTCGCTTTCGAGGTGATCGGCAACGACGTGACGATCACCATGGCCGCGGAAGCCGGCCAGCTTCAGCTGAACGCCTTCGAGCCGGTGATCTTCTACAGTCTCTACCGCAGTCTTAGCCACCTGACCAATGCCTGCCTGACGCTCGAAGCCAATTGCATTCAAGGCATAACCGCCAACCGTGACCGGCTGCGCCAGACAGTCGAGCAGTCGATCGGCATCGTGACGGCGTTGAACCCCTATATCGGCTATCGCAATGCCACGGAGGTCGCGCTGGAGGCGCATCATTCGGGCCGTGGGGTCTACGAAATCATTCTCGAGCGCGGCCTGATGCAGAAGGAGCATCTCGATGCGGTCTTGCGCCCGGAAACGCTGACCCGGCCGAGCGAGAGGCTTTCCTTCTCGTAGGGCATGCGGCTCATTTCCCCTTGCGAAGGCCGGCCCATAAAGCTCTTGTCGCATCATGGGCCGGGCAACACTCCTATGTGTGCGATCACGCCGCCTTGGCTTGCGGCTTGGCCGCCTTGACGTGGGTTGTGCTGCGGCGGCCATCGATGCTGACGGGAACATCGCCGTCAACCGTGGCGCGGCGGACGACCCGGTGCTGGTCGCCATAATCGTTGACGGCATAGTGCTGGGTGGCGCGATTATCCCAGATCGCGACGTCGCCGGCTCTCCAGCGCCAGCGCACGGTATTTTCCGGGGCAGTGACGTAGGACTGGAACACCTCGTAGAGTTTTACGGAGTCGCTCTTCGACAGGCCGACAAGGCGCTGAACGAAGTTGCCGAGCAGCAGCGATCTTTCGCCGGTTTCCGGATGGACACGCACGACCGGATGCTCGGTCTCGTAGATGGTGGAGGTGAAAACTTCCTCGAAATGCTTCTTCTCTTCGGCGGTGGCGCGCGGGCGAACGGCGGCATAATCATAGGCATTGCTGTGAATGGCCCACAAATTGTCCGCCAGCAGTTTGAGCGGCGCCGGCAGGCTTTCATAGGCGGCATGGGTATTGGACCAGATCGTGTCGCCGCCGGCCGCCGGGATGACGACGCCGCGCAGGACGGAGAATTTGGGATAGGCGTCGACGAAGGTAACGTCGGTATGCCACTGGTCCGCTCTGCCGCCGCCGCGGCTGGAATCGAGATTGAGGATGGACGCCGTGCCGGCGACCGGTCCCTGGGTCGGATGCGGCACAAGATCGCCGAGGCGGCGTGCGAAGGCTTCCTGGGCGGAATCGTCAAGATGTCCCTGATCGCGGAAAAAGATGACCTTGTGTTTCAAGAGAAGCTGATTGATGGCCGTCACCGTTGCATCCGAAAGATCTCCACCAAGGCGGATACCCTTGATTTCGGCTCCGACACGGCCGGTCAGCGGCACGACGTCGGACTCGGGAATGATCTGATTGACGAGAACCGGATTGCTCATGGAAATCTCCTGTTGATATTGGAAGAAGTCGGAAGGTCGCTTGAGCCAGATGAAGGATTCATCGGGCGTTCGAAATCTCATCGTTGAAAGTCGACAGGGCTATGGAACCTTACAATCTACAAAATCTGTAGACAATAATTTCTAATTTTGACTGTTTTCCTGAAACGGCCATCTTCGATTTTCCTCGCCGGGAGGCGAGGCTGGCGGGCGTTGTCATTTCTTCGTATGTTCCGCCGTCAGCGTGGGATTGCCGAGCAAGTGATGCTTGAGGCCGTAGACCGGCGCGCGGAAAGGAACTTTCGATGGCAACAGTTAAACTCCTGTCGGACCAAGAGGCGGCAGCCATTCCGGCCGTGCAAGCCGTGTTTGATGACATCAGGGCGACACGCAAGACCGATTTCATCAACAATTTCTGGCGTGCTCTCGCAAACGATCCCGCAAATCTCAAGCGGGTGTGGGAGACGCTCAAATCGGTCATGACTGTCGAAGGCGCCATCGATCCGTTGACGCGGGAGATGATCTACATCGCCGTGTCGACGGCCAATGCCTGCCAGTACTGCATTCAATCCCATACCGCAGCCGCCCGGGCGCGCGGAATGACCGATGCCCAACATGGCGAACTCCTGACGATCATCGGCCTTGCCGCACAGACAAATCATCTCGCTCTCGCCATGCAGATTCCCACAGATCCGGAATTCGAGGTGCGATAGGAAACGATGTCTCAGATCAAGCACATGCAACCAGTCCCGTCCGCAATCTCCCGCATCATCAAATGCGGAGAGTGTTGCATTCCAACTTTGCTTAACTTTGCGGCTACCTCAACGACTTCAGCATGATGCGATTACTCCCCGCTGAAAGCGCTCACATGTGCCTTTGACAGAATAACAAGCTTGTCCGGTCTGACGTTGAGATAGTTGCGTCGCGTGCCGCAGACAGCTCCTCCGTCAGCAAAAATCTCTAAGATGCCCTTATCGTGGATGACTCTCAGATCCGTCGCATCGGCAATCATCGCGGCGTAACGGATCGATCCGTCATCTTGTGGCAGCTGCACGGAGATACTTTGATCTTCCACCACGATGGAAAATGACAATCGTCCGGCCTCGGTCGCGGTGATCCTTGTTCCGTCGAGCATTCCGTTCAGTCGGATATCGACGGGCGCTTCGTCAAGAACATATCTGCCGGGTTCAGCGGAAGGCAGAGGCGCATGTGTGAGGGCCTCCTCCACTTCGTCAGCGGGTCTCATACATATCCTGTTGCGCGCATCCAGCGATAGCTGGCGGGGTAAGGACAACTCGCCGGAATACGGCGATCCGGCAGGCTTGCGGAACTGCCAATTGAAGAGCCACGCAAAGGAAAGCTGCCTGCCACCCGTCGCGAAGCTCTGCATCGCATAAAAGTCGCTGCCGAAATCGAGGAGTTGCAGCGCATCGGAGTCCGGAATGAAGCGGTCATCGACGAAACTTCCGACGAGCCCATAGAGCAGGTTGTGTCGCCCGCTGTCAGGATCACAGTGTCCGACAAGTCCCATGATCAGCACCCATTTGCCGTCGATGGGGAAAAAGTCGGGGCATTCAACTGCTCTGGCGCCCTGCTCGCGGAAGAAGGGCGGTGCACGGTAGAGCGGTCCCAGGTATTTCCACTCCAGCAGATTCTCCGAACCGTAAAGCAAGACTGCCGGGTCGCCATGAATAGAGGCGCCGAGCACCATGCGATAAGCGCCGGAGGCTTCATCCCACCACACCTTTGGATCGCGGAAGTCGTGCTCAACTCCTTCGGGGCGCTGCTCGAGCACGGTCGAGATGCTTTCCGCCTTGATCATCCGCCGGTCCGGCCGGGCGATCTTCTGTATCTCTCGATAACCTTTGAAAAGGTCATAGGCGGGCAGGCGTTCCGTATAGAAGAACATCAGGCTGCCGTCCCTGTCCTGAAATGCATTGCCGGAGAATGCGCCTCCGGTCGCACCGAGACGCCAGAGGTTCTGCTCCGGATGGAGAAAAACCGGCATGTGTGTCCAGCTGAACAGGTCAGGGCTGGTAGCATGCCCCCAGTGCATTGGCCCCCACTCGCCGCCGCATGGATGGAATTGATAAAACAGGTGCCAGCAGTCGGCGATCCTGCAGAGACCCACAGGATCGTTCATCCAGTTGCGACAAGGAGAAAAATGAAGTCGAGGCCGCTGAGGATCGCTTCGCAGCCATGAGCCAATTTCCTTTCCTGCGCGAATTAGAATTTCATCCGTGCTGAATTCCCATAGCTTTATGCCGGCCTCCGCAACGGTTGCCGGATCGTAGGTGTAGGCCCAGAGGAATGCTTCCGGCTGATCCCATTCAACGACAACGCTGCCGGCCTCGCGGTGGTGATAGGCATAGTATGATGGATGAGCTTCGAAAGCGGGCACATGCCAGAGGGTCTCACCATCTTGCGAAATACTGACGGCCCCGGGGCCAACGGCCCAGAATTCCAAACGCTCGCCCGAAACAAAAGAGACAGTCGCTTTAGCCATTTGGAGACGCAATCTGAGTGAAGAACGGCCGGTCCGAAGACTGGCCCAGGTTTTTCTTGGAAGAGGACTTGTGGTCCCACGACCGGCGGGAGAGGCCTGGCGGCTGCGGTCTATTGCCCAGGAGCCGGAGTGCCCCTGAATGCATTTACCGTTCGGTCCATCACCACTTGTTCGACGTTTCCGCAGTCCAGGACCGTATTCCCCACTGAGTTCCTTTGCACCAGCACGGTCGTTACGTCGCGCGAAGTCGAATTCCCGATTGAAAGCAATGCGCTCACTTGTGTTGAAAAACAGGCGCTGTTTGGCGCATCGCTCCCGGCTTCTTGAGGTATTTCGGTGGTGGCCACAATGTGGTTGTTGGCTATGTAGTTTCCACTGCCGGAAACTACATTGATCATGACAGGTTTTGCTGCGGGAGGCTTGATATATTGGGTGTCAATGGTGTGCGAAATATGGTTCGCGATCAGCGAATTGTTGCTGCCGTCAATCTGCAGAAGCCCAAACAGATCATCCAAGCCATTGTCGTACTTCTGCATCGGCGCCCATGGCTCGCGATCTCGCAGAAAGTGATTTGAGGAGACCAAATTCTCGCAGCAGTTAGCAGCAAACACCAACATTCCGGGATAGAAGGAATGGAACCTATTTCCCGTGACCGAGGAACGCACCACGCCGGAGAAATGGAGACTGCTTGCTCCTCGCGGAAATACGTTGTTCGAGGATACCAGAATGCCCGCGTAATTCTCGGCGTAAATTGAGTGTCCCCTATATCCGGCGCCGACAAAATTATTTGCTATTCTTGAGGCCTGCCCCATACCTTTCAGCTCGATACAGTTGCCGCACTCTGCGATGAAATTATTATCTATCGCGAGCGCATCTGCATCATGAACAGTGACTCCATGCTCCAGGTAGATAAGGCCCATACCGGTTATTCGAAATGAGTCATTGGCGCTGCCTACATAGATTCCCGTTTTGCCATTCCTGTATGTGTTTTCTGCGTCGTCTTGCCCCGAACCATCATCGATGAAGTGCAAGCCATCGATGCAAAAGTCAGCAAACTCCACAGAGCTTATACGAGGATTTCCATTGCGCTTGACATAAAACGCGGCACCAGCAGCCTCAACGTCTGTGGCCTCTGGAGAAATGTCCACAAGGATTCGACTTCCGCCCGGCCACACCTCGTGCCAGTGGGTCAACTCGCCTGCTGGTGTGTTGAAGCGGATGCTCGACGACGTAAAACCATGCCCAGAGCCAACGATCTTCAGATAGCTCACGTCTATAACGACTTGAGTGACAAGACGATAATCGCCTGGCGGTATATAGATAACTGATCCAGGTTTTCCGCCGTCATTTGCATCGACTACCGCTTGCCTGTTCTTGATATCCGCAATGATGTTATTGATGACGGCGCCAATATCCTCACGGGGATTGCCTGATGGATACTTCGTAACGTCGTAACAGTTTTCGCTAATCATTATCATCTCCGCGGACAGCGAGGGTTAATCTTGTCTTTTGGCTGTGCCATCACCAGATGCTGGTACGGGTGCCCGGGTCAAAGAAGTGAAGTTCTTCGGCATCGACAGCGATGCGCGCGATGTCACCTGCTCGCACTGTGCTCTTAGGGGAAAAACGGGCTACAGCAGCTTTTTCGTCGCCGATGTCGGCGATGGCGTCCGGGTCGCCAGCATCCACCCAGGGTGCATCGATATTCAGATGCACCATGGATTCAGAACCCAGCGCCTCAACAAGAGTGACCGGGGCCGAGATCTCGGCCGAAGAAGGCCGGATTGAAGCGTCATTCATGTGCTCCGGCCGGATGCCGAGAAGGATTTGACGGTGAGACGCACCGTTGAGCGAGGGACGGCATTCGAAAACCCGGTCAGGAATTTCGAAACTGTTGCTGCCCAGGATCACCGTCCTTCCATTCAGGACGGCCTCGTACAAGTTCATCGAGGGCGATCCGATAAAGGCCGCAACAAAGACGTTGTCGGGGCGACTGTACAGGTTCTGCGGTGTGTCGACTTGCTGCAACACGCCGCCCTTCATGACAGCGACACGGTCGCCCATCGTCATTGCCTCGACCTGATCGTGAGTGACGTAGATCGTGGTGACGTTGAGTTTTCTCTGGAGGCTGGCAATCTCGGCGCGCATCTGCACACGCAGTTTTGCATCGAGATTGGACAGAGGTTCATCCATCAGGAAGGCGGACGGCTGGCGGACGATCGCCCGACCCATGGCGACGCGCTGCCGCTGGCCGCCCGAGAGCAGCGCCGGTTTGCGGTCGAGCAGAGCCGTCAGTTCGAGGATGCGCGCGGCCTCGTCCACGCGGCTGGCAATGTCGGATTTTGGCAACCCCGCCATCAGCAATGGAAAGGCGATGTTTTCGCGCACGGTCTTGTGCGGGTACAGCGCGTAAGACTGAAAGACCATGGCGATGTCGCGATCCTTCGGATCGACATGGTTGACGATCCTGTCCCCGATCCTGAGTTCGCCGCTCGAAATGCTCTCAAGGCCGGCGATCATCCGAAGCGCCGTCGATTTCCCGCATCCCGAGGGACCGACAAACACCATGAACTCACCATCCCTGATGTTGAAACTCAGGTCGTGTAGCGCATGAAAGCTGTTGCCGTAGATCTTGTTGACGTTGCGCAGTTCTATACCGGCCATGTCTTAGCCTCCCTCATCCTTTTACAGCGCCGAAAGTCAGGCCACCGACGATCTGCTTTTGAAGTGCGAGCGTTACGATGATGACGGGCAGTGAATAGAGCACGGCTGCCGCCGTCATCGCTCCCCAGGCCAGGCCATAGACCGAGTTGTATTCAGCAATGACGATCGGTGCCGTTTTGGTCGACTCTGACGTCAGCAGCAGTGCATAGAGGAACTCGTTCCAGCTCGTGATGAAGGTAAAGAGCGCGGTAACGGCGATTCCGCCCGTCATGATCGGAAGAATAACCTTCAGAAAGGCCTGGAAACGGGTGCAGCCGTCCATGCGCGCCGCCTCTTCCAGATCCTTCGGAACGCCTTCGAAGAAGGCTGCCATGAGAAGAAGCGCAAGAGGTACCGCGGCTGATGTGTGGGCGAGCACCAGACCGGGAACGGTATCCAGCAGACCGAGCGACTTCAGAAGCTGAAACAATGGCACGCCGAGCGACACCGAGGGCACCATGCGCGTGACCAGCGCGAAAAGCAGGAACAGGGTGGTGATCCGGCGCCTATAGTGGGTCGCGACATAGGCGGCCGGAACCGCCACAGCGAGGGAAAGGATGGTTGTCAGCACCGCCACTATCAGCGAGCTTGCGAAGGCCCGCGGCAGGGTCGACGATTGCAGGACATCGCGAAAATTCTCGAAAGAGATCACGACGGGAAAGAAGCTCGGCGGAATCTGCTGGACATCCGCTGCCGGCTTGATCGACGTCATGAGCAGATAGACGTAAGGCAGCGCATAGGACAGGACGAGGACGAACGCGGCGGCATTGATCACGATGCCGTTGAAATTGAGGCGGCGCGCACTACGCATGGACCGGCCTCCATATCTTCCAATAGGCAGCAGCAGCCAGAGCCATCATGACGATCAGAAACAGCGTGCCGGAGGCCGAGGCCTCGCCGAGATCGCCGAAGCGCACCATGCGCTGATAGATGTTCATCGAAAACACTTCAGAAGCGTGGTTGGGGCCACCCTGCGTCTGAATCCAGATGAGGTCGAAGGTCTTGGCCGCATCCACCCCACGCACGATGACGACGACGGCGATCACCGGGCGCATCAGTGGCAGCGTGACATGCCAGAAGCGCTTGAACGCGTTCGCGCCGTCGATCCGCGCGGCCTCGAGCAGGTCTTTGGGAATGTTTGTCAATCCGGCATAGGAGACGAGGGCGACAAAGGATGTCGTCAGCCAGATATCGGCGAAAGAGACGGAATAGATGACGATATCTTCGTCGGACAACCAGGCAATCGCATCGGGATCGCTGATGACGCCCAGATGGAGGAGCCCGTAGTTCAAGATGCCGATGTTCCCGACCAGGAGAAAGCGCCACAAGAGGCCGGCGACAATGGGCGGCACCATTAATGGCAGCGTGAAGATCGTGCGGTGCCAGCGCGATTGACCGGGGAGCGCCGTGAACAGCAGCGCGGCGCAGAAACCGAAGGTAAATTCGAAGAACAGCGCAAAGATCGAATACTGGATTGTTCTGAATGCGCTTTCCGCGACACGCTTCGAGGTTAGCGCGTCGATATAGTTCTTGAGCCCGATCCATTCTCGTATGTGGGGAGTAATGGTGTCGACCTTAAAAAAGGAATCGAACACCAAAAGCCCTACCGGGTATGCGACTAGCAAGCCAAGGATGGCGAGGGCTGGCGCAAGCATGCACAGCACGAATCGGTCTTCACCCGACATGGCGCTCTCCGAAAGCTGATGATGCGAGGAGGACCACCCGTCCTCCTCGCCGCCGAGGGACTAGTCGAGGATGTCTTGGATCGTTTCCTTGGCGTCCGTCAGGACCTTGCCAACATCCGCTTTGCATGTCAGGGCCTGCTGCACCGCTGGCAGAACCGCTTCGTCGACAATTTCCTGATATTTTTCGTTCATCGGACGGCCTTGCGTCGCAGGAGCGCCTAACGTCTCAAGCAGCGGCGTGAAATGCTCATAACCGGGCTTGCTGGCATAGCCATTATAGGCCGAATTCGTCGCAGCCAATCCAAGCGGCGCTTCGATACCAAGAGCATTGTTGGCGATCGCGAAGGCTATGAACTTCTTGGCCGCGTCCTTGTGCTGGGAGGTCGACGGAACGACATTGTACCAAGGACCCGGAATTGCCGCGATTCCTGCATCGCCAGCCAGCATCGGGGCGACGCCGACCTTTCCGCTGACCTTGGAATCGGCGGGCGTCATCTTGTAGGCGTGCGCCCAGAATTTCATCATCGCCGTCTTGCCTTGATAGAACAGGTTCTGAGCTTCGCCCCAGCCAATCTCGTTGACGTTTTCGGGCACGGAATGATCGATGCAGTGAGGCGCGATGTAGAATTCGAGCGCCTTCCTATGCGCTTCGTTGTCGATGATCACCTTCCCATCCTTGTCGAGGATCACACCTGGCGAGCCCGCCTGAAGCACATGTGCCATCCACTCTTCGGAGAAGCTGCCGATGGTGTCGGTGCCCCAAAAGTCAGTCTTGCCGTCACCATCGGTGTCTCGGGTGAAGAATGTTGCGATGTCGCGCCATTGCTGCCAAGTCTTCGGCGGGGCGAGGGGATAACCATATTTTGCCTGGAATGCTTTCTGTTCTTCCGGCTTGTCGAAGAGGTCCTTGCGATAAAAAACAATTTCGGCATTGGCCCAAGCAGGCATGCCGATCAGTTTGTCGCCGATCTTCGCGTCGGCAAGCAAGGCAGGCGGCAGGTCCTTGCGAACCGCGTCGGTGAAGAGCGGCGCGAGGTCTTCGACATGGCTTGCGAATTTCGCGTTCCACACGACGTCGATCGTTACCACATCGAACGCCGATGAGCCGGAGGCGATTTCGGCGGAAAATTTGTCGAAGACGCCCTGATAGGGAACGACGGTGAAGTCCACCTTGATACCGGTCTCGGCGGTAAACTTCTCCGCGGCTGCCTTCTGCAGCATTTCGCCGCCGCCTTCCACGAGGACATTGATGGTTTCGGCCTTGACGGAGGCCGCAATGCAAACGAACGCGAGCGCGCTGGCGCCAAGCAGTTTTTTCATGAATTCCTCCCTTGTTCCGCCGGAAGCACTTGCCTCGGGCTGTTCCATCGTTGGGACCATAGGCGCGCTATGACGACGTTGTCAATTGCAATTGTCGACGTTGTCAGAAAAATATGTCGACGTTGTCATGCGTGTAGTTTACAACAGACCCGCATCAGGAGAATTAGCGGACATGGTGAGCATCGTCAGCGTCGCGAAAGCGGCCGGGGTTTCGAATAAAACAGTCTCTCGCGTCATCAATGGCGAGCCCTACGTGACTGAGGAAACCCGGGAGAGGGTGGAAAAAGCCATTCGGGACCTCGGCTATATCCCGAATATGGCGGCGCGCCTCATACGATCCAGCCGTTCCAACACCTTTGGGATTATCACCGATTATGTTTCCACGACGCCTTATTCGGTGGATATTGTCCGCGGAATTCAAGACTGGGCCAATGCGAATGGGAAAACCATCCTGATAGCCAACACCGGTGGTTCTTCCGAGCGAGAGGTGGAAATCTGGAAAATGTTCCAGTCCCATCGCATTGATGGAGTCTTGTATGTAACCATGTACCGCCGCATTGTGGATCCGGAGACCGGCGATGTCAGCATTCCGACAGTGATGATAAACTGTCGGCCGCAAACAAGGGAGCTCCTGCCGTCCATCGAGCCCGATGATTATCAGGGCGCGCGAGACCTTACCCGGTACCTCCTTGAACGGGGTCATCGCAGAATCGGCTACATCCGGCTCAATCCGATCCTATTGGGAGCCGAACTGCGCCTGGAGGCATTTCGCCGAACGACAAGCGAATTCGGTCTCACAGAGAACGACCTCTCTATCAGCCTTGGCATGGATGGACCTGTGGGGGCAGAAAACAACTACGTCTTTGCGGCAGCGACCGAAATGCTCAAACAAGACGACCGTCCGACCGCGATCATGAGCGGCAACGACGAAATGGCGATTCAAATCTACATTGCCGCCATGGCACTGGGCTTGCGAATTCCACAAGACGTCAGCATCGTCGGCTTTGACGATTTTCGAACAGTCACCATGGCGCTAAAGCCAGAGCTGACCACAGCGGCGTTGCCATACTACGATCTCGGCCGAGAGGGTGCGAAGTGGCTGAACGATTTGATAGCGGGCGAGAAGATTTATCCGGGCAGTCGGGTTGTCTCTTGCAAACTGGTTGAACGTAGCTCTGCCGCCTTTGGCCCTCATTAGGCGTCGAGAATCTCTACTGCCTGCCTCGAATGATCATGTCTGGTTTGAGCGTTGCCTTCGACAAAACGATCCGCTGCAGATCTCGCTCGTTCATTGCAATTAGTCCCATTCGCAATCTCCCACGTCATCAATGCGGGGCGAGTGACATTCCAACTTTGCAGAAACGGGACACTTCAACTTTGAACCCACCCCCGGCTACAATCGAATCTGGCGTAATCGATCTTATGGAACTTGAAAGCGTTGAGTAAAGGCCGCTGCGTAATTGCTTGAAAAGTAGCAGCAATGCGGCTTTTATTCCTTCCACATCAACGTGCGAGCGTCAGCCAGTCGCCGATCGTTGTCCCGACACGTCGCATGGAACGTGTTGCTGGGATGGCCGGGTGCTCGGTTGCTATGGTCTTTCGGACTTCACGCGGGCTGAGCCCGAATTCATGGCTGAACGCGCGCGTGAAATTGGCTGCAACGTCGAAGCCGGCGGCCTCGGCAATCTCCGAGATCGGTCTGTTGTCGGTCGGATTGGTAAGATCCGCATAGGCCTGCAGCAAGCGACGTTTGCGAATGTAAGTGAAGACGCCCCCGCTCGTTTCGAACAATCGGTAGAGCCGGGTCCGCGAGATCCCCAGCGCTCGGCACATGACCTCAGGCGTCAAGCTATCTGAATGAAGATTGAGGTGAATATAGCGATGCGCCCGCTCCATCAGCCCCATATTGGTCTGTTCCTGGCCGCGGTCCGAACTTGTGGAGGATGCAGCGCATGCAACGACCATATCGCCGATCGTCCGTATGATCCGCGGCACCTCCTCCACCGTCAAGCTGCTCAGGTTCGTTTCCAGGCCGTTAATATAGCTGACCAGCAATTCAGCCAGGCTACCGGAGAAGGCGGTGTTGTTGGCGCTCTGCAGAAGAGTCGCATCACCGGTCAACAGTTCATAGGGCAGGAAGACGAGCACAGCGACTGAATCGGTCATCCGCCCGCGGTACGGATAACCAAGAGACCTGAAAAATATCTCACCCGGGCCCGTTTCGGTTACATGCCGATCGGCTTCGGTCCAGGCCCGGCCGCTGCGCAGTATGCCGACGTTCCAGTGATCGATCGGGCTCGATCGCAGCATCGCCTGATCGCGAATATAGCTGCACGCCTGCGCGCGCTGCTGAACGATAAGGATATCGCCGAGGTGCCAACCGGTCTGTTCCGCAAGGAAACCATCGCCCTCTGATTTTCCATCCGGCAGATGTACATCCATAAGGGGCGCCACATGTGATCGCCAAGCCTGGAACTGATCTTTCTGTGGCAGTTCGTGCGTCGAAAATCGCAGGGGCAGCAGTGCCGGTGGAACGTCCACCCGATGTTCTTTCTGGGAAGAAGGTTCGCGCGGCCAGCGCCGCCGCTCCAGGTGCGCCGGCCACTCCCGTCCGGCAGCCGGGTCATCTCCAGACTCCGCAACCATCCAATTCCTCCAGCGCATTAGCCGATCCGGGCTGTTGAAACTGAAGCAAACAACCGCCATCCGATAGCCGAAGTGGCTAAAGCTCTACGTGCATAAGCTACTTATCATATTCCTCTGCGAGCAGAAATGGACGGACCGATAATTTTCTGGATGCTGCGATAACGACAAGCGCATCCCGTTCATATATCTAAATAAGCAATGGTTAATTCCGAAGGAAAGTTCGGAAATTCCAAATACTTAGCTGCCGGTGCGATAGCCCCGACAACGCAAAACGACACTTGTTCAAAACAAAAACACGCAAACATGGGAGGATAGGTCGTGAACTATCGAAGAAGTAGTCGTGCTCGCCTTGCGCAAGCAATGGCTTTCAACAGGAATCAATCCAAGGGTGAGCCAGGAAAATTGTATCGCCAGTCGTTCAGACTAATACGAGGCGCTCCTGAGGCCGATATTGGCCAATAGTGGCGCGCGAGGGGTTGCGCGCAGCCGAGGCCATACATGTCGATGCGTAATGGCTCGAGGTCTGTACGCAACCCCTATCATATCCAACCACTGTCGAATTTCTTTGACGCTGCCCTTCATGTGGCAGAGGAGGCTAAGATGACTACCGCATGTGATGAGAACGTTATCCAATTCAAGCCAATTTCGACCTGCAGACGAGAAGTCGAAGTCGCAATGGTGGAAATGCTCGTCAGTTTGCAGAAACGTGGATGGTCGGCCGCGGAATTGGCATTGACGCTCGCCGATGCCTCGGAAGATCTCGTCATGCTGATCGCGACCAAAGAACTTCGGCCGCATTAGAGCCGTTCCGGGCAAGGTGAGAAGCGGTTTCCCCAATAAAGCGCGAAGCGCTTTTGCCGGGAACTGCGTAGATAAAAAAGTTGGAGCGGTTCTGCGCTTTCGTGAAAAGCCAAACCGCTCCGCTATTTCTGTCTCAATGAGATGGCGGCCTCACCGGGCGCGGTAATTTCCATCATCCCCTATCCCTACGTTCTACCCATTACCCCCCAGTTCAGTCGCCGCGCCGGGCTTGACCACAGGCCGGCGCCACGCCTGCGTCGGTGGCATTTCGTTCAGAGCCGAACTGTTTCTGTCGCAGGTTTACGACCATCACTTGTCTATAAATTTCCATGCGCTAAAGTATGCAAGAATGAGTTGCATCCATCCGTGTCAGCGCGAGAGCGACGAATGGCTGCAGAGCGATACCTTCGGATGCCAACATGATCTGGAACCATCGCATCACACGCATCGTCGTCGGCCTATTGCTGCTGGCACTGGTGACCGTCGTCTCGTTGCCGACGATTACCGGCTTTACCAGCCTTGATGGCACGGTCAATGCCCGGTTTGCTGTCGTTAATGCCCCAATCGACGGCACGATTGCGGAAGAACCCCTCAAGGTCGGCAGCCCGGTCAAAGCGGGACAATCCCTCGCAGAAATCAGAAATACACGCGTCAGTCGCGCAATTCTCGCCTCGCTCGAGGCAGATCGGAACACGGCGCTCGACCGCGTCGCGGCACTTAAAAAGGAACGGGAGGAGCTCTCCGCCCTTCGCGAGGAATTGTCTGCAAGATTGGAGGTCTACAGGCAGACAACTATTGCCAATCTCGAACGCGAAGTCGAAATCCTGCGGAAAAAGGTCGAAGTGTCGCAGGCCCAGGATCTTGTCGCACAGGTCGACCTGAACCGCCGGATGGAGCTCGAGTCAAAAGGTATTCTTACGCAGAAGCTGGTCGAAGTCGCGCGAGCCGCCGGAGCTGCGACCGGCGGCGAGGTCGAAATCAGCAATCTGACTGTCGATCAACTGGAACAAAGGCTCAATGCGGTCCGCCAGGGTATCTTTGTTTTCGGCGACGGGCAGAATGACGTGCCTTATTCGCGGCAGCGCGAGGACGAGGTTGTCGTTCGCATCAACGACTTGAATTCGCGCATAGCGGAGAATGAGACACGAGCGACAGAAGTTCAAAAACAGCTCGTCAAAGAGGCAAACCGCGTTAGCAGCCTTGAATCCGCAACGGCAATAGCGCCGTTCGACGGCGTTGTTTGGACCAGAAGTATCGTCAACGGTTCCAACGTCGTGCTGAATGACGAGCTGATGCGCCTTCTCGACTGTCGGGAGCTGTTTGTGGATATTCTTGTTCCCGAGGTCAACTATGACGAAATCTATCCCGGACTTGTCGCTCAGGTGCGCTTGTTCGGCCGCAGCGATGTCTTCAATGGAACGGTCATCTCCGTCAGAGGCAGTTCGGCTTCGGTTGAGGCCGATTCCTTTGCCGCCAGCTTGCCGCCGTCGACACAGCGCAATGCCCGCATTCGGGTTCGCCTCGATCCATCCTTCATGAATGATGACTTTGCGAACTCCTGCCAGGTGGGGCGCACAGTCCAGGTACGGTTTTCCAAGCACGGCATCGACCTGTCCAACTGGGTAAAAAGCCTGTGGTTCAGTATCTTGTAGCGCTGGTTCCGACCTTTCTCGTTTCGGCCTTCTTTTTCCTCGGGCCGTTCAATTGGTCGCGGCATCACACCTGGACACGAGCGGTGACCTGCGCGTTTGTCGCAGCATTCGCATTGCGATACATGTTCTGGCGCTTGACCGAGACGGTGCTTCCCTATCCCAGCGACGGTGCGAGTTTCTACTGGGTGTGGATCCTCTTCTTCGTCGAGATTCTGGCGTGCGTCGAAGTTATCCTTTTTCTTGTATTGATGAGCCGCTATGTCGACCGGAGCGCGGAAGCGGACAGGCTGGGTCGTGTTTTCTTCGCGCGCGATAAGCGTGAGCTGCCTACTGTCGACGTTTTCATTCCGACCTATAACGAGCCGCTCGACGTGCTCGAGCGAACCATCATCGGCGCCCGCGCGCTGGATTATCCTGCCGACAAATTGACGGTTTATGTGCTTGACGATCAACGCCGGGATTGGCTGAAGGCCTATTGCGAGGAGAAGAACGTCATCCACGTCACGCGCGGCGACAACGCGCACGCCAAAGCCGGCAATATGAACAATGGGCTGAAGGTCAGCTCGGGCGAATTCATTGCGATCTTCGACGCCGATTTTGTCCCCTATCGACATTTCCTTCGCCGGACGCTGCCGTTCTTTTCCGATGAAAGCATCGGCATCGTCCAGACACCCCAACATTTCTTCAATGTCGATCCGGTCCAATCGAACTTGGGCCTGGAGAATATCTGGCCGGACGAGCAGCGCTTGTTTTTCGACGAGATCGCGCCCAGCCGAGACGCCTGGGACGTCAGTTTCTGCTGCGGGTCATGCTCGATTGCCCGCCGCAAGGCCGTCGACGCAATAGGCGGTTTTCCGACGGAGTCGATCACAGAAGACCTGCTGACCACTCTTTCGATGCTCAACAAAGGCTACAAGACCCGCTACCTGAACGAGCGGCTGTCGATGGGACTGGCCGCCGAGAACCTGACCGGTTATTTTGTCCAGCGCGAACGCTGGTGTCAGGGGGGTATTCAAACCCTTTACCTGTATAATGGCCCGCTGCGCGGCCCGGGATTGACGCTCTTTCAACGGATCATGTTCCTGCCGGCGTCATGGCTGGTGCAGTATCTGGTCCGCTTCACGATATTGCTCGTCCCCATCGTCTATCTCTGGTTTGGCCTGGTCCCGCTCTATTTCACTGATATAGCCGCGTATGTGTCTCATCAGGTGCCGCTGCTGGCGGCTTATTTTCTGCTCATGCTGTGGATCACGCCGACGCGCTATCTGCCTGTGGTTTCCAGCGCCGTCGGGACCTTTGCGACATTCCGCATGCTGCCGACCGTGGTCTCCAGCCTGGTGAGACCATTCGGCAAGCCTTTCAGGGTGACGCCAAAGGGCAGTGGCAACGAGGCGAACCAGTTCGACCGCTACAGCTTCGCCTGGATCGCAAGCATGATCACGATCACCGTGGTTGGCCTGCTGGTCAACGTCGTACCGGAAACATCGCATGTACAAGGCCAGTTTTCGCCGGTCGCGGCCTGGTGGTCAGGGATCAATATCGTCGTCCTGCTCATCGCGTCACTTATCTGCTTTGAGAAACCTCGGCGCCTGTTCCATGCGTTCAAGCTCGATGAACCCGCTATCGTCGACGATGTCCCCGGTCAAGTCGTCAGTCTGGCACTGGACAAGGCGGTCGTTGCAGTCCCCACCATGGCCCGGTTGCAGTCCAAGTCGGTGATGCTGAAACTCTCCGGCTTCGCCCCGATCAAAGCCGAGCTCGGTCAGGTCACTCAACGGCGAAGAAGCGTAAGTCGCGGCGGCGACAAGCAAGCCTATTACCTGCACCTTTATTTCGAACTCAGCGGCTCTGCCCGCGACAGCATGATTGTAAAACTCTACACCGGCCGATATTCGCGGGACATTCGCGACATCGACAAGGTTGCCGTCTCTCTCAATCTGCTGTTGCGCTCATTCGGGCGGACGCGCACGTTATAGCCCGGCTCGGGAGCGAAGTTGTCGCGTCTTCGACGAAGTTGTCCCGCCATGGCCGGAGTCGTCACTCTTCGCCAACTACTGGCCAGATCGTTCGTCGAGGATGGACAGCGCGTCCTGCAGTCTGAGCGCCGCCAGCGCTTCCGTTGCCTCGTCCGGAGACCATCCTGCTTCGAGCGCCGCAGAGAGAACCAGCGATTCCGTTTGCAGTTCGAGCTTCTCATACAGCGGCTCGATGGCTTCGCGTGCGGTGACGACGTGCTGATCGGGCGGAGTGATGGGCGTCGCAGCAACCGTAGGCATAATGCTCCTCCTTTTAAACGCTAAGGTTCGAAACCCAATTGCAGGCATGCTTGTTCCGTTCACATGGCATTTTTAGCCGCATCACGGCTGACGGAAACTGTTCCGAAACTCTGGACGATCGCAACATCGCCCGTCCTCGGCATCTCTGGGTGCGCAGCGAAATATCTTCGCTGGATGTGAACGAACGGACAGGCTACCGCACAATTGCCGAAAGCGGAAGCGACTTGCGGTAATCACTATTGCCGCAGAAGCGCGCCTAGTGAAGACCGTCGCCACCTCTGCCGAAATTTCCTCCATTTCAGAAGCGCCCTGATGACAAGGGCCGACGGTATGTCCTTATGGTCGCCGACGGTCCCCTGCTTGGCGACCGGTGCGTTTGCATAGATGAGAAACGCGATCAGCGTGGCTGGATCCTTGGCTTCAAGGTCGAGCCAGTCATCTGACAGATGCAGTCCTTGCTGGCCTTCCATGAAGGTTTGACCATCAACGGTGATTGAGCCACGGAAGATATAGAAGTAGAGATCCCGGCCCTGCTTCCGCGGGAATTCCGCCCGCGCGCCTGCTTCCAACCGGATGTCGAAGATGTCGACGGCGCTACGGACATAAAACGGCGTGCCTTCCCCTTCTGGGCCGACCAGGTGTCGCCAGACATTCGCCGCGACCATAGGGATCGCGCCGTATTGAATTTTCGGCACCAGATCGGCCGCACGCGGACGAATGACGATCTGTAGCATTCGCAGCGGCGGATCGGTCACCATCGTCTCCTCCGAGTGCCAGAAGCCTTTCCCGGCATTCATCACCATCAGATGATGGCGGTCGATCAGCAGCCAGCCTGTGGCCCGATCCTGGTGACGCATCACGCCGTCAGGCACCCAGGAGACGATCTCGTCGTTTCTGTGCTCGTGCATCGCGATCAGCCGGCCAGGGACCAGGATGGATTCGACGATCATAGCGAGAGGGCCGTGGCCATGGTCCGTCGGCTTCGGCTTCAACCATCCCGGCATATTGATGTGCGCGACAAAACCGCCAGCATCCCGCACCAGGAATGTCCGTTCGCCTTTGAGCAGCATCGCGTCCTCCATGCCTGTCAGGCTATGACGACACGTCTTGCTGAGGATGCCGATGAATGGCCTTAGTGGCAATTTGAAAAACATCCGCCGCAATCGATTCGCTGACGGGATCTCCAATGACCATCGAAGCCGCACGAAATCCGCATCCGATCTACTTTGCTGGCGCTTTCGCCACGGGTGGGCTCCTGACTTTCATGGTGCACCTCAATGGCGAGCTGGCACGCTACGGAAATCCGCTGTTTTCTTCCTGGACCGCTCACGGCACAGGCATCATCGCCGCGGTCATTCTTCTCCTGCTCATCCACCGGCGACGCAGGCCAAAGCCGGAACAGAGCTTGCGCGCGCCTCTATGGGCTTATTTCGGCGGTATCTCCGGCGCGGCAACGGTGATGCTGACCTCGACCGCGGTCAACTCACCGCTCGGGCTCTCCGGCACCCTGGCTCTGGGCCTGGCAGGCCAGGTCGTCTTCAGCGTCGCGGCGGACAGTTGGGGACTGTTCGGCATGCGCAAGCGGCATCCCGATGCACGAGACATCACTGCGCTCGGCCTCGTCGTTGCGGGGGCGGCGCTCATCATATTGTTCGGGCGAGGTGCGGCGTGACGCTCTTCATTCTGCTTGCTTGCCTCGGCGGCGTGCTCGTCGGCCTCAGCCGTCAGCTCAATGGGCGGTTGAGAATCTCGACGACGCCGCTGATCGCATCCTTTTGGAATCACGCCGTCGGATTTGCCGTCCTAACCTGCCTCGGGCTCTTCGTCGGGGGCCTGCTTCCCGCGGGCGCCGCCGAGGCGCCCTGGTACGCCTATCTAGGCGGTCCGATCGGCGTTGTCTTCGTGGCGGCCGGCAGTTGGGCGATTGCGCGGATCGGCGCCGTCAATTCGGCTCTGCTGATCATCGGCGGGCAGATGGTAACGGGGGTGGCATTTGATTATGTCAGCGGGGTCCCGGGATCATTCTGGGCGAACGCCGGCGGGATTGTTCTCATCGTCGGCGGAATGATGCTCAGTCGGGGACGGCGCAAGGTCGACCGTTCGCAATAGCGGGACACGAGGCCATGCGGCGGGGATGGCTCCCCGCAGCCTCACGCCACTGCATTTTCAGGCAAGGTATTTCGTAAACCAGTCGATCGTTCGCTGCCAGGCGAGCTTGGCTGCCGCCTCGTCGTAGCGAGGCGTGGTGTCATTGTGAAAGCCGTGATTGACGTCGGGGTAGATATAGGCCTCATAGGTTTTTCCCGCCGCTTTCAGCGCGGCTTCGTAGGCCGGCCAGCCTTCGTTGATCCCCTTGTCCAGCCCGGCATAGTGGAGAAGCAATGGCGCCTTGATCTTCGGCACGTCCTCGGCGCGCGGCTGCCGGCCATAGAAGGGCACGGCTGCGGCCAGCTCGGGATAGGCGACCGCCGCAGCGTTGGCGACGCCGCCGCCGTAGCAGAAGCCTGTTATGCCGACCTTTCCGGTGGTGAGATCACCCTTCATCAGGAATTCGACCGCCGCGAAAAAGTCGTTCATCAGCTTTTCCGGATCGACTTTCTGCTGGAGCTCCCGCCCCTTCTCGTCATCGCCGGGATAACCGCCGACCGACGTCAGCCCATCCGGGGCCAGGGCGATGAAGCCGGCCTTTGCCACGCGCCGCGCCACATCCTCGATATAGGGGTTCAGGCCTCTATTCTCGTGAACGACGACCACGCCCGCAACCTTGCCGTCGGCCTTTGCGGGCCGCACGAGATAGCCGCGGACGTCGCCGTTTCCTTTTGGAGAGGGATAGGTGATGTATTCGGCCGATATATCGGGATCGGTGGACTCGACCTGGGTCGCCAGCGCATAATTGGGGCTGAGCGACGCAAGAATGGCGGCTGCCGTCACTCCACCCACCGCAAACTTGGCGGCCCGGTCGAGAAACTCGCGCTTGGTGATTTTTCCATGCGCATAATAATCGTAAAGTTCGAGCAGTTCCTGCGGAAAGTCCTTGGCTGTCATGCGGGTCATGATGGCTCCTCCTTCGGGTATCGCCCATCCTACACACCCGGGCTAGCTACTCTTTTCAACATTTCGCGATTTTTGCGTGAGCTTGCCGGGTTCGCAACAATGACGTCAGCATTCCTGCTTTGAAGATGGCTCTTCCACCGGTTGCCTCCGCATTTTGGCGGTGGCAGCGCTTTAACGATCCTCGCCCGCGAATTATGAAAATCAATTTCATACTCGCGTCTTGCGCCCCGTTTTCTATTGACGCCCTTTGTTTTTTGTCCCAACTTAAAGAAAATAAATTACTTAATCGGGAACTTGATCGGCATGAAAGTGGGCATCATCGGGCTCGGATTCCGGCTCGGCTATCTCGGCTACGTCTTCAAAGCGATCGATAGCAGTTTCGATATCGTCGGCTACGTCGACCCCGATCCTGCCGGCCTTCCCGGTTTGACGGAAAAGGGCATTTCCGCCGGCAAGGCCTACGGCTCGCCGGAGGAGCTCCTCGCCTCCGAAAAGCTTGATCTGCTGATGATCGGCTCGCCCAATCACATGCATCTCGACCATATCAAACTCGGGCTGCAAGCCGGTCTCAAGGTCTTCTGCGAAAAGCCGATCGTCACGACCATCGCAGAAAGCATCGAGCTTGCCCATCTGATGGCGAAGTTCGGCCATGAGCGGCTGATGGTCGGTCTGGTGCTGCGTTACTCCCCTCTCTACAAGGATCTGCGCGCCATCCAGGCCGAGGGCAAACTCGGTCAGATCGTGTCGATCGAGGCCTCCGAACATATCGAGCCTTATCACGGCGCCTTCTTCATGCGCGACTGGCGCCGCTACGAGCGCTATTCCGGCAGCTTTATGCTGGAGAAATGCTGCCACGACCTCGACCTCTACAATGGTGTCGTCGGCGCGCGGCCGGAGCGCGTCGCCAGTTTCGGCGGCCGCAAGAGCTTCATTCCGGCCAACGACCCGGCGCGCGAAGGCATCAACGATCTCGAGCTTTTCCACCGCAAGCCGAGCGGCTGGATGGGATCGGACAAGGTTTTCGACAGCGACGCCGATATCATCGACTATCAGGTGGCGATCGTCGAATATGCCAATGGCGTCGGCATGAACTTCCATACCAATCTGAACGTACCCGACCAGTTCCGCCGCTTCGCCATCATGGGCTCGCGCGGCATGGCCGAGGGCGATTTCGTTCGCGGCTATCTCAACGTGCACGAACAGCTGACCGGCAACAAGGTGGTCGCAAACGCTTATGCTGCAACCGAACTGTCCCAGCATTACGGCGCCGACGAACAGATGGCGAGCGACCTGCTGGAAAGCGTGCGCACAGGGCTCGAACTTCCCGTCTCCACGCTGAATGCGCTCGAAGCCGGCATTCTGGCCCTTGCCATGGACGAAGCGAGAATGAAGAAATCAGTCGTCGACCTGCGTCCCGTCTGGGACCGCTTCGACGAGGCCCTTCACGCCAGAGCGGCTTGAGGAAGGCGGCAAGATGAGTGTTCAAAGAAGCGCCTTCATCTTCGCCTGGATCCTCCTTCTTCCGGCCGTTCTCTATGTTCTCGCCATCGTCGCCTATCCCCTCGTCGATACGTTCATTCTCTCCTTCACCGATGCGTCGCTGAAGAAGACCACCAATTGGGTCGGCTGGATCAACTACGAGAAGATCTTCAACGCCACATTCGCGGAGGTCATCCTCCGCACCTTCGTCTGGACCTTCTTCTCCGTCGCCTTGAAAATGGTGATCGGCACCTTCGGCGCTTGCATGCTGAATGCCGCCGTTCCCGGACGCTCCCTGTTCCGGCTTTTAACCATGCCGCCATGGATCGTGCCGATGGCGATCGGCATCTTCATGTGGGGCTGGATGTATAATGGCCAGTTCGGGATGATCTCGGGTCTGTTGCAGCGCTTCGGCCTCGTCGACGGCCCGGTCGCCTTCCTCGCCTATGGAAGCACCGCCTTCTGGGCGACCATCGTCACCGACGTGTGGATCGGCGTGCCGCTGGTGACGATCTATTTCCTGGCGGCGATCCAGTCGATCCCGAAGGATCTCTACGAAGCCGCCTGGACCGACGGCGCCGGCCGCTGGTACCGTTTCCGCCGCATCACCCTGCCGCTGATGGTGCCCGCCATCATCACCATGTCGATGCTGTCGCTGATCGCCACCTTCAACTCGTTCGACATCATCTGGATCCTGACGCAGGGCGGCCCGAGCGGCGAGACGACGACGATGATCATCGATACCTATCAGACCGCGATCGGTTCGAAGAAATACGGTGAAGGTGCGGCGCGCGCCGTGCTGATCTGCATCTTCCTGTCGCTCTTCTGCTTCGCCTATTTCCGTGTCACCCGCCGCCTCAATCCGGAGAAGCGCGCATGAGCAGCCCGGCCATGATCGACCGCTACCGCTGGTGGGAAATCGTCCTGATCTATTGCGGAATCGCGGTGTTCCTGTTCTTCGTGCTGGCGCCCTTCGTCGAGGGCTTTTTGGTGTCGCTGAAGCCGCTCGCCCAGCTTTTCTCCTCGCCCTACCGCTTCTGGCCTGAGAACGGCTCCTTCGAGGCCTACCGGACGATGTGGATCAGCGTGCCGGGCTTCGGGCGCTATATCTTCAACTCCTTCTTCATCTCGATCATCGTCACGCTGATCGTGCTCTGCCTGGTCATTCCGGCCGCTTACGCCTTCGCCAAGTTCGAATTCAAGGGCATGGGCATCCTGCTCGGCGCCTTCCTGACGGTGAACATGTTCTCCGGCGCCGTGCTGCTCATCCCGCTCTTCCGGCTGATGCGCAGCATGGGCGTGCTCAACACCTATCTCGCCATGATCGTGCCGGGCGTCGCCTTCCTGATCCCCTCGGCGATCTGGCTGCTGCGCACTTATATGATCCGTATTCCCCAGGAGCTCAACGAAGCCGCCTTCATGGATGGCGCCAGCCATTTCTACACGCTTCGCCGCGTCATCCTGCCCATCGCGATGCCGGGCATTATCGTCGTCGCCATTACCACCTTCATCGGCGCTTACGCCCAGCAATTCATCTTCGCGCTGACGTTCAACTCGAAGACCGAATACATGCCCTTGCCGGTGGGGCTCTTTGCTTACTTCGGCAAGCAGGAGGTCATCTGGAACGAACTGATGGCGGCTTCCTTCGTCGGCATTGCGCCGGCGATGGTCGTCATCTTCTTCCTTCAGCGTTACCTCGTCGGCGGTCTGACCGCCGGTGCGGTGAAACAATAAGAGCAATAATCAGTGAACAGCTAACAACCACATTGGGAGTCACAACGTGAGCATAGCAATCAAGACAGGCCTTATGGCGCTCGCCCTGCTCGGTTCGACGGCATTGACCGCGGTCACTGCCCATGCGGCCGACAAGGAAATCAGCTGGATCTATTGCGGCGACACGATCGATCCGGTCCACACCAAATACATCAAGCAGTGGGAAGAAAAGAACGCGGGCTGGAAGGTCACGCCTGAGGTCGTCGGCTGGGCGCAGTGCCAGGACAAGGCAACGACGCTTGCCGCTGCCGGCACCCCTGTTGCGATGGCCTATGTCGGCTCGCGCACGCTGAAGGAATTCGCCCAGAACGATCTCATCGTTCCGGTGCCGATGACCGACGACGAAAAGAAGGCTTACTATCCGCACATCGTCGACACGGTGACCTTCGAGGGCAATCAGTGGGGCGTTCCGATCGCCTTCTCCACCAAGGCGCTCTACTGGAACAAGGATCTCTTCAAGCAGGCCGGCCTCGATCCCGAGAAGCCGCCGAAGACCTGGGCCGAAGAAATCGAGATGGCCAAGACCATCAAGGAAAAGACCGGCATTCCGGGCTTCGGTCTTTCCGCCAAGACCTTCGACAACACCATGCACCAGTTCATGCATTGGGTTTACACCAATAACGGTGCGGTGACCGATGCCGAAGGCAAGATCACGCTCGACAGCCCGCAGATCCTCGCTGCGCTGAAGGCCTACAAGGATATCGTGCCCTACTCCGAGGAAGGCCCGACGGCCTATGAGCAGAACGAAGTCCGCGCCATCTTCCTCGACGGCAAGGTTGCGATGATCCAGGCAGGATCGGGCGCCGCCTCCCGCCTGAAGGAAACCAAGATCAACTGGGGCATCACGACGCTGCCGCTCGGTCCCGACGCCAAGGGCCCCGGCACGCTGCTGATCACCGACAGCCTGGCGATCTTCAAGGGCTCCGGCGTCGAGGACAAGGCGACTGAATTCGCCAAGTTCATCACCTCGCCGGATGTTCAGTCGGAATACGAACTGCAGGGCGGCGCCGGCCTCACGCCGCTGCGGCCCTCCGCAAAGGTCGATGAGTTCGTCGCCAAGGATCCCTATTGGAAGCCGCTCATCGAGGGCATCAGCTATGGTGGTCCCGAGCCGCTGTTCACCGATTATAAGGGCTTCCAGAACTCGATGATCGAGATGATCCAGTCCGTCGTGACGGGCAAGGCCGAACCGGAGGCCGCGCTCAAGAAGGCGGCTGGCGAAATCGAAGCCTTCAAATAAGCTTGCTTCAACGCCTTGGGATCGCGGAGGCGACAATCCGCGATCCCTCTCCTTATGATGATATGCGACGAAGGCCGCCGGCGGAGACAGATTTTTGGGACAGCTTCTTCTCAACAAAGTCCAGAAGTTCTATGGCGACTACGAGGTTCTGAAGGGCGTGCAGCTCGAAGTGAGGAATGGCGAGTTCGTCGTCTTCGTCGGCCCGTCCGGCTGCGGCAAGTCCACGCTCCTGCGCATGATCGCCGGCCTCGACGCGACGACCGCGGGCGACATCGTCATCGACGGCGTCAGGGTCAACGACCTGCCGCCGGTCAAGCGCGGCATCGCCATGGTGTTCCAGTCCTACGCGCTCTACCCGCATATGTCGGTCTTCGAGAACATCGCCTTCCCGCTTCGCGTCGAAAAGATGGAAGAGTCAAAACTCAAGGCCAAGGTCGAGAATGCCGCGCGCATCCTGCATCTCGATCAGCGGCTGCAGCAGAAACCCGGCATGTTGTCCGGCGGCCAGCGCCAGCGCGTCGCGATCGGCCGCGCCATCGTGCGCGAACCGAAGATATTCCTGTTCGACGAGCCGCTCTCCAACCTCGACGCGGCGCTGCGCGCAGACATGCGCATCGAGCTTGCCAAGCTGCACCGGGCGTTGAAGGCGACGATGATCTATGTAACGCACGACCAGGTCGAAGCCATGACCATGGCCGACCGCATCGTCGTCCTCGACGCCGGCAACATTTCCCAGACGGGCGCGCCGCTGGAGCTCTATCACAAACCCGCCAACCAGTTCGTCGCCGGCTTCATCGGCAATCCCAAAATGAATTTCCTGCCGGTGACCTGCAAAAGCGTCAGCGCCGCTGGCGTCGAAGTCGATTATCAAGGCCAGACCGCCGTTCTGCCGGTGACCCCGCGCGATGGCATGGCCGGCAAGACGCTGACGCTCGGCATCCGGCCGGAGCACATCCAGCTGAACGGCGGCGATATCGTCTTCACCGTGACCCCGACGGTCATCGAACGCCTCGGCGCCAATACGGTCGCTTATGCCTCACTCAACGGCGAGGCCGAAAATTTCTGCGCCATGCTCCCCGGCAGCGTCGGCATCCGCCCCGACGCACCTGTGACAACGGGCATCAATGCCGTTGACTGCCACCTCTTCGACGAAGCGGGCATTGCATTCGAGCGTCGCGTGGAACTGACCGAAATCGATACGAACGTGATCAATCCGACGGCGGCTTGAGCCGACGGGCTTGGTTCGTTCCACCAGGAGTCCCGTCGGCGGCGAGATGACACCCTCTTCCGTCAATCATCGCCGCCAAGAGTATCGCCAATGGGATGGGAAGCGCTCGGACAATGGGGTGAAGACGCGGTCCGCATCAACGGCTGACGGGCGGAGTTGCCAATGACGTGTGGAGCGTTCGCATCCACGGGCAGGTCGCGGTCGGTCGTCTCGGCTACAGAACCGACGCCGGTCTCGCATGGGAAACCGAGCTCATCCCAGTAAAAGGCATGCACGTTTCAGCGCTGATCCCGACGACCGACGGCCGGCTGTTCGCGAACGGTCGGGTGGTGATGAAATACATGGAGCCGCCCGAGACAGAGTCCGACTGGTGTCGTGTGGCCGACACGCTCCGCGAATGCATTGGTTGACACAGGGCAGCGGCCGCCTAGGGAGAAATCACAACAAGAGCCGTCGAGATTCCCTCGCCTTCCCGGCGGTAACTGTGCGGAACGCTTGAGTCAAAATACATAGCGTCGCCCGCATCCAGCGCTGTCTCCTTGCCGTCCACAATGACGACAAGCCGACCGTTGAGCACGTAGATGAATTCGGCGCTGCCATGTTGATGCGGCTCCGAGGGCGGCGAATCGAGCGGGAACTCGGCGTAATACGCCTCCATGCGGCGGTCGGGAGCGGGATAATCGAGGCTTTCGAAGAGGAAGGCTGGGTTCTTTTCGCCCGGCGGGCTGGGAAGTTTGAGCCGCTCGTGCTTTCGGACGACCGCGATGAGCGGCTCCTCC
Source organism: Rhizobium sp. NXC14 (assembly GCF_002117485.1). Classification (NCBI taxonomy): domain Bacteria; kingdom Pseudomonadati; phylum Pseudomonadota; class Alphaproteobacteria; order Hyphomicrobiales; family Rhizobiaceae; genus Rhizobium; species Rhizobium sp. NXC14. Next base: position 680,720 of record NZ_CP021032.1, read on the forward strand.
TTGTCGGATTTGAAGAAGTGATCGAGGCCGACCCCGAAAACCATGGCGATCCGAAGCAGCGTGGGCAGCGTCGGAAACATCTGCCCGCGCTCGATCTTCGAAAGCATCGCAGGCGAGAGCCCTGTATGCCCCGCCAACTGCACCAGCCCCAGCTTCTTTCTCAGTCGCAGTGTCTTGATACGCGGGCCGATCGCGTAGCGCTGAAGCTCATTGGACAGCGTGTCGGAGAGCACTCGTAAACTCCTTTTCGTTTCGGGAAACTATCACAACGACAATTTTCTGTACAAGAAAATTCTGTTTCCACTCACGAAAATTTGAGTGGTAATAAAATCAATGTTCTCCAAATGAAAGGTTCGAGGTGCATGGCGCACCTGTCATCGAGAGGAGACTGACATGAAGTTGAGAAGCCTTTTAGTCGCTGCAGCAATCACGCTCGGCAGCAGTTTCAGCGGGGTCGCCGCGGAGAAGGATGTCGTCGAGACTGCCGTGGAGGCGGGTAAATTCAAGACGCTGGTGACCGCGCTCGAAGCAGCAGGCCTGGTCGCCACTCTCAAGGGAACGGGTCCGTTCACGGTCTTTGCTCCGACAGATGAAGCCTTCGCCAAGTTGCCGGCCGGCACCGTCGAAAACCTTCTGAAGCCGGAAAACAAGCAAAAGCTCACCGCGATCCTCACCTACCATGTGGTCGCGGGCAAGCTCATGGCTAAGGACGTGGCGGGTATCGATGAGGCGAAGTCGGTCAACGGCAAAATGATCGACGTCAACGTCGAGGGCTCCACCGTCAAGGTCAACGACGCCGCCGTCACTGCCGCCGACATTGCTGCCTCCAATGGTGTCATCCATGTCATCGACAAAGTGATCATACCGCCGGAAGGCTGACCCCCATCGCTCGACTGGAGAAGAACCATGAAGTTTATCAACATACTAACGCTCATCCTCGTCATCGTAGGCGGGCTGAACTGGGGGCTGGTCGGGCTATTCGGCTTTGACCTCGTGGCCGCCATATTCGGGGCCGGCTCGGGGCTCGCCCAGATCGTTTACGTCCTAGTGGGGCTGTCGGCCGCCTGGCAGGTCATCCCGCTGTTGTCTGCAATGAGTTCCGGCGAGTTCGCTGCTCGCCAGAACCAATAGGGCCTTTGGAGGGACCCGCTTGCCGTGTCGGCGGCTCCCTCCGCTTTTTGTCGGATGGACATGCATTCCCTTCTTGTGCTGGTCGCCTTTCAGGCCGCGAGCTTTGCTGCGGCGGCTACCGGCGTGATTTTTCGGCCAGGCGACTGGTACAAGCAGCTCGACAAGCCAGGATGGCGCCCGCCCGATTGGCTGTTCGCCCCGGTCTGGACGGTACTCTATGCCTCGATCGGACTGTCGGGCTGGCTCCTGTGGCTGCAGGCAGGCATTGCCAACGCAGCATTCCCGCTCACTGTCTATGCAGTCCAGCTTTTGCTCAATGCTGCGTGGTCGCCGATCTTTTTTGCACTTCACCGACCCGGGCTGGCCGCGGTGGAGATCATGCTGCTTTGGGCTGCGATCCTGGCGACGATCATCCTGTTTTATCCCGCGAATTCGGCTGCTGCCCTGCTCCTTGTTCCTTACCTCGCGTGGGTGAGTTTCGCGGCGGCCCTCAACGTGTCCATCTGGCGACGCAACCGCCCGAAACCGCTGTCGCAGGGCGCCCGATGAAAGCCCGGTGGATCGTCGTGAATGATCGGATGCAGCAAGGCTACCGATACGTTCTCGCTGCACCAAGTGGTCGCAACTTCCATCCCGACTTCCGGCCAGAGCTGACCCCCGCCGAGATGCTTGCGCGCGGCGTGTTCGGTGGCAAATACATGACAGATTGTCGTGGCGAATTCCCGGAAAGCTGGTTTGCAGAGGCCCGTCTGTCGCCGCTGCGAAAGGATCCGTCACTGAATTGCTTCGGTGTCGACGCCAGCCAACCCCTTAGCGTCTGGCGAGCCAAGGGATGGATACATCCCGACGATCCGCGTGGCTGGTTCCAGTGGTACTGCCGTTATTATCAAGGTCGCCGCATGCCCGGCGAGGACGAGCGACAGATCGCCCGCTGGAAAGCCATTCGCCGCCATGTCGCTCAGCTGCGCCGAGCCTGCGAGCCCGGAGATTGCTGGTGCCGGCCCCGCCAACGCCAGGCTCTGTTGCATTGGGCATATGACGGCCGTTCGATCTAATTCCCGCTGCTTCGCCGATGTGCGTATCGAGCTTGCCAAGCTGTGCAGGGCGTTGAAGGAAACGATGATCTATGTAACGCACGACTAGGTCGAGGCCATGACGATGGCAGACTGCATCGTCGTGCTCGACGCCGAAAGTACATGAAGAAGGCAGTCGACATCTACTACGACGCGGCGGTCGATACGTATGATCGAGATGAGCATGGTTCATTCAAGAGCGCGCTTCTGTCAACAAAGTTCCTTCAAAAAATGGATGGGAAAATCAGGTCGTTAAAATCAACGCCAAGTCGTCTCCCGATCTGGTCGCCGTAGGCAAGTCTATCAAGGTCTGAACCGGATAGGCACGCTCGGGAGTGTCTGCTGCCGCGGACCAATGGCACGGGTCCGGGCGACCTATATATGGGCAAAGGAGGTTACTGGTCTGATCCTGTCTAGTTAAGCCATTATTTCAGCAAACGCGGAACGACCTGCAGCTTTGACAATCGATTGTGTAACAGTCGCTGGTTCGCTGTCGACCCAAGTCGAGAATCGCGCTTAGAGCCTATGTTCGCAATTGATGCGACGAAGTCATCCTCCGCGCGCACGCTTGCAACAACCAGCGACTGCTGTCTTGCTGATACGCAGATTGCGAGCACCCCATCAATAGCCCAGGCCCGCTGCGTTCAGGGCCATTTCTCCGCGAAACCGGCTCCTACCAGACAAGCCCGCGAGCCGCGACCTCTTCGACGCGGGTGACGACGCCGCCGCGGTGGAAGACCATCGTGTCGAACAGGTTGGAGACCACACAGGTGTGGTTCGGGATGATGAAGAGTTTCTCGCCGATCTGCGGCCGGGGGCCGGTGCAGTTCGAAAGATCGATCACGCCGTGTTCTTCCGACAGGCTGGTGATGCGCGCCTGGGGATAGCCGACGATCAGGCCGTAGTCGCTGAAGCCCTGGAGATCCGAGGTCAGCGCCTTTGAGCCGGAATCGATGACGGCGCGGTCGGCGGTGGGGCGGGAGACGACAGTCGCCAGCACATGCATGGCGCAATCGTCTTCGGTGCAATGGCCCATGCGCACCATCTGGCGGTCGTTATAGATATAGGTGCCGGCGCGGTGTTCCGTGGCCGACTTGACGAGATGCGCCTCGAACAGGCTCGGCGTTCCGCCATTGCTGACGATCGGGCAGCTTATGCCTTCCGATTGCAGGCGGTTTACCGCCTCAGTGATGAAGGCTTCCACGGCGGCGGCCGATTGCGGCTTCGGATAAGTGACGATGCCGCCGAAGGTGAGGCCGTCGGCGGCGGCGATGCGCTTGGCGAGCGAGGCCGCCTCCTCGGGCGTCTGAACGCCGCAGCGGCCGGCGCCGGTGTCGCATTCGACAAGCACCGTCAGCGGCTTGTGGCCGGAAAAATGTGCGGCAAGCCCATCGACCGTCACTTCGCTGTCGGCAACGACTTTCAGGGCTGGAATTTTCTCGTTCAGCCTGGCGAGGCGCTCAAGCTTCTGCTGGCCGAGGATGTTGAAGGTGATGAGGATGTCGCCGAAGCCGGCTGCGGCAAAGACCTCGGCTTCCGTGACCTTCTGGCAGTTGATGCCTTTGGCACCGGCGGCGACCTGTGCGACGGCGAGTGCCGGAATCTTGTGCGTCTTGATATGCGGGCGGAAGTTCAGCCCATGCTGATCCATATAGGATTGAACGCGGGCGATGTTTGCAGCCAGCCGGTCTTCGTCGATGACAGGACGCGGCGTCGAGAGATCGGCGATCCGGTCACCGGCCTTGGCAACGACGGCAAACCGATTGTCATGCATTCAGGCGGCTCCGCGTTCTGTCCCGTGTGGATCGGCCACGATCGGCCAGATGGTCTTCGGCGCCCGCCGGTATGGTGTCGTCGCCGGATTATTGGGATAAGGCGTTCCGGCGGAGCAGTAAAGGATTTCCGCCGCAATCTTCGAGAATGACGCGAAGAAGTGGTTGGTGGATTTGATCACCAGCATCTTCTGCTCCGCGGGATCGATGCCCATCACCGAAAACAGGCTTGGATCGAAGCTCTGGGAGCGGGTCGAATTGAGAATGATGTCGATGCCGTTGAGGACGATATGGGCGGCGTCACCGAAGGGCACCAGGCTCTCACCAAACTGCATCTCGGCATTCCTCACCAGCTTGACGACCCTGACGGTGCCGTCGACGGGATTGCCGGTGCCGGGGGCTGACTTGGCGCCGAAGCGCAGCGGAATCTCCGCCCCCTCGCCCGCCGCAAAACAAATCTGCACGGCCACCGGATCCCAGATGGTACCGATGGCGGCGCTCGTGACGCCGCGGGCCATGAGCTCCGCGAGAATGACAGTCGCATCTCCTGCCGTGCCACCGCCCGGATTGTCCCAGACGTCGGCGATGACGACGGGCCATGTGGTCGCGGCCATTGCGCGCGCGACGGCCTGCCTCTCGTCGATCTGCGGGACCATGAAGGTGCCGCGCTTGGAAAAGAGTTCAAGGCCGAGTTCGCGCGCCAGCGCCGCGCCCTTTTCCGGCTTGTTGTCGGTCACGACAAGCAGCTTCGTTCCCATTTCGGGGACGTCGCCGACCATGAAACCGTGGATCACCGAGATCGAGAGAATCTCGGGGTCGTCCTTTTCGATCTGCATGATCTTGTCGACGAAGGAGCGCATGGGTTCGCGCGAGGTTGGGAAGACATCGATCATGCGGCAGTCGAACACCGACATGACTGGCTTGATCCGGCCTTCGAGCGTTTCCACAGCGATGCGCCAGAGATCTTCGGCGCGGTCGACGAAGTCCGTATGCGGAAATTCCTTGAAATAGACGGCGAAATCAAGCGCTGCGACGCGTTTTGCGGTCAAATGGCTGTGCGGATCGAGTTCGGCTGAGATGAGCACGTCAGGCCCGACGATTTCGCGCATGCGCTGGAGAAGATCGCCTTCCGTATCCTCATATCCGGACGCCACCATGGCGCCGTGCAGGCCCATGACGACGGCATCAACAGGCATTGCCGCCCTGAGCTGCCCGAGGATTTCGTCGCGCAGTTCCTCATAGGTGGCCCGGTTGACGAGGCCGGCGGGGTCGGCCCAGGTGGCGGTTCCCTCGATCAGCTCCCATCCCTTCTCTTTGGCGACGCGCCTGCCGACGGTGATCGGCGCGGTGCAGAGCGTCGGCGTTTCGGGATGCTGGCCGGGCGGGGCATAGAGTGAGGCTTCGAAGGCGCGGCGATCCACGCAGATCGGGGAGAAGGTGTTGGTCTCGGTCGCCAGTGCTGCCGTGAAAATGCGCAAGAAAGTGGCCTTCTTCTATCGGCTCCGCTTCAACCCATCGGGTTCGGCAGGTAGCCGGTGAAACCTGAGATCTTCCAGCGTCCTTCGTGAAGCCGGCAATAATAGAGTGTCTGCCATTGCAGGACATCGCGGGTGCCGTCCGCCTTGGTAATGCCGCCGTTGAATTTCTTGCGAACCAGCGCCGTGTCGCCTTCGATCTCGATATCTTCGAGCGTCGTCGTGGTGAAGATCGCTGTGCGCGCATCTTCAGCGAAGCTCTGTTTGGCGAAATCCTCCGCCTGCCTCAGCCACTCGTCGCGGTAGGCTTCGAGCGTCGGGAAAGCGAGCCGCCATTTGTCGGGGTTTGTCTCCTTGCGGCCATCGATGCCGATGAAGCCATCTTCCACGAAGTCATGCTCCACCATCGACCAATCGGCGGCCAGAAAGGCATCGATATCGCGGGGAACGAGCATCTCCCAGATCGCGTGGCGGGCGCTATCGGATGGGAAAGGATTCTGGAACGGATCGCGCATGGCTGCCCCGGATTGAAATTCTTTTCATAAAAGGCGTTTTTCACTGGTCAAATTCTGCTTTCTATGGTCACTTGTCAACTTATCAAGAAAATAATTTGCAAGGACGTGAGAATGCCTATCAAGCGCTATGGCACTGTTCAAACCGGCGCCGGCGGCAAGGCGCTGCCCTTCGCGCGCGCCGTCGAAGCTGACGGATGGCTCTATGTTTCCGGCCAGGTTGCGATGGAAGATGGCGAGATCATCGACGGCAACATCATCGCCCAGACCCATAAGACGATCGCCAATGTTCTTGAGATCCTGGAGGAAGCCGGTTACGGCGTCGAGCATGTCGTGCGCGTCGGCGTCTGGCTCGACGATCCGCGCGACTTCTGGACCTTCAACAAGATCTATCAGGAGTATTTCGGCGAGCATCCGCCGGCGCGTGCCTGTGTGCAATCGTCGATGATGGTCGATTGCAAGGTTGAGATCGACTGCGTGGCCTATAAGAAGAAGGGTGATTAGCGGATACCATCGGGGGAGCGGGTTTGGATATCTTTTCGACATTGCAGGAAGACAAGGGCCGGCTCTCTCCCTCCGAAAGCCGCATCGCCGAGATCATCGTCAACGACTTCGAATTCGCCGTAAACGCCTCGATCATCGAGCTCGCGGAGCGGGCCGAGGTGTCGCCGCCGACCGTCACGCGCTTTTGCCGGCGGCTGGGCTGCGAGAGCTTTTCCGATTTCAAGGTGCAGCTTGCCCGCACCGCTCATATCGGCGTGCGCTATCTGAAGCCGGAATCGAAAAGCACCGATCCGGCCGATGTCGCCCAGGATATCATCACCAAGGCCCAGAACGCCCTCTTTCTCCTGCATCGGTCGCTCGATCTGGCCGCTATCGAAGCCGCCGTTTCCCATATCGCCAAGGCGGACATGATCTACGCCTTCGGCTCGGGCGGCAATTCGTCGATGATCGCCGATGAGCTGCAGAACCGCCTCTTCCGTCTCGGCCTTCGCATCACGGCGAGTTCCGACCACAGCATGCAGCTGATGATGGCGGCCGCGGCGAAACCTGGCGACGTGCTGATCGGCTCGTCCTTCTCGGGGCGCAATATGGAGCTGGTGCGGGCCTTCGAGCTTGCCCGCGACACCAAGGTGAAAACGATCGCTTTGACCCAGACGGAAAGCCCGGTTGCCAAGGCCGCCGAAATCGTCGTACCGATCGATCTTCCCGAAGGCAACAATATCTACCGCCCGACCTCGACGCGCATCGCCTACATCGCGATGGTCGATATCCTGTCGAGCCTCATCGCCTACGCCATTCAGCCGAAGGCGACGGTGACGCTGCGGCGCATCAAGCAGCAGCTCGTCCTTCACCGCGACGGCGACGACCGGCAATTGCTTGGAGATTGAAGCATATGAACGGGAGCGACAATCAATGACCCAATCGATCGCCGTCGTGACCGGCGCTGCAGGCGATATCGGCGCGGCGATTGCCGCGAGGCTCGCCGATGACCATGATGTCGTACTGCTTGCCGATATCGATGCGGCTGCCGCTGCCGCCGCGGCTTCGAAACTCGGACCGGAGGAGCGTTTCGTCGCCGTCGGATGTGACGTGACCAGCGAGGCGAGCATTGCCGGATTGGCAGAACGTGCTGCCGGCAGCGGCGTCGTGCGAACCCTCGTCAACAATGCCGGGGCCGCCCGCGCCACCAGCCTGCACGATACAACGCCAGAGATCTGGCGGGCCGATAATGCGCTCAATCTCGAAGCGGCGTTTTTATGCTTCCGCGCCTTCGAGCCGATGTTGAAGGCCTCGAAGGGCTCCGTCGTCAACATCGCCTCGGTCAACGGCATGAACGTTTTCGGGCATCCGGCCTATAGCGCCGCCAAGGCGGGCCTCTTGCATTTCACCCGGCTGGTCGCCGTGGAATACGGCAAGTTCGGCATTCGCTCCAATGCCGTCGCACCCGGCACGGTGAAGACGCAGGCCTGGGAAGCGCGCGCGAGGGCCAATCCAAACGTGTTCGAGGAGGCGCGCCGCTGGTATCCGCTGCAGCGCGTCGTCGATCCGAAGGATGTTGCCAATGCCGTGGCCTTCCTTGCCGGGCCGCTCGCCGCAGCGATCACGGGCATCTGCCTGCCGGTGGATTGCGGCCTTACGGCCGGCCAGGCCGAGCTGGCGAGAACCTTTTCCCAATCCGAACATTACTGACTGTCAGGGCTTCGTTTTTTAGAGACGCGATGCATGACATGACCTTCGGGACTGCCCGCCGCGGCTGCGCCTGCCGATTTCCCTGACGATTGATGATTTCATGAGCCGCCTCTTTCCCGACGTCTTCCGCAATCCGGCGATCCGCGCCAGCATGATCGCCATTTTCACCTTCGGCATGGCGGGAGCGATGACCGCGCCCTATCGTTCGATCGTCGGCATCCGCGAATTGGGCTTGAGCGACGGTCTCTATTCCTTCCTGGCCTTTGCTTCGGCGGCGGTGAATGTGATCATCAGCGTTCTGCTCGGCAATCTCGCCGACCGGCTCGGCGAATACCGTTCAGCGATGATCGGCGCCTGCATCTTCGGCATTGCCGGCTACGGCATGGTCTATGCCTTTCCGAGCGTGCCCGTCTTCGTCATCAGCGCGCTGCTGCCGCTCCCGATCTATGGGGCGCTGAATTCACTGCTGTTTGCCAATGCGCGCGCGGCGATGCAGGGCATGAGCCGGGACGACATGGTGACGGCCAACTCAGGAGTGCGCGCCATGATCTCGCTCTCCTGGGTGCTCATTCCCGGCATTACGGGCCTTCTGCTTTCGGGCGCATCGAGCATGCTGCCGGCCTATCTCTTTGCCGCCATCTCCTGTCTCTTATGCCAGAGCATCATCCTCTTCGCCCTGCCGAAGCGGGCGGCAACGGGGATCGCCACCATTGATCATCTTTCCTATCTCGGCGCCCTGCGGCAGGTGATTTCACCGCGGATTTCGGCGCATATCATCGGGGTGGCGCTGATCACCAGTACGCTGCATCTCAACGACGCCCTGCTGCCGTTGATCGCCACCGGGGCGGCCCACGGCGCGCTCAGCGACGTCGGCATTCTGGTCGGGATCGTCGCCTTGCTCGAGATCGTCTTCATCATCGTCTGGTCGCGGATCGCGCGGGATGCGGGTCAGATGACCGCGCTTGCCGCCGGCACCATCGTCTATGCCGCATTCCTCGGCCTCCTCGGTTTTGCCTCCCAGCCGTGGCATCTCTACGCGCTCACCTTGCTCGCTGGCATCGGCGCGGCGGCGATCATCAGCATCCCGATCACCTATCTGCAGGATCTCATCGCCGACCGGCCGGGGCTCGGCAGCGCACTGATCTCCGTCAACGTTTTTGCCAGCGCGGGCATCGGGGCGCTGGTCTTTGCCGCCGGCACTTATGTGACCGGTTATTCCGGGACCGCCATGCTGAGCGCCGTCACCGGATTGTCGGGGATCACGATCCTCGCCCTGCTGCAGAGACGAAATGCCGTTGCGCCTGCCGACGCCGAGCTTCGATAATCAGTCAAAGAATGTGGCTTTCATCGCCATCCGTCTTGTGACAAGGGTGGTGCTTCACTTGCTTCGAAAGCGACATGAAGGCGATCTCCGGCACCAATCTCGAGCAGGCCAAGTCTCACAACCGGCGCGTGGTGATCGAGGCTGTGCGCACCCACGGTCCGCTGTCGCGGGCCGCCATCGCCCGGATGACGGCGCTGACGCCTCAAACCGTCTCGAACATCGTCGAGGAACTGGAGAGCTCGCACCTTCTCGTTGCGGCCGAGGCGCAGAAGCTGGCGCGAGGCCAGCCGATCATTCCCTACACCATCAATCCGCACGGCGCCTATTCGATCGGTTTGGAGCTTGGCCGCCGGCGCGCAAGCGGTGTTCTGACGGACCTCTCGGGCGCCGTCTGCGCCCGCATCGAGCACCTGGTCGAACAGCCCGATCCGCAAAGGGCCATGCCGGCGCTGCAAACAATCGTCGAGGATCTTCAAGAGGCTTTTGCATTCGACAGGAACAGGCTGCTTGGTATCGGCATCGCCCTGCCCGGCCGCTACGCCGATGGCGGCACCACATCTCTCAGCCCGCACAGCCTGCCGGGCTGGCAGGATTTTCCGGTCGGGCATGCACTGGAACAACGAGTCGGAGTGCCGGTTCTGGTCGAGAACGACGCGACGGCGGCGGCGATCGGCGAGCGCCTTCACGGTGTTGCCCGGGGGCTCGGCAGTTTCGTCTATCTGTTTCTGGCCGGCGGCGGCGGTATCGGCGCCGGAATGTTTCTCGACGGCCACCTCTACAAGGGCAGCCGCGACAATGCCGGCGAGATCGGCCATATTATCGTCGAGCCGCATGGCAGGCTCTGCAGCTGCGGCAAGCGCGGCTGCCTCGATCGCTACATCTCGCCCTCAGTCGCTTACGAATTCATGGGCATTGCCAATGCCGGCGAGCTTTCCCCCGACAATCTCGACGCGCTGATCGCCGAAGGCGGCGAAGGCGTTGATGCCTGGCTCGATCAGGCCATTGAGCCCCTGCGGCAGACACTAGATTTTCTGGAACTCGCCTTCGATCCGCAGACCATCGTGCTCGGCGGCAGCGTATCGACATCGCTGATGCGGCGGCTTGCCGAGCGGCTCGAGCCGCTGCACGATCCGATCGATCCCGACCGAAAGCGGACGATACCCCGCGTCATGATCGGCATGACCGGCAAGGATACGGCGATCCTCGGCGCTGCCGCCCTGCCAATTTTTTCGGAAACCAATCCGCGCTTCGACGTCCTGCAAAAGCCGGTCGGCTAACACCCTCACCCGCCTGCCGGCAGCCGCGCATCTGCTTGGCGCACGCGACGGGGCAGAGGTCGTGCAAATATGACGACATTCCCGAGAAGCGTCAGCCCCAGGCCGACCAGGCCGAGACCGCTCCAGCGGTAGCCCTCGAAGACTGTCGACAATGACAGGGCGACGATCGGGAACAGGACGGTGGCATAGGCAGCGCGCGAGGAGCCGATGCGGGAGACCAGCATGAGATAGGTGGTGAAGCCGATCACCGAGCCGATTGCCGCGAGATAAAGCAGGGCAGTGAGATAGCTGATGTCGGGCGGCGCCACGATCGGTGTTTGCGTCACGGCAATCAGCAAGAGGAGGACGATCGCGCCGTAAGTCATGCCCCAGCCATTGGCGGTCAGCGGTGAGATTCCGGCCGCGCTGTTTCGGCGCGATGCCATGTTGCCGAGCGAGAAGAACAGCGTGCCCAGCGCTGCGAGCCCGATCCCTTTCAATGTGCCCATATCGAAATCGACGACCACCTCCTCTCCGAACAGCAAGAGAAGGCCGGTGGCTCCGAGCGCCGCTGCGAGAAGCGTGCGGCCAGTGATGCGGTCGCCGAAGAACAGGCGCGCATTAACGGCATTGTAGATCGTTGCCAGCGAGAAGATGACGGAGATCAGTCCTGAGGGAATGAAGCCGGCTGCATTGTAGAAACAGATGAAATTGAGGCTGAAGAGGCAGAGCGCTTGCGCCAGGATGAATGGTTGATCGCGCAAGGCAGGGAGGTTGAGCCGCCGCATGAAAGCCAGGATGGCGACGAGGATCACGGCTGCGAGCGCAAATCTGTAAAAGACCGAGACCAGGACCGGCACGGGACCGACCTGCATCGCAATGGCGATCCAAGTCGTTCCCCATATGAGGACGGTCGCGATGAAGAGAGCGGCATTTGCCATGGAGTGATCCTCGTTTTCTCCATGAATAGGCGAACGGTGAGCCGGTCTCTTGCAGATTCTTGCTATTAAATTTCTCGCCCCGGAGTTCCCGCTCGCCACGTCGGCCGTCCACCGGTATTGTTCGCAAGACGTCACGGGTGTGGGAAGAATTGGTGAAAGATAGCCGCCTCTCGGTTTTCAGGTTTTTGTCCGCATCGCCCTCGGCGCGGATGTCGCAGTCGATCGATCTTGGGTTCGGGCGGTCGGCGGCCCTCTGGAGCAATGGCAGCGACCGGATGAGCTATGAAAGGCCGGACGGACATACGTTCAGCCTTTATCTCAACGGGGGCGCCGGAACGCGCCGCCTGGATGGCAGCCCCGCCGCGCGAGGCCGGCCCGGCGCCTTGTGCGTCATGCCACAGGGGCACTCGTCCGAATGGGAAATCACCGATCCTTTCGACTTCGTTCATCTCTATGTTCCGGACGATCAGATGCGCCGGATGTTTGCCGAGACGTTCGACCGTGATTCCAGGCTTATGGCTGTCTCCGAAGTGACCTTCGCCGATGCACCCGTCTTGGCGCGCACGCTTCGGCAGCTGAGGCAAGCGATGTCAGCGGGTGAGCATCTGCTGGCTGAAGAAGCGATGACTGAGACGATCAACGATTTCTTCGTTGATCCGCGTTGTGGAGGGACGCGCCCCTGCGCGATCAGCGGCGGGCTCGCTCCCCATATCAGGCGCCGCTGCCTGGATTATATCGAGGCTCATCTCGGTGAGACCATCCGCTTGCAGGATCTGGCGGCGATTGGGCAGCTCAGCGCCTTTCATTTTCAGCGGATGTTCCGGGCAAGCTACGGCGTGTCCCCGCATGGCTGGGTGGCCCATCGGCGCGTCGAGCGCGCGAAATCGATGTTGCGCGGCGCGGACCCGATCGCGCAGATCGCCTCGGTTTGCGGCTTCAGCAGCCAGAGCCACATGACCCGCGCATTTAAGGCCGGCACAGGCGTCACGCCCTCTGCCTACCGACCGCGACAGTGAAGCCGGGCGCTATGACTCCTGCAATCCATAGAGCAGCGGCATCAGCCCAGCGAGCGCCTTGAAGCGTTCCCATGACTTGGACGAGGGTTTCGTCCAGCCTGTTTCGGCAAGTGCCGAAAGGCGCGGGAAGACGAGACGATCGAAGACGGCGCGGTCCGTCATCGGTTCGGACCAGATGCAGGCCTGGATGCCGAGCAGCTGCTGTTTCTGGCTCGCTGTCCAGCCGCCGACCGGATCGAAATTGTAGAGCTTTTCCGCGTCCGAATTTCCTGCCCAGCTGGCGCCGGGCTCATCCCAGTCCGGCCTCAGCGCCATGTCGAGATAATAGACCTGGCCGGGGCAGACGACCATTTGATAGCCGCGTTCGGCGAGTTCGGCCGAAACCTCAACATTGCGCCAGCTGCAGAGATAGCTTTTCGACTTGTCGATGACGTCGCCGTGCGCGGCTTCCTCCCAGCCGCCGGTGATGCAGCCTTTGCTTGCCAGGAAGCGCTGGACGCGCTCGAGGAATTCTGCTTGCAGGATGGCGGCGCCCGAGCCGTGAATGTCGTCGGCGCCATGGGTGTTGGTGACGACGTTCAGCCGCTTGGCATGCGCATCGGCAACCTCGTCGCCGGCGATGGCGCGCAGGCGGTCGAGCGCTGCCGGCGAGCCGGACCATGCGCCCAGGGGAACTTCATCGGCGCCGAGGTGGATCGTCTTGAACGGGAAAAGCTCGATCAGTTCCGAGAGAATGGTCTCGACGATCTCATAGGTCTGCTCGCGCGCTGGATTGATGCAGTTGTCGGGAAAACCCTGAACCGAGTAATAGCTGCCCTTCTCGTCCGGATCGCGCAGCTCAGGTATCGCCTGCTGCATGGCATAACAATGTCCGGGCATATCGATCTCCGGCACGATTTCGATGCCGAAGTTCTTTGCGAGGGCGACGATCTCGCGGATGACAGGCTTCGTATAGTAGCCGCCCGTCCGGGCCGGGCTTGAACCCAGAAGCGGCGGCACGGCGAGACCGTGACCGCGCCAGGCGCCGATCTTTGTCAGGGCCGGGTAGGCATCGATCTCCACCCGCCAGGCTTCGTCATCGGAAAGGTGCCAGTGGAAGCGGTTGAGTTTGTTCCAGGCCAGCACCGCGATCAGCTTCTTGACTTCGGCTGCGCCGTAGAACTGGCGGGCGACATCGAGATGCAGTCCGCGCCAGCCCATCGACGGCTCGTCGATGATCTCGCCGGATGCCGGAAACTGGAAGGTCCCGGGATGCAGCCTGGCGCCGCGCCAGATCTGGGCGAGCGTGATGAGGCCGTAAAGGAAGCCGGTCCGGCTGCTTGCCTCGATCGTGATCGCCTCTTCTTCGAAGCTCAGCCGGTAGGCCTCCGGCCCGAAGGCGGCGGCGTGCTTCAGGCCGACACGAACCGCGCCTTCGGCCTCGGTGCGTACGATTCCCTCGACGGCGAAGAGATGCTCCACCAGTGCCGCGAAGCTTTTCGCCGCCGCCTCCCCTTCAGGGCTCTGCGCCCGCGGCGCAAAACCGGCCGGCAGCGGGCGGCGCGAGGCGACCGCCACATGGTTCGGCCAGGGAATGATCGACACCGCAACGGGCGCGTTGACGGGAACCGGATAGATCTCGGCACCGCGCTTCAGCGGCGCATTGCTGACGGAAGAGCGTGTCGGCTCGACAGCGAGCACGATGGTGTTGCCGCCGGACAGTACGAGATAGGCGCTCGTCGCGCCGTCCGTCCAGTGGCGGAACTGCCAGCTGAGCGCATAGACGGAGATCGTCCAGGTTTCGCCGGCTCCGAGCACGAAGTTGGCCGGCGGCTGGAATTCGGTGAAATTCGAAAGCCGTTGCGACACCGTTGCGCCTTCGACGCGTCCGGAGGGGTCGACGCGGCCCGGACCGCTGACGCAGAGGGAAAAATTCGAAAGCGGTTCGCTGCCGAGGTTCTTGAGGCGCAGGACATAGGAGAATTCCTTGCCCTCGGTAGGCGGGTTCCAAAGGGTTTCAAGCCGCAGGGCATTCGGTCGCGGTCTCGACATTGGTCACTCTTCCTTTGAGGAAAACGAGGTTTTTGGACGTTCCTGCACGGCCAGGGATCGGAGCGGCGGTTGAAGTCAATCAAATTGATTTAATAGTGATAGCCAGTTTCCCGCCGCGCCGTCAATCGACCATGCGGAATTTCTGCTGGCCGGCACCAGGACAAATTCTGCCGACGACATTGCCGGGGTGTCGCAATTTGGGAAAAAATAATGGCTTCGCCGTTCGCGTTAAAGATTAAGGTACCTTTAAGTACCATAATTGTCTCAACAGTGGCGAATTGACCACCCCGAAGAGGGGTCGATAAGCATGAGGCTGCTCGCCACGGCCCGGATGTCCCCGGGATGCAACACATCCAACTTCCGAATTAGGCGACATTTCCATGACCAGCATCAATACCAACAATTCCGCGATGGCAGCCCTTCAGACGCTGCGCAGCGTCAATTCCAATCTCGAATCGACACAGAACCGTGTTTCCACCGGCTACCGGGTCGACACCGCATCCGACAACGCCGCCTATTGGTCGATCGCGACCACGATGCGGTCCGATAACAAGGCGCTGTCAGCCGTGTCCGACGCCCTCGGCCTCGGTGCGGCAAAGGTCGATACGGCTTACACGGCAATGGACAGCGCGATCGACGTCGTCGACGAGATCAAAGCCAAGCTCGTGGCCGCGACCGAAGACGGTGTCGACAAGTCCAAGGTCCAGGAAGAAATCAGCCAGCTGCAGGAGCAGCTGATGAGCATCGCTCAGTCGGCTTCCTTCTCCGGCGAAAACTGGGTCGCCGGCGCTGATGGAACCGTGAGCGTCGTATCGTCCTTCGTCCGCGACGGCTCCGGCGCCGTTTCGGTGAAAATGACGGATTATGCTCTGGATACCGCTTCGATGGGCAATGTGCTGTTCGGCATGAGCGGCGGCTCGATCGAAACCTCCACCGGCATTCTCGGCACGTCGTCCGGCGCGACCGGCTCGGTCTACTCGATGGATATCACCAACTCACACTCGGCCAGATCCAGTCGGCGCTGACAACCGTCGAATCGGCGCTCTCGGCGATGACGTCGGCAGGTGCACAGCTGGGTTCGATCTCGACCCGCATCGAACTCCAGGAAGACTTCGTCGGTGCACTCTCGGATTCGATCGACTCGGGTGTCGGCCGGCTGGTCGATGCCGATATGGAGGAGGAGTCGAGCAGGCTTTCTGCCCTGCAAACCCAGCAGCAGCTGGCGATCCAGTCGCTGTCGATCGCGAATTCGTCGTCCCAGAACATCCTGTCGCTCTTCCGCGGCTAATCCTGGCCGACGCAAAGGGAGCCGGGCGCATAGAACGTCCGGCCCAAATTCGCCGATCGAACACCGAGCCTGGCCTTCCCGCTCAGGCTCGGTCGCGTTTCGGCATGAGCGACTAACGCCCGGCTGGTGACGATCTCCTCGCTCTGTCGGTTGACATGGCGCTCGTTTCGATCGCAATCATGAAGGCTCTAGATTTCTCACCGATGCAGACATTGCCGCGCTGGCGGGATCCTTGCATGTCGGAACGACTTGAAGCTGCTCGTCCTGATGGAAGGCCCGCCATCGTCTGGCTCGGCTTCCTGGCCATGTGCGTCGGCATGTTCATGGCGATCCTCGACGTTCAGGTGGTGGCGACATCGCTGCCGACCATCCAGTCGGCGTTGGGCATCGATCCGGATCAGATGAGCTGGATACAGACGGCCTATCTGATTGCCGAAGTGATCGCCATCCCGCTCACCGGCCTGCTGACGCGGCTTCTGACCATGCGGTGGCTGTTCGTCGTCGCCATAACCCTGTTCGTGACTGCGTCCGCCGGCTGTGCGGCCAGCAGCAGCTTCGGCGCGCTGGTCGCCTGGCGGGTGCTTCAGGGCTTTTCCGGCGGGACGCTGATCCCCTCGGTCTTTTCAGCCGTGTTCATCCTGTTTCCAGATATGCGGCAAGCGCTTGCGACGACGATTGCCGGCGTGCTTGCGGTGCTTGCGCCCACCGTCGGCCCGATCGTCGGCGGATGGCTGACCGAAACCTATTCCTGGCACTGGCTGTTCCTGATCAACATTCTTCCGGGGCTTGCTTCGGCAGTTTTGGCGGCGCGCTTCCTTCCCAAGCAGGCAGCCGATCCATCCGAACTCAGGCATCTCGACGGTTTGTCGCTCCTCTTGATGGCGGCAGCGCTGACAGCGCTGGAACTCAGTCTCAAAGAGGCTCCGACCAGCGGCTGGACCTCGGCCTATGTGCTGAGCCTGCTGGCCGTATGCCTTCTTTCGGGGAGCGCGTTCATCACGCGAACACTGCGCCGAGGCCGGCCGATCGTCGATCTTAGCAATTTCGGCGATCGGAATTTTCTAGTCGGCTCGGTTCTGAGCTTCATACTCGGCATCGGCCTGTTCGGCTCGGTCTATCTCATGCCGGTCTTTCTCGCTTTCATCAGGGGACACGACGCGCTCGAGATCGGCGTGACCATGCTGGTCACCGGTATCGCACAGCTGATCACCGCGCCGATCGCCGTCGCGCTGGAAAAGCGCATGGATGCGCGACTGTTGTCGGCAGCCGGTTTCTCCCTGTTCGCGATCGGCGTCGGTATGAGCGCGTTTCAGGATCCGCGCTCGGATTACGACGCAATGTTCTGGCCGCAGGTGGTGCGCGGCATCGCCATCATGTTCTGCCTGCTGCCGCCGACGCGGCTGGCGCTCGGCACGCTTCCGGCCGATCGCGTTCCCGATGCGAGCGGGCTTTTCAATCTGATGCGCAATCTCGGCGGCGCCATCGGCATCGCGCTGATCGACACCATCATCTACACACGCTCGGAGCCGCTGGGACAAAACCTCTGGGCACGCCTCCAGGCCGGCGACATCGAGGCGGCCACGTTTGTCGGCGCACCTGCCGAGATCATATCACGACATAGCGGCAGCTTCGATGCGGATACCATGGCGGCGCTCGATCCGCTGGTCCAGACAGCGGCCAGCGTTCAGGCGATCAACGAAGCCTGGATGGTCGTCGCCGTTCTGACCGGCTGCGCCCTGCTCTCAGTCCCCTTCGCCAGGCGGCCGTTTCCGGTATGAGACCTGGGGAAATATCAATCGGATACTGAAACGTCGATCCATCGACCGGTTCCTTGGTTACCGTAGATATCAACGTCAATCCATACATTGCCACGTAGGATCATATCGGCGGCCTCTCGCGTCATCGTTCCGTTCCGAAGCATCTGCTCCAGAGCTTGGCGATTTGCCGGATCGGCAAAGAATGAGTCTGATTGATCGTCATGATCGCGCACATGATACTGATGGAAATTCGCCCTGTCTTGTCGGATGATCTGCCAGGGCTGGGTAAGTCTCGCCCCATTTGAATTATAAAGATCAGCGTCGCCGATATACGCGCGATAGCTCTCGATCAGGCGGTCGCTGTGGGTGGCCTGGACTCTCGCTTGGGCGTGCGCGGTTCCCGCCACGATGACTGAGCTGAATAGAATCGATAATAATTTTTGCATGTTGCCCTCTTTCAAAAAGAGGGGTCTTACCTAGCGTTAAGCCAATTCGCCAAGCAAAAAGTTCGAAGGGCTGTGGGCTTCAATCTTCGCCAACACGGCAAGCTTCAAATACCCATGCATACACAGCGGTGCATACGCAATGAACCGTTTCTTGGAACAAGACGAGCGACAGTCACCGCTTCGCGTACCGAGGCTCCAGCGTGTGAAGGAACCGCCGGCGGCCGCCAAAGTTTAGCCTTTTGAAGCCATCATCGGAGATGAGTTCAATGGGGGAAACGCATCGAACTCGCTCACCAGCACCGATGGCTCGCAGACTATCGTATTGAGGCCATCATCGCCTACCGTGGGGAATTCAGCATGAACACTGAGTCGATTATTTTCGAGCAAAGCGACTGGGTTCCGAACAACTCGCGCCTTCCTGTGTTGCTTTACCGGAATGTTTTTGCCGATGGTGGACCTCGTGATTTCAAAAGTCGCTTCGCGACAAACGGTTGGACCGGCATCTGGACGAACGGTGTCTTCGATTGTCAGCACTACCATTCCGGTGCTCATGAAGTGCTGGGCATTGCACGTGGCAGCGCCACACTGCTGATCGGCGGTCCCGGCGGTCAAACTCTCGACGTCGCGGCGGGTGACTGTCTGGTGCTTCCAGCCGGAACCGGACACAAAAACCTCGGCTGCACGGCAGACTTCGAGGTCATCGGCGCTTATCCCAAGGGGCAGCATGCCGATATTCAGACTTCGGCTGCTTCAAGCGAAATGTTGGCGAAAATCTCGTCAGTACCCCTACCCCATACGGATCCCGTTCAAGGACGGTCGGGATTTCTCCTCGAGAAGTGGCGGTAGCAATTTGCACTGCCGTTATATTTTTCGTTTTCTAATCCGCTCTGCCTGACTCTGTTCCGCTTTAGGCGAGTTTCGGTAGCACTTTGATGTGAGTTTATCAGCCGCGGCAACTTGTCGGTTTTCCCATCACCGGTAAGAT
Source organism: Rhizobium sp. NXC14 (assembly GCF_002117485.1). Classification (NCBI taxonomy): domain Bacteria; kingdom Pseudomonadati; phylum Pseudomonadota; class Alphaproteobacteria; order Hyphomicrobiales; family Rhizobiaceae; genus Rhizobium; species Rhizobium sp. NXC14. The sequence continues at coordinate 699,920 of NZ_CP021032.1, forward strand.
TTCTCTCAATCTTTTTACGCCATCCTTTAATTCCCCTCTGATATCAATCGACGAGATCTCAATGGCCCTGAACCTCAAGCGCAGTTTGCAAATGCCACGACGCGAAGAGCTGGGTCTCCTTGCGATCAGCAACGGTTCCGGCCTGTCGATCTCGGCGCTGCCGAACGGCACGCTGTTTGCGATCGAATATGCCGACGACAAGGGAGCGGTGCAGATCAATCAGATCCAGGGTTCGCCGCTCTACGGCGGCATCAGTCGCCTTTATCTGCGCATCGGCGGGGCCAAGCCTGATGTCGTCGAGATCGTCGGCCCGCGTGCCGATGGCCGCTTTGGGCACGACGCGACGAGCTTTTCCTGGAGCGGCATGGCCGCCGATATCAGCTACACCGTCCGGCTCGAGCTTCATGCTTCCGAAACGGCCTGGTTCTGGCGCATCTCGCTCAAGCATCCGAAGAAGGGAACGCTGCCGGTGGATCTGGTGCTCGTCCAGGACGTCGGTCTCGGCGATCGCGGCTTCCTGATGAACAGCGAGGCCTATGCTTCGCAATATGTCGATCACCATATCGCCGATCACGAGACATTCGGCCCGGTCGTCATGAACCGGCAAAATCTCAAGCAGTCGGGCGCCCGCAATCCCTGGCTCATCCAGGGATGCTTCGATGGCGCGGCCGCCTACGCCACGGATGCGATCCAGCTGGTGCAGGCGAAGCACCGGCAGCGCGACCATCTGGTCGGGCCCTTCGGCAGCAGCCTTCCGGGCGAACGGCGGCAGCAGGAGACGGCATGTCCCGCCATTCAGTCGAGGCCGCTTTCCGTGTCAGCAGACGGCGCGACAGCCACCTTCGTTGCCCTGTTCGCCGCCGATCATCCCGAGGCCTCGAGCGATGCCGACCTTTCGCGGCTTGACGGTATCGCGGCACCGGAGAGTGCAACCGCCGATCCGGAGGGGGCCGCGGCCGTTCGAAGCCTGCTCCAGGATGCGCCCCTGCTGGAGGCCGAGGCGTTGGACCTAAAGGCGATCCGACAGCTCTACGCGGAGCGGAGCCTCGAAGAGCGCGCGCACGGAAAGCTTCTTTCATTTTTCATGCCCGATGGCGTCCTCAACCGCCACGTCGTCCTGCGTGACAAGGAACTCGTCGTCGCGCGGCGCCATGGCGCCATCGTGCGGAGCGGCCAAAACATGCTGCTCGACGATACCACCCTTGCCGCCAGCTGCTGGATGCAAGGAATTTTCGCCGCGCAGTTGACGATCGGCAATACGTCCTTCCACAAGCTCTTTTCGGTGTCGCGCGATCCCTACAATCTGACGCGCGCCAGCGGACTGCGCATCATGGCCGATCTCGGCGCGGGCTGGCAGCTTCTGGCGGTGCCGTCGGCTTTCGAAATGGGACTGAGCGACTGCCGCTGGATCTATCAGTGCCCGGAGCGCAGGATCATCGTCACGGCGGTCGCTTCCGGCGAGGATGCGGCAATGCAGTGGAGCGTTTCCGTGGAGGGCAAGCCGTGCCGCTTCCTGGTGTTTGGCCATATCGTGCTCGGGGAGCGCGAGTATGACGCTGGCGGGCAGATCGAATTCGATTCCGCGCGCAAACGCATCTCTTTCCGGCCGGACCCTGCCTGGCTCTGGGGCGAGCGTTATCCCGATGCCGTCTACTGGCTGGTGAGTCCGACACCCGACGCCATCGAGGAGATCGGCGGCGACGAACTGCTCTATGTCGATGGCGTTGGACGCAACGGTGCTTTCGTCGCGCTGAAGTCCCGGTCGACGCGGGCGCTCTCCTTTGCCGTCGTCGGATCGATGACCGATGCCGAAGAGGCCGAACGGCTGGCGCAGCGTTACGAGGGCGGCGTCACCGACGAGACTATGCTTGCGCCGGCATCGGCATTCTGGCGCAACGCCGTGCGCGGCATGAGGATCGACAGCCCTTCGCCCGACCTCGCTGCCCAGGCGACCCTCCTGCCCTGGCTCGCGCATGACGCCATCGTGCATCTGAGCGTGCCGCACGGCCTGGAGCAATACACCGGTGCTGCCTGGGGCACGCGCGACGCCTGCCAGGGACCGATCGAATTCCTGCTCGCCTATGAGCACGACCGCGAAGCCAGGGAGGTGGTGAAGACCGTCTTTAGCGAACAATATCTGGAAAAAGGCGACTGGCCGCAATGGTTCATGCTGGAGCCCTATGCCAACATCCGGGCGAGCGACAGTCACGGCGACGTCATCGTGTGGCCGTTGAAAGCGCTTTGCGACTATATCGAAGCGACCGGCGATCTCGCCATCCTCGACGAGAAGGTCTCCTGGCGCGACGAAAAGACCATGCAGAAGGCGCCCGTGGCCGATGCCATCGCCACCCATGTCGAGAAGCTGCTCGAGACCGTCCGCACACAGTTCATCCCGGGAACGCATCTGATCCGCTATGGCGAGGGAGACTGGAACGATTCACTGCAGCCGGCCGATCCGCATCTGCGCGATTGGATGGTCAGCAGCTGGACAGTTGCTCTGCTTTATGAGCAGATCGTCCGGTATTCCGCCATTCTGCGCCGCCTCGGCCTTGATGATAAGGCCAGGGCGCTAAGGAAGATCGCAACCGCAATGCGACGGGATTTCAACAGGCATCTCATGCGTGACGGCGTCGTCGCCGGCTACGGCATCTTCGATCCGGCCCATGACGGCGTCGAATTGCTGCTGCATCCGAGTGACAAACGCACCGGCCTTTCCTTCTCGCTGATCTCGATGACGCAGGCCATGCTCGGCAAGCTATTCACGCCGGCGCAGAGGCGGCATCACATGCGGCTGATCGAAGAGCACCTGCTCTTCCCCGATGGCGTGCGGCTGATGGAGAGGCCGGCGACCTATTCCGGCGGGCCCGAAACGCTGTTTCGCCGGGCCGAATCCTCGTCCTTCTTCGGCCGCGAGATCGGGCTGATGTATGTGCATGCGCATCTGCGCTATTGCGAAACGCTGGCGCTGGAGACTTCCGCCGAGGAGCTGTGGAAGGCGATATCAGTCGTCAATCCGATCGCCGTCACGACGGCCTTGCCGCATGCTTCACTGCGCCAGCGCAATACCTATTTCAGCAGCAGCGACGCGGCTTTCCCCGACCGTTATCAGGCGGCGGCGCAATGGGCGCGCGCCAAGACCGGAAAGATTGCCGTCGACGGCGGTTGGCGCATCTATTCGAGCGGACCTGGCCTCTACACCAGGAGTTTCGTCGAAAATATCCTCGGCTTCAAGCGGCGCTTCGGCCGGCGCAGGCGCACGCCGCTTCTGCCTGCGGCGCATGCCGCCGTTGCCCTGCAGACCGATCACGCCGCCTGGCGGCGACTGATGACGCCGAAGGTGTAACCGTTCAGGACGAAGTGCTGGCGTCGCGCAGTTCCTCGAAGCGGGCGGCACTTTTCGACAGATGGCTGCGGATGGCGCGCCGCGCGGCAGGTTCGTTGCCGTCGCGGATCGCCGAGAAAATGGCGTGGTGTTCCCTGCGCATGCGAGCGGCATGGCGCTTGCGCTCCGCAGCCGTCATCTTGTCCAAACGCGCCCATTGCCGCGGCACCATGATATTGCCGAACGTGTCGAAGAGGCGGCCGTAGTAGGAATTCTGCGTCGCGACCAGGATCGACCGGTGGAAGGCGTAATCTTCCTCTGCGCCGTATCCACCCTCGTCCAGCGCCCTGTCCAGAGCATCGAGCCGGTCCTGCATGCGGTCAATATCTTCCGGCGTGCGCCGCAGCGCGGCAAGACCGGCCGCCTCATATTCGACCCCCATGCGCAGCTCCAGCACCCGCAGGACCTCATCGATCGACTGCAGGTCATTAAGAATGATGGAGAAGGATCTCGGTGTCGGATCGTCCGAGACGAAAGCCCCGAGGCCCTGATGCGTTGTGATCAGTCCTTTGGCGCGCAGGGTGGCGAGTGCCTCGCGCACGATCGTGCGGCTGACGCCAGTCGCCGCCATGATCGCCTGTTCGGTGGGAAGGCGCTGGCCGGGCTTGAGGTCGCCGGACTCGATCTGCGCCGTCAGCGTATCGGCAAGGTTGCTGCGCAGGTTCGACGGCTGGCGAATGGTGCTGAAAAGCGCGTTGTCCTTGTCCGTCATCCCTTGTCAAATCCTGCCTTTCGGGGCGGCTGCGCCGGCCGTTATGCTTTTGCTAGCGCATGCCGGCCGGAAAGGCAAAAGACGACGTCAGTCACTACAGCTGTGAACCGTGAGATGGCGAAGCGATCACCGCGCCAGCCAGCCACCGTCGACGGGCAGCACCGTCCCGTGCACGTAATCGGATGCGGGCGACGCCAGGAACACGGCGGCACCGGCAAGTTCGGACGGCGTTCCCCAGCGCCCGGCCGGAATACGGGCCAGGATGGCGGCGTTGCGATCGGGATCCTCACGCAGCGCCGTCGTGTTGTTGGTGACGAAATAACCGGGCGCGATGGCATTGACGTTGACGCCTTTGCCGGCCCATTCGCAGGCGAGCAGCTTTGTCAGCCCGGCAAGGCCGCTTTTGGAGGCGGTATAGGAGGGGATGCGAATGCCGCCCTGGAAGGAGAGCAGCGAGGCGATGTTGATGATCTTGCCCCTGCCCTTCTCGACCATGTGGCGGCCGGCCGCCTGCGACAGGAAGAAGGCCGTCTTCAGGTTGACGTCGATCACTGCGTCCCAATCTTCCTCGGTGAAGTCGAGCGCATCGGCACGGCGGATGATGCCGGCATTGTTGACGAGAATGTCGAGGCCGCCGAATGTCTGGGTCGTCTCGGCGACGATCCCCTTGACCGGTTCGATCGTGCCGAGATCGGCCTTGATGACATGGAAACGGCTTCCTGCCTGCTTCACCAGTGCCTCGGTTTCCTCCATCGAGGAGCGGCCGACCGCGACGATCGCCGCACCAGCCTCGGCCAGGGCGGCCGCGATGGCCTGGCCGATCCCGGTATTGGCGCCGGTGACCACGGCGGTTCTTCCGGAGAGGTCGAAGAGGTTTGCCACGGTGCTCACCTCAGATCCGCAATGGCGATATGATCCATGTCGGTAAAGCTCTTATTGTCGCCGGCCATCGCCCAGATGAAGCTGTAATTCTTGGTGCCGGCCCCCGAATGGATCGACCACGGCGGCGAGATGACGGCCTGTTCGTTGGCGACCAACATGTGCCGGGTCTGCTGCGGCTCGCCCATGAAATGGAAGACGCGTTGGTCGGCTTCGAGATCGAAATAGAGATAGGCTTCCATGCGCCGGTCATGCGTATGCGCCGGCATGGTGTTCCAGACGCTGCCCGGCTCAATCATGGTGAGGCCCAGGGTGAGCTGGCAGGACTGGCAGACCTCCGGGTGGATGAACTGATAGATCGACCGCTTGTTGGCCGTCGCGGCTTCGCCCGGCGTCAGGTGGCGCGCCTTCTCGCGGGTGAGCAGCACGGTCGGGTGCGCTTGGTGCGCCGGCGTCGAGACCAGATAGAACTTCGCCGGATTGGCAGCATCGGCACTCTCGAACTTGATGTCCTTGGAGCCCTTGCCGGCATAGAGGCAGTCATACTTGGCCAGGTCGTAGCTCGTGCCGTCGACGGTGATGCGGCCGGCGCCGCCGATGTTCAGGGCGCCGAGTTCACGCTCGGCGAGGAAGGTTTCCTGTCCGATCGCCGTCGGCGCCGTCAGCGTCAGCGCGGGGCCAAGCGGCGTGGCGCCGCCGATCACCATCCGGTCGTAATGGGAATATGTCAGCCGGATCTCGCCGCCTGCGAAAACGGTCTCCACCAGAAAGTGACGCCGCAGCGTTTCGGTGTCGTATTCGCGCACGGCCTCGGGGTGGGAGGCGTGCCTCACATCGATCTGCATGTCAATTTTCCTTCAGCTTCGTTGTCGTCACGCATCGTCGCTATTGCGCAAGCCCATCCGTCAGGCGTCTTCCGCTGCGGCGGTATCCGTTTGGTTACATAGTTGTACGACAAGTTTGGTGTCAACAGGTTTGTCCGGGACTTGGCTGAGCAGACGTAAAGCAATCGCCAGCGGCCGCTTTCGGCGCGGCCGGACACTCCTCGGCCGAAACGAAAAAAGCCTGCCGCGGGAGGAGGTGCGGCAGGCTTTCGATAAAAACCGAACGACAGCTGGGAGGAGGAGTGCTGCCGTTCCCGCAAGCGACCCTGGGAGGAGGATGGGGCGCCTGCATGTTCGAAGGGATGCGGGAGGAGGTGCATCGCTTCGATGAAATAATCATACTTATTTCCTGCTCAGATGATAGGCATTTCTTTGCAGGGCAGCTATGCGTTATGCGAAAAGCGGGGATCTCGCCATTTAACCGCCAAACGCCAAAAGCAAAGCGCCCGCTCGGGAGCAAGCAGGCGCTGGGCAAGTCTCGAAAATGGTGTCTATCTGGTCGTTAGCGGGCGATCGCTGCGCGCGCAACGTTGCGGATGTCGCCGCGGCCGATGCCAAGGTCGTCCAGTTCGCGGTTGGACATACGGCCCAGTTCAGCGACCGTCTGACGGTACTTGCGCCAATTGTTGAAAGAGCGTGCTACGTTCATGATGATCCCCTTTCCGTGGGCTTTCGAAGCCTAGCTGCCAGTCCTTGGCGCTTCGTTTGCTTCGATGCGCTGTATATAATACGGGACCCTCGGTTGTTGCAGCGCCAATGCATCACTGCACCTATGCGAAAACTGCATGGGTTCTAAAGCGCAGCGGTCGACGTCAGGCTTTGAAGCGGTCGAAGGCCGTCAGCCGGACGAGCGGCGGATCGGCCTCCCACCGGTAGATTTCCGACCGCAGAAAGGAAAGCTCGTCACCGAGATCGTCTTCGCCGACTTCGATCCACCAGGATTTCAGGCGGCCATCGCTTCCGTCGGACCAGCGGTAGCCCCTTGCCTTCAGATGATCCTTCATCTCGAATGGGCTGTGTTCGGCAAAGATGCGGATGCGGCAGCGCTGGCTGGCGCGGTACAGCTCGGCGAAGGGGCTTTCACCGTTGCCTTGCTGTCGATCGAGAATCTCCAGGAGCGCGTGGCAATCGTCCACCGCTCGGTGGCCTTCGTGGAAATAACCGGCCTGGCCGACGAGATAACCGAGCTTCGTGCCCTCGAAGCCGCGGGCGCTCCAGTCGATCTCCGAAACCGAGCACGCCCAGGCCTTGCCGGCGAAAATGGGTGAGAAGGCCTCGCAGAACGGCCGGTCGAACCCGGCATTGTGGGCAATGATGAGGTCCGCCGGTTCGATCAGGGCACCCAGTGAGGCAATGTCGATAACCTGTCCTTCGACCATGGCGTCGGTAATCCCGGTCAGCCTGGTAATGTCGGGCGGGATCGGCCTGGAGGGCTGCTGCAGGCCGCCATAGATGCCGACCACATCGCCGACCGCGCCGTCATCGTTGAAGGTGAAGGCGACGGCGCCGATTTCGATGATCTCGTCGCTGCGGTGATTGAGGCCCGTTGTCTCGGTATCTAGGATGACGCCGAGCCGCGAAAATCCAGGCTGTCTCGCCGCCGCGACCGGCCGGGGGGCGAGTTTCCTCAGGATCCGGTAATTGCCGCTCTCCTCGAGTGCGCGCGCCATGTCTTCAGCGGAGGGGGCCGGCGGTGACGGCCGCCGGCGCGATGGGCCGCGTGCTTCGGCCATTGCGGGCGATGCCTTGGCAAACATGTCGAGTTGCGAATCTCTGTGCACGCTCATCGAACCTGTATGTCACGGAGGCGCGGGCGAATCCATCGCCCGCGGCGCGCCATATCCAGCCCTTGCCTTTCATGGACAGGAAAGTTTAGCTGAACGCCAGCGGCTGAAGGAGAAACCATGCCCCGTGACGACATCATGGAGGCCGACGAAGACGTCGTCATCATCGGCGCCGGCGCTGCCGGTATTGCCGCTGCCCGACGCCTGCTGGCAATCCGGCCCGGTCTTACTGTCCTCCTGCTCGAAGCCGCTGACCGCCTCGGTGGCCGGGCCTGGACGGTCGGGCTGCCCGGAACCGGCGATGTGGGTTTCGATCTCGGTTGCGGATGGCTGCACGGGGCGCGGACCAACGCCTGGACGGAGATTGCAGGTGAGATCGGTCTGACGGTCGACCGCTCTCCGGCACCCTGGAACGGCGGGCGGCGGCTCCAGCGGGACGATGCGGAGATCCAGGCGGCGCAGCAGGCGATCGGCGCTTATTTCGAACGCCTCGAAAGCCATGAAGGCATGGACAGCGACCTGGCAGCAGAGCTCCAGCCGGACGGTCGCTGGAACGGCCAGATCCGGGCGATCGGCACTTACATCACCGGCGCAGAATTGGAGCGCTCGTCGATCGCCGACTACAACAGGTATGATCCGGGCGCCGGTCCCGACTGGCGTGTGCGGCAGGGCTACGGAACATTGATCGCGCTTTATGGTGCGCCGCTCCGGACAAGGCTTGGCGTCGAAGCAAGACGAGTCGACCACCGCCATGCCGGCCGTATCAGCATCGAGACGAGCCAGGGATTGATCACCGCCCGGACTGTGCTCGTCACTGTTTCCACGAACGTGCTTGCCGCCGGCAGGATCGCCTTCGATCCTCCCCTGCCCGACAAGATCGAAGCGGCAGCTCGTTTGCCGCTGGGGCTTGCCGACAAGCTCTTCCTCGGCCTCGCCGATCCGGAGGCAATGCCGGCGGATACGCATATGCTCGGCTCGACCAGTCGCGGTGCGACCGGCACCTATCAGCTGCGGCCGTTCGGCGCGCCAGTCGTCGAAGCCTATTTTGCCGGCGATCTCGCGCATGATCTGGAGCGAGCGGGGGCAGAGGCTGCCTTCTCCTTCGCCGCGGACGAGCTGGCGGCACAATTCGGCGCCGACATCCGCAAGCAGCTGTCGATGGCGGCGGTCTCGGCTTGGGCCGCGACGCCTCATATCGGCGGTTCCTATTCCTATGCGGAACCCGGCGCCTCCGATCTGCGCGGGGTCCTTGCCGCACCGCATGACGGGCGGATTTTCTTTGCCGGCGAAGCCTGTTCGCGCGCCCGTTATTCGACGGCACATGGCGCCTATGAGACCGGTGTTGCCGCCGCCGATCTGATCGTTGCTCTGTTTCGGCAACATCCGTAAACGTTGTCGGAAATATTTTTTCCCACTTGTCGCACGGGCGGGATTGGCTATTCTGCTCTCGCCCCCGCGCTACCCCAGCTTGGGGCGCTATACCTCATCCGGCGGCAGAGGCCGCTTCAAGCACGATATTGTCATTGATTGCAGGAGCCCCGGCTTCTACCCCGACGATTTTGCGCGTCGGCCGCGGGTATCCGCATGAGGAGGAAGACATGGATTATCGCAAGCTCGGTCCGAGCGGGACCGTCGTCACCGCCTATTGCCTCGGCACCATGACCTTTGGCGCGGAGGCCGACGAAGCGGCCTCGCACAAGCTGCTCGACGATTATTTCGCCTGGGGCGGCAATTTCATCGACACCGCCGACGTCTACAGTGCCGGCAAGTCGGAAGAGATCATCGGCCGCTGGCTGAAGGCGCGCCCGACCGAGGCCCGCCAGGCGATCGTCGCCACCAAGGGGCGTTTTCCGATGGGCAACGGACCCAACGATATCGGCCTGTCGCGCCGGCATCTCGGCCAGGCGCTCGACGACTCGCTGCGCCGCCTCGGCCTCGAGCAGATCGACCTCTACCAGATGCATGCCTGGGACGCGCTGACGCCGATCGAAGAGACGCTGCGCTTCCTGGACGATGCGGTTTCATCAGGCAAGATCGGCTATTACGGCTTCTCCAATTATGTCGGCTGGCATATCGCCAAGGCTTCGGAGATCGCCAAGGCGCGCGGTTATACGCGTCCGGTGACGCTGCAGCCGCAATACAGCCTGTTGGCGCGCGACATCGAGCTCGAAATCGTCGCGGCCTGCCAGGATGCCGGCATGGGTCTCCTGCCGTGGTCGCCGCTCGGCGGCGGCTGGCTCACCGGCAAGTACAAGCGGGACGAGATGCCGACCGGCGCCACCCGCCTTGGCGAGAACCCCAATCGCGGCAGCGAATCCTATGCGCCGCGCAACGCTCAGGAACGCACCTGGGCGATCATCGGCGCGGTCGAGGAGATCGCCAGAGCCCGCGGTGTCAGCATGGCGCAGGTGGCGCTCGCCTGGACGGCGGCGCAGCCGGCCGTGACCTCGGTCATCCTCGGCGCCCGCACCCCCGAACAGCTCGCCGACAATCTCGGCGCGATGAAGGTCGAACTCTCCAAGGAGGAGATGGCGAAGCTCAACGAGGTCAGCGCCCCGCAACCTCTGGACTATCCCTACGGCAAGGGCGGCATCAACCAGCGCCACCGCAAGATCGAAGGCGGCCGCTGAGCCCTCCGGCCGCAACTGAACGAAGCCTGTCTGCTTCATGCCGAAGCGGACAGGCCGTCCGGGTCGAGGCTTATCGACTCGTGCTTTGGGCTGCTGGTCGGTCGCCCGTGCTGCCGATTGTCTTCAGGTAGATCGATAAAAGCTGCGTCTGCGAGGAGATGCCGAGCTTGCGGTAGACGTTGCGGCGATGGACCTTCACCGTGCCCGTCGAGATGTTGAGCCTGAGGCCGATCGATTCCGAGGAATGTCCCTGCAATACCAGATCGACGATCGCGGTTTCGCGGCTCGTCAACTTGAGGTCGCGCCAGACAGTGTCGGCCGGCTGCAGCGCCTGCGCCGCCGCACCGCTTTTCCTCCCCTTTCGCAAGCCGGCATCGCGTTGCGCGTCGAAGCGGGCGCCGAGCCGCGGCCAGAAATGCCGGACAAGGCTCGCCACCAAAGGTTCGGCCTTTTTCAGAAGCGCGAATTCAGCCGGCGGAAACGGGCCGGTCTTTTCCCGGCGCATCAGCGACAGCACGACGGTGATATCGTCGTCGAGTGTCACGAAGAAGCCGATCTCCTCGGCAAGTCCCGTCTGGACATAATAGCTCCGGTAATATTCGCTGGAGAAGAAGCGGTCGGGCGCCAGCTCGCGCATGCGGAAGACGCCCGGGCGGCGCGCGCGGGCGGTATGGTAAAATGGATCGAGCAGGTACGGACCAACCTGATAGAGGGTGACGAAAACGACGTTTTCCTCTGGATCGAAGGTGCTGTAGAGATCAATCGGCCGCTCCTTGCCGCGATAGGCAAAAACCACGACATAATCGAAGCGCACCAGAGCCGCCATCATCCGGCGGAACGTCTCACCAAACTCCGCATCCGCCATGGCGGGCTTTCCGACGGTGACGTCGAAAGCCTGAAACAGCGCCTCGAGATCAATGCTCATCGATAGCCTCTCCAAACCGTCTCAGCAGGAATACGCTAAGTTTCATATACACCTTCCACGAAGAGATGTGAGGCAGAATACCTCTTTCGGGGTATATACCGCGCCGACGGCCCTGGCTTACTGTTTCCCCAACGACGGTGGCAAAAAGGCAGCGCTAGACTGCCCATACCAACCAACCGCAGGGAACAGACGCGTGGCATCCGCTTCGACGAACGATATCGAATTCCGTTCGGTCACCAAGAATTATGGCGCGGTGACCGCCGTGACCGACATAAATCTGAATGTACCGAAGGGGGCTTTTCTCGCTCTGCTCGGCCCTTCCGGCTGCGGCAAGACCACGTGTCTGCGCATGATCGGCGGCTTTGAGCAGCCGAGCGAGGGCGCCGTGCTGATCGACGGGCGGGAGATGAACGGCGTTCCGGCCTATCGTCGCCCCGTCAACATGGTCTTCCAGCATTATGCCCTGTTTCCGCATTTCAACGTGGAACAGAACGTCGCCTATGGCTTGCGGCAGATGCGGCCAAGGATTGCGGCGGCCGAGATCAATCGCCGCGCGGCAGAAGCGCTCGAGATGGTGCGGCTTGGCGGTTTCGCCAAGCGGCGCATCCACGAGATGTCCGGCGGCCAGCAGCAGCGGGTGGCCTTGGCGCGCGCGATCGTCAACCGGCCTTCGGTGCTGCTGCTTGACGAGCCGCTGGCCGCGCTCGACAAGAAGCTGCGCTCGGCCATGCAGATCGAATTGCAGACGTTGCAGCGCGAGCTCGGCATCACCTTCGTGCTCGTCACCCACGATCAGGAAGAAGCGCTGTCGATGGCGGACGTCGTCTGCGTCATGAGCGCTGGGCGCATTCGTCAGCTCGGTACGCCGCAAGAGGTCTACGACCGCCCGGCCGATCTTTTCGTCGCCGATTTCGTCGGCAAGACCAACCGGATCGGTGCGACGATGGAAACCGGTGGCACGACGCTGCGCCTTGGCGACGGTTCGGCGCTTGCAGCCATTGCCCGCCCTGGCCTTGCGACGGGCGACGTGATCGTTGCGATCCGTCCCGAGGCGATCCGGCTGACGCGGGCTGCGGTCGGCAGCACGTCCTTTGCCGGCACGGTCACGCACCGCATCTTCCTCGGCTCCTCGGCCGAATATGCCGTCACTGTTCCGGGTCTCGGCGATTTCCTCGTCACCGCCGACCGGCGCAGCATGAATGAGAGCGATCTGGTCGAGCCAGGTGAAGCGGTTTTCCTCGGCTTCGATCCCGATATGGCCCACGTTTTTCCAGGCGAGGTTTCTTCACCCCAAGTTTCATAAGCATCGAATGCATAAACCAGAACAAGGGAACAGCATCATGAGCAAGGACTACAAGGATCATCTGCCTATTACGCCTGAAGGCTTCATGGACGAGTTCATGCGCCTGAAGCGCGGCTCCGTCAGCCGCCGCCACTTCCTCGGCGTCACCGGCCTCGGGCTTGCGACCGCCGTGCTGTCGCGTTTCCCCGGTGCCCTGTCGACGCCCGCCTACGCCGAGGACCTCGGTACCCAGATGTCGATCGCCACCTGGCCGAACTACCATGACCCTGCGACCTTCGAGAATTTCAAGGCGGCGACTGGCGTTGCCGTGGAGGTCAACGTCTTCGGCTCCAATGAGGAAATGCTGGCCAAGCTCCAGGCGGGCGCCTCCGGCTGGTCACTCTTCGTGCCGACCAACTACACGATCTCCACCTACCACAAGCTCGGCCTGATCGACGAACTCGATCTCTCCAAGATACCGAATTTCAGCCAAGCGACGGAAAATCCGCGCTTCACCAAGGAAGGCATGATCGACGGCAAGACCTATGCCGTGCCGAAGAACTGGGGTACGACCGGGTTCTCGGTCAATACCGCGAAGATCAAGACCAAGCTTTCGAGCTGGAAGGACTTCTTTGACATCGCCCAGACGGAAGCCGACGGCCGCGCCATGGTGCACGACTATCAGTTGACGACGATCGGCAGCGCGCTGGTGTCGCTCGGCTACGATTTCAATTCGATCAAGGCGGACGAACTCGCCAAGGCCGAGGAACTGCTGATCAAAGTCAAACCGCACCTTTTCGCCATCAACAGCGACTACCAACCGGCCATGCGCGCCACCGACGCCTGGCTCACCATGTGCTGGACCAATGACGGGGCGCAGCTCAACCGTGACGTTCCGGAGATCGCCTATGTGCTTGGCACCGACGGCGGCGAGATCTGGACCGACTATTACGCCATCCCGAAGGACGCGCCGAACAAGGCGGCGGGTTACGCGCTGCTCAACTACCTCATGGATCCGGCCAATGCCGTCAAGGAGCACGTCGCCAATGGCGCACCGACGACCGACAGCCGGGTCATCGCGCTGCTGCCGAAGGAGATCACGGCGAACAAGATCGTCTATCCGGATGAGGCTTCATTGACGCCGCTGGAATTCGGGGCGGCGGTTACATTGACCGATCCCGGCCGGGCGGAGCTGATGGCGCGTTTCAAGTCGGCTTGATCGCCGTTCCCAACTCCGGCCCCGCCGCCTTGGCGCGAGGGGCCGGTCTCGTGCCTAGAATCGTCGGATAAAGAACCTTTCGATGCCTTTTGCTCCTGAAACCAATCGGCGCCTTGTCACCGCGGCTCTTGTCGGTCCGGCCAGCATCTGGCTGTTCGTGTTCCTGGTGCTGCCCTTCATCGCCATCATCGTCTTTGCCTTCGGCGAGCGGGCGCCCGAAGGTGGTTATCAGGCGGCTTTTACCTTTGCGCAATTTGCCAATCTTGGTTCGCGCGCCGCAGCCTTCAAGAACACGCTGATCCTTGCGCCGATCGGCGCCTTCGCCTGCCTGCTCGTCGCCTATCCGGTTGCTTATTACCTCGCCGTCAAGGCGAGCGCCAAATACCGGCTGCTGCTGGTCTCCCTCGTCGTCGTGCCCTTCTGGACGAGCCTTCTCGTGCGCACCTACGCCTGGATGTACATCTTGGGCGCCCGCGGCATTCCGCATCTCCTGGAGATGGTCGGCATCGAAAATGTCAGGCTGCTGAACACACCGGGCGCCGTGCTGCTAGGCATCGTCTACGGCTACCTGCCGCTGATGATCATGCCGGTCTATGTGAGCCTCGAAAAGCTCGACCGCCGCCTTCTGGAGGCCTCCGCCGATCTCGGCGCGCGGCCGCTTTCGACCTTTTTCGGCATCACGCTGCCGCTGTCGCTTCCCGGCGTGATGACCGGCATCGCCCTCGTTACCATCCTGCTGCTCGGCGAATATCTGATCCCGCAGTTGCTTGGCGGCGGCAAAGTCTTCTTCATCGGCAATGCGCTGGTCGATCTCTTCCTGCAGTCGCGCAACTGGCCGTTCGGCTCTGCGATCGCCGTCACTCTCGTCGTTGTCGTCGTCATCGTGCTGTTGATTGCCATGCGCATCGCCTGGCGCGTTGCCGGTACGCGCCAAGTGGATCTCGTCTGATGCGCGCGCTGGTCACCGCAGTCTACCTGTTCCTCTATACGCCGATCGCGCTTGTCGTGCTGTTCTCCTTTAATGCCGGCCGCAATGCCAGCGATTTCACCGGCTTCTCGACTCAATGGTATGGCAAGGCGCTTGCCAACACCTTCCTGATGGAAGCGCTGCAGAACAGCCTGGCCATCGCCTTTACCAGTGCCGGGCTGGCGGCCATTTTCGGCACAATGGCGGCGATCGGCATGGAGCGGCTCGGCGCCCGGGCGCGAGCGGTCTTCGACGGGCTGTTCGCTGCGGCGATCGTCGTTCCCGGCGTCGTTATCGGCATTGCGACCCTGGTGGCGCTGGTCGAGGTCTTCGGCTTCGTCAATCCGCTGATTGCCGCCGTATGGCCAGGCGAACAGGCGCCGAAGCTATCACTCGGCTATGGCTCGATCATCGCCGCCCACGGCCTCTTCACCATGGCGCTGGTGACAATGATCGTCAAAGCACGCATCGCCAGCCTCGGCCGTGACATCGTCGAAGCGTCGAGCGATCTCTACGCCACGCCATTGACCACTTTTCGCCAGATTGTGCTGCCGCAGATCCTGCCGTCAATCCTGGCCGGTTTTCTGCTCGCCTTCACCTTCTCCTTTGACGATTTCATCATCGCCTTTTTCGTCGCAGGCTCGAACACGACACTGCCGATTTATGTCTTCGCCTCGATCCGTCGTGGCGTGACGCCGGAGATCAACGCCATCGCCACGATGGTGCTTGTCGCATCGCTGGGACTAATCCTCATCGCGCGCTTTCTGATGCGCGAGAAAACAACAAACTGAACGGGAAACACCAATGATTCTTGAAAATCGCGTCGCGATCGTCACCGGAGCGGGCTCGGGCATCGGCCAGGCCGGCGCGCAGATCATGGCAGGAGAAGGTGCTTTCGTCGTCGTGGCCGACCTGAATGCCGCCAGTGCCGCCGAAACCGTCCGCCGGATTGAGGCCGCCGGCGGCAGGGCTGAGTGCCTTGTTCTCGACGTCACCGACGACACGGCACTCGAAGCCGGCATCGCTGCGGTCGCCGAACGTCACGGCCGGATAGACATCCTCCACAATCACGCCGGCGCACAGGTGGCGGGCGATCTGGAGCAGGTCGCTGTCGAGGGTTTCGACAGGTCCTGGACCCTGAATGTCCGAGCGCATTTCATGGCGGCTCGCTTCGTCATGCCGCTGATGAAGAAGGCGGGCCGCGGCGTCATCCTCAACACCTCTTCCTCGTCGGGCGTACTCTACGATCGCGAGATGATTGCCTATACGACGACGAAACATGCGGTCATCGCGATGACCCGGCAGATGGCCGGCGACTACGCCAGGTTCGGCATCCGCGTCAACGCGCTCTGCCCGGGCTGGGTGGATACGCCGTTCAACGAACCCTTCATCGCCCAGATGGGCGGCCGCGGCGCGATCGAGGCCTATGTCGCCGAGAAGGTGCCGCTCGGACGCTGGGCTGATGTCTCCGAAATCGCCGAGCCCATTCTCTTCCTGGTCTCGGACCGCTCGTCCTACATGACCGGGCAGATTCTCGTCGTCGACGGCGGCGAGACCATTGTCTGACGGTGGTGGAATGGGTTTGCCCCTAGGTCGGATCGGCTGACCCTCATCGGATCAAATCAAAGAATCAGCGTATGAAAAAGCCGCCATGTTTCCATGGCGGCTTGGTGGCTTTTCTGCTTGGGAGGCGATTTTAAGCCGGAAGCTGAAAGAACCAATTGGCGAAAAGGACGATTGCCAGGCCGCCTACAAGTGCGAGATAGGGCAGCATGCCGGCTTTCCTGACGCCGAGATCCTGGCCGATGAGGCCGAGATCCTCCATCGCGCCTGCCGGGAACTTGCCGCCGTCGCGGACATAGTGGCGATAGGCGAAGACCGGCAGGATCAGGGCGGCGAAGATGAAGCCGACCCAGAGCGCATTGGAGTAACCCCAGACCTTGGCGCCGGCGCCGAGGAAGAGCGCGTTGACAAAGGCGAGCACGGTGTTGAGGCCGATCAGCCAGCTCGGCGCCTTCCAAGGGCGTTCGATATGGCCGGAATCTATCCGGTGGATCCAGCCGGAATTCAAGTTCAGGAAGTTGAAGATGATGTAGCCGACATTCGAGACGGCAAGCACGAAGAAATAGCCGCCGGCATCCGAAGCGATCGCCAGGAGGAAGAGGTTAAAGGCGAAGTCGGTCCACATGGCCCGCGTCGGGGCTCCGTGCTCGTTGGCATGGTCGAGATATTTCGGCAGCCAGCCGTCCTTCGAGCCCTGGTAGAGCGTGCGCGAGGAACCGGCCATCGCCGTCATGATGGCGAGGAAGAGCGCCAAGATCATGAGGACGACGAGCAATTGGGTGATGACCCGGCCCGCGCCGATCAGGCCGCCGAGCGCTTCGGCAACGCCCGTGCCGTCGACGATGCCCGGGGCGAGCATACCGGCATGGCCGAGAACGCCCTGGAAGGCGAAGGGTACCAGGAAGAAGAACAGGCAGCAGGCAAGGCCGGAATAGAAGATCGCCTTGAATGTGTCGGTCTTCGGGTTCTTCAGTTCCCGGGTGTAGCAGACCGCCGTCTCGAAGCCGTAGGTCGACCAGGCGGCGATGTAGAGACCCCCGAGGAAGAGCGTCCAGCCGCCGTTGCTCCAGGTGCCGTCGGAGGCAGTATAGGCGGCCGTCGGCGGCAACAGGCCGGTGACGTTGGCGGCGACGACCTGGCCGCTGATGATCGGGTAGAGGCCGATGATCAGCAGCGGCACCAGCACGATGATCGCCAGCCACTTCTGCACGCTTGCGGTTTCCGAGATGCCGCGATGCTGGATCGCGAAGATGATCAGCATCAGGATGCCGCCGATGAAGAAGGTGGCGTTGATGTTGGCGGTGGCGAGGTATGGAATGCTGAAGCTTGCGAGCGACCAACTGCGGATCGCCGGCGTAAGCGCCGCGACGCCGTCGGCGCCGAGCAGCGCCTTGACGGCATCATCAGGCGTCGTGCCGGCATGGGCTGCAATATATTCGGCGACGCGGGGGCTGTCGGCCGCAACGGAAGCGGCATGCGCGGCGATCCAGTCGAGGACCATTTGCGAATCGGCTGCGGGAATCGGGAAAAATGCATTGAGAATATAACCGGCGGCGATGGCGCAGCCGAGCGAAAGCACCGGCGACCAGGCAAACCAGTTGCACCAGACCGACAGGGGCGCGATGAATTTTGAATAGCGCAGCCAGGCGGTGGCGCCGTAGACGGAGGCTCCGCCGGATTTGTTGCCGAACATGCCGGCGATCTCGGCATAGGTGAAGGATTGCAGGAAACCTATCACCATCGAGATGATCCAGACGACGAAGGCGAGCTTGCCCGTCGTGCCTGCGATGCCGCCAATGGAGAAGAGAACGAGAGGCGGCACGCCCGCAGCCACCCAGAATGCGCCCTTCCAGTCCAGTGCGCGTATAAGCTTACCTTCGGTGCCGGATGCAATTCCGGCCTCCACAATATCTGTCATCGGTGAAATTCCCCATTCGATTGTTCCGGACGTATCTCTGTACGTCTCCCTGAACGTGTCTCCCTGACCGTCTCAAGCCCGCTCGGATGATTTTGGTGATCCGCGCTCCCGACGGACCCTCCGAGTCTGAACTCTTGATGCATAGTGAAGATATTTTCTTTTTAGTCAACATCACTTTACTTTCCACAGGCATTTTGTAACCTGTATGGGTGTATGCCGAAGGGCATGCCGATCGCCCAAGAGGGTAGAATGCGAGAACTTTATCCTGTCATGTCGGGCCCCCGAACGGTCGTTCCGAGCCTCGTCCATTATCCCGGTAATCCCGCCCTGCCGGAGGGCATGGAACGTTACCGGGCAAAGGGTGGCGGATCGGTCGTCGTGCGCGTGGAGGTGGGGGACCGCGTGAGCGTCATCGACAGCGAAGGCGGGCAGATCTGCGAACTCTCCTTCCTTGACGAAAAAGGCCGCTTCCAGGCAGCCGGTCTCGGAACGCCATTCAGCAATTCAGCCGAGGGTTTGAAGGCCATTCTTCAGGCGGAGGATGAGAGTGCTGCCCGCACGCGCGCGGCACTTCAACGGCGCGGGGCCGATCTCGCAGCCGCCGGAGCGCTCCGCATCTTCGGAGCAGGATCGACCCCGGGCAGCCCGGCAGAGTTCACGATTGCCATGAAGGGTCTGCTGATCGTTGCGGCACCCGCCAGCGCCATGTCGCCAGAGGCGCAGGATACGGCGACGCCGATTGAGATCCGGATCAAGCGCAGCCTGCTCATTCGCGACTATGCCTCCGCCCTGCCGGAACCGGCGGCCGATCCGATCGAGGACATCCGCATCCGGGCGGCAAGCGCAGCCGCTTATTTCGTGCGCGCCGGCGAATTCATTCAGATCATCGACGTCTATGGGCGCCAGTGTACCGATTTCCAGGCCTTTGCCGCCCGCAAGGTCGACAAGGGGCTCGATCTTGCGCTCGATTCGACCGTCACCCGCACCCTGCTCGGCCGCAGCTATCCCACGCCCGGCCTGCCGTCCAAGGCCTTCGACCGTGACTTCGAGCCGCTGGTCGAGGTCGTCCAGGATACCGTCGGCCGCCACGACGCTTTCGCGACCGCCTGCAATTCGCGCTATTACGACGACATGGGTTATCCCGGCCACGTCAACTGCACGGACAACTTCAACGCGGCGCTGGCGCCTTACGGCATCGCCGGGCGCAAGGGCTGGGAAGCGCTGAACTATTTCTACAACACCAATATCGATCCCAACAACCAGCTCTATCTCGACGAGCCCTGGTCGCGTCCCGGCGATTACGTGCTGATGCGGGCGCTGACCGATCTCGTCTGCGTCTCATCGTCCTGCCCTGACGATATCGATGCGGCGAACGGCTGGGATCCGACGGATATCCACGTCCGTACCTTTTCCGGAAAAGAGAAATTCTCACGAGCGGTAGCCTATCGCATGACCCCAGATGCCGAAGCCGAACTGACGCGCGAAACAGCCTTCCACCCACGCCTGTCGGCATTGACGCGAGATTTTACGGAATATCGCGGCTACTGGTTGCCGAACCGCTTCTCGTCCGAAGGTCCGGTCGAGGAATACTGGGCCTGCCGCGAGCGCGCCGCCGTCATCGATCTCTCGCCCTTGCGGAAGTTCGAAGTGACGGGCCCGGACGCCGAGGAACTGCTGCAATACTGCCTGACGCGCGATGTTCGCAAACTCTCGACCGGCCAGGTCGTCTATTCCGCGATGTGCTACGAAAATGGCGGCATGATCGATGACGGCACGCTCTTCAGGCTCGGCGACAAGAACTTCCGCTGGATCGGCGGCGATGATTTCAGCGGCATATGGCTGCGTCAGCAAGCCGAGAAGAAGGGCTTCAAGGCCTGGGTTCGATCATCGACCGACCAATTGCACAATATCGCGCTGCAAGGCCCGAGGAGTCGCGATATCCTGAAGGAGATCATCTGGACGGCGCCGCGCCAGCCTGCGATCGGCGAGCTCGAATGGTTCCGCTTCGCGGTCGGCCGCATCGGCGGCTTCGAGGGCGCCCCGGTCGTGGTCTCGCGCACCGGCTATACCGGCGAACTCGGCTACGAGATCTTTTGTCATCCGAAGGATGCGCTGACGGTGTTCGACGCCGTCTGGGAGGCAGGCCAACCGCACGGGCTGAAGCCGATGGGGCTGGAAGCGCTCGACATGGTCCGCATCGAGGCGGGCCTGATATTTGCCCACCACGAATTCACCGACCAGACGGACCCCTTCGAAGCCGGCATCGGCTTCACCGTGCCGCTGAAATCCAAGCAGGACGATTTCATCGGCCGCGAAGCGCTGATCCGGCGCAAGGAGCATCCGCGCCATCTGCTCGTTGGCCTTGATATCAAGGCCAACGAGGCGGTCGGCCATGGTGACTGCATCCATATCGGCCGGGCCCAGATCGGCGTCGTCACCAGCGCCACGCGCTCGCCTGTTCTCGGCAAGACGATCGCGCTCGCCCGTATCGACGTGATGCATGCAAGCCCGGGCACCGAGGTCGAGATCGGCAAGCTCGACGGCCACCAGAAGCGCCTGCCGGCGACGATCGTGCCGCTTTCGCATTACGATCCGCAGAAGGCGCGCCCGCGATCGTAACCCACTTCGTGTTCAGGAGACGACGATCGGTTCCGTCCGTCGTCTCCCGGATCTTGCCCTCAAGCGGCCTGTACGGCTGCGTTCAGCGGGATTTCCACGTCGATCTCAAGAGTGGAGACAAACTCGTTGCGGTCGATCGTCACCTGCACCTTGTCGTGGTCGAGCTCGACATGCTTTGCGATTACCGCAAGGATTTCCTCGCGCAGCAGCGAAACAAGGTCCGATCCTGCCGATGAGCGTTCGTGTGCAAGGAGCACCTGCAAGCGTTCGCGGGCGGCGGGTGCCGTTCTCTGCTTGTTGAATAGACGGAAAATGTTCATGCTGCCCTCCGTCCGAAGATCTTGCCGAAAAGATTGCGCTTTTCCTCGGGGATCGTGATCGGCAAGGTTTCGCCGGCGAGCCGGCGAGCCGCATCGAAATAAGCCATCGCAGCCGCGCTGCGGCTTTCCGCCAGCGTCACCGGCGCACCGATGTTGGAGGCGCGCAGCACATCCATGCTCTCCGGCACGATGCCGAGGAGCGGGATGGAGAGGATCTCCAGAACGTCGTCGACCTTCAGCATGTCGCCGCGCTCAGCGCGGTTGGCGTCGTAGCGGGTGAGCAGCAGATGCTTTTCCATCCGCTCGCCGCGTTCGGCCTTGGCGGTCTTGGCATCGAGCAGGCCGATGATCCGATCGGAATCGCGCACCGACGAGACTTCCGGATTGGTGACGACGACGGCTACGTCGGCATGGCGCATGGCAAGTGTCGCGCCACGCTCGATCCCGGCGGGGCTGTCGCAGATGATCCAGTCGAAGTAGCGCTTCAGATCGTTGATGACGCGCTCGACGCCCTCGGCTGTCAGATTGTCTTTGTCCCGGGTTTGGGAGGCCGGCAGCAGGAACAGCGTCTCCAACCGCTTGTCGCGGATCAGCGCCTGGGTGAGCTTGGCGTCGCCCTGGATGACGTTGATCAGGTCGTAGACGACCCTGCGTTCGGCGCCCATCACGAGGTCGAGATTGCGCAAGCCGACGTCGAAATCGACGACGACGACCTTTTCATTGCGTTGCGCCAGCGCCGCTCCCAATGCGGCGGTCGAGGTCGTCTTTCCGACCCCGCCCTTGCCTGACGTGACGACGATCACTTTCCCCATTTCTCTCTCCTTTGCCGTGGCCGCAGCCGAGTCAGATCAGTTTTTCCGCCATGATCGCGTCCTCTTCGAGCCAGAGCTGAACAGCCTGTCCACGAAGATTGGGGGCCATGTCTTCCGCCATTTTGTAGATGCCGTCGATTGCGACGAGCTCAGCCTCGAGCTTGCGGCAAAAGATTCGCGCCGATGCGTTTCCGATGGAGCCGGCCATGGCTCGGCCGCGCAACGCGCCGTAGATATGGACGGAGCCGCCGGCGATCACCTCGGCGCCCGAGGCGACCGAGCCAACGATGGTGACGTCGCCTTCCGGGAAGATCACCGACTGCCCCGAGCGCACCGGTTCCCTGATGACGATGGATTGCGTTGTCGTTACGCGGCGGGTCTCGGTCGCTGCCGGCTTGGCCGCCGAATCGGCAGGCTCGTTCGGCTGAACCTCAATGTCGGAGGCGGAGCGGCCGCCTTTCAGCGCCGGAGGCATGCCCGCGCCCAGAATCGACGGCCGGGCGCCCTCGATCCCCATGATGCTGACATTGCGCTTGGCAAGTTCGGCGATCAGATCCTTCAGCTGCGGCCGGTCGATTTGCAGGTCCGACAAATCGAGCACGACGGGCCGTCCGAGGAAGAAGCCGGCCGAACGGGCAGCCAGATCGTCTAGTCTGGTCAGCCAATCATCGATCGGCAGATCTGGGGTTAGCATGACCGCCAGGAAAGAGCGGCCCTTGATGCGGATAGAGCGAGCGTCTGTTAGCACTTTGGTCATCTATGTGAAGAAATCGTTGACCATGTCTACCGCCGGTATGGTTAACAAAAGGTTAACGCGGCCTTAACATTCCCTGCAACGGCACGAGCTTTTTCGCGGGCGGGATTGTACCAACTCATTGGAATTACAGCGCGACTAGAAGATGCTCGACATAGTTAACCGGACGGCCTTCATCGTGAGCCGCAAATTCAACCATCGCTTGGGTAACGATCAGCCTTGCGCCTTGCGTTGGGCGTCGGAAATGGCGCGTGCGGCCTCTTCCGAGGAGTTGGCGAGCGTTCGCATCTCGGCGGCAAGCACCGCAAAGCCCGATCCGGCGGTCCCGGCGCGCGCGGCCTCGATGCCAGCATTGACGGCGAGCAGCTTGAGATAGCGCAGCGACTGCAGGATCTCGTTGGTTTTCGAGGCGGTGACGCGCATGTCGGCGGTCTGTTCGTCGATTCGCTGATAGAGCGATTCGATATTGATGATGCTGCCCTCGAGATAGAGAAGTTCACCCTTCTCGTCCCAGATGCCGCCACCGGTCTCGGTCACCCAGATGAGATGGCCCTTGGCGTGGCGGATGCGGTATTCCATCGTCCAGTCCGTCCGCTGCTCGAGCGCCCGCCCGACCACCTCGTCCATCAAAGGCACGTCTTCCTCGTACATGATCGAGGTGAAAGTCCGTGTCCTGTTGCCGATGATTTCGTCGGCGGGGTAACCGAAAATGCGCTCGATGCCGTTGGTCATCTCTAGCATCGTGTAGTTTTCGTCGGCGCGGCAGCGGTAAAGAAAACCGCTCATGCGCCCGAGAATGCTCGTTTGGAAATCCATGAAGGCCTCGCTCGAAAGGAGGAGTTGCGAATTGGATTACTCACTTCACTTTAAACGTTGGAGGAGCCGCAACGAACGGCTCTCTTCCTGCCATGCGGGGCCGTAGCACATTGAATTTGCCGAATGATTTTATCCGAAAATCGATTCGGACCTAATAAATATGCGGCATGCCGTCTTCAGTTGCGCAGATATTCCTCCATGGAATCGTCCAGCGCCTCGACCCACGGCGTATGATGCTTCGGCGACATGTTGCCGGTCATGAGCGACCGGTAGGCATGGTCGCGGAAGCCCATGATGTTGTGGGCCTTGTGATGTTCCCATTCCATGAAGGTCCGGTTGGTACCCTCGATGTCGAAGGAGGGATAATCGGTCTCGGCGAGCAGTTCCTTCACGTAGTCGCCCTGATACCAGATCATCTGCTCGGCATCTTCGAGCGTCTCCTCGCGGGCGCGCCACATGTCGAAATTCGCCTTCAGTTCCTCTTCCGGCGGCAGGGTGATGCGGCCCATCATCACGTCGCGCGCCCACCAGGCCTGAACGTCGAACATGTTGAAAGTATAGAACTGGTCCTGCATGCCGATATAGAAGAGCTGCGGGTTCTTGTCGAAGATCACGCCCTTGTAGAGGCTGTCGGCCCACAGGCGGTTGGCCGTCTTCAGCCGGAGGTCGTCGGGCAGGAAGGGGAAATGGTGCTGGTATCCGGTGCAGAGGATCAGGGCGTCGACTTCCTTACTCGACCCGTCGAGGAAATGCGCGGTGCGGTTTTCGAGCTTGGTCAGCAGCGGCCGTTCTTCGAAATTCTCCGGCCATTTGAAGCCCATCGGCTTCGAGCGGTAGCTCGTCGTCACCGATTTCGCGCCGTATTTCCAGCACTGCGAACCGATGTCTTCCGCCGAATAACTGCGGCCGACGATCAGGATGTCCTTGCCCTTGAACTCGAGTGCGTCGCGGAAATCATGAGCGTGCAGGACGCGGCCGTTGAAGGTCTTGACGCCCTCGAAATAAGGCACGTTCGGGGTCGAGAAATGGCCTGATGCAACGACGACATAGTCGAATTCCTCGTCATACATCCGGTCTTCGATGCGGTTATGCGCCGTCACCGTGAATTTCTTCGTGGCCTCATCGAAGCGGACCATGCGCACCGGCGTGCTGAAGCGCACCCAGTGACGGACATTCGCCTTCTCGACGCGGCCCTTGATATAGTCCCAGAGCACGGCGCGAGGCGGATAGGAGGCGATCGGTTTGCCGAAATGCTCCTCGAAGGAATAGTCGGCGAATTCGAGGCATTCCTTCGGGCCGTTCGACCAGAGATAGCGATACATGCTGCCATGGACCGGTTCGCCATATTCGTCGAGGCCGGTGCGCCAGGTATAGTTCCAGAGCCCGCCCCAGTCCGACTGCTTTTCGAAGCAGACAATCTCCGGGATTTCGGCGCCCTTCTGGGCAGCCGATTGAAAGGCGCGCAGCTGCGCAAGCCCGGAAGGACCGGCACCGATCACGGCTACTCTTGTCATGAAGCATTCCCCTTTTGATTATATGGCATCGTCTCCTGGATAATTCCTCGAATTGAAATCGAAGGAAGATCTAATTATCCAGAAATTCAAAATGTTACGGCATTTCTCTCAATCCGGATAAATACCGGGGCTGGTCGGAGCCCCGTCGTCATATTTGGAAAGCCAGTCGATCGTGGTCTCGCGGTAGCGGGTGAGGCCCTTATAGTCGATGAGTTCCGGCGGCAGCGTCTTCAGCACCCGCGGGAAGCGCCGCGCCCATTTAGGCACAGTGATGAGCTCTTCCATGTTCATCAGGTAGCAGCGGATGACGAAAAGGATGGCGTTGGAGCGTGGCAGGCGCCAGAGGCTTTGCAGCTCGACCCGCAGATGCACCTTCTCGCCGACATTGTCAGGCGTCACCGTCGTGCGGTCGGGACCCCATTTGTGATAATTCTCCGGGCTGGTGTCGAGCCGCGGATTGATCGTCATCGTCCAGTTGAAACGCCGCGTTGGCTTGCCCTGCTGAAGGTTCAGAAGGAATTTCAGCGCCCGGTCGAAGACGCCGATCTGATGGGCGAGCGGCACCGGCCCGTGCCATTCCATGAAGTTCATGCCGATGTCGAAATCGAGCGACCAGTCGGCCTGCGTCGTCACCATGCCGGCATCCATCCACAGATTGCCGTCGCGCTGATCGACGATGCAGAAATCGCCCTGGGCCTGGCGGGTGATATATTCGAAGGGCTCATAGGGCAGCGTCGAGGCATCGCCGAAGGTGAAGCTGTCGTCGATGCCGAGCGGCCGGTTGATCCAGCGCCACTGGTCGCCGTTGCGGATCAGCGTGAAGTGGTCGGGATAACCCGCCGCCTGCTCTTCCATCAGAAGTTCGAGCGTATCCCATTGCGCACTCATCATGTGCGGCAGCGCCTGGTAGCGCAACGGATCTTCCTTCAGCACCAGCGCCCGATCCTGCATCTCGGCGACGTAATGCTCGTCGACATCGATCAGGTTTTCGTAGACGGTTCCCGCCCGGCCGCGCACATGCGGCTCCATGTTGACCGAATACATGTATTCGTCGCGGTCGAAGGGGAACGGGAAACGACGGATGTTCCCGGGGCTGTTCCGGTAGCTGAAATCATCCCGGAATGTTTCTTGCTTGAAGGCGATTGCCATGTCCGGTTTCCTTTTCCGATGCCGTTAGAGATCAAGATGCAGCGTGTTTCCCTCGAAGCGGGAAACACAGATCATCACCTTGCTGCCGGATGCCTTTTCTTCGCTCGTCAGATAGACGTCGTTGTGCAGCAGTTTGCCCTCGCAGGCGGCGACCGCCGTTTCGCATTGACCGCAGGCGCCGCCGCGACAGAGGAAGGGGGCATCGACGCCGGCCGCCTCGATCGCCTCCAGCATGCTTTCGTGATGGCCGACCTTCACGGTCTTGCCGGAGCGTAGAAGCTCGATCGTGAAGGGCTTCCCGGGCAGAGAGGAAAGAAACCGTTCCGAATGCAGGTTCTGCTCCGGCCAGCCGGCGTCGAGACCCGCTTTCATCACGCCGTCGATCATGCCGGAGGGGCCGCAGACATAGAGATGCGTGCCGAGCGGCTGGCACTCGAGCAGACGCGTCAGCGGGATGGCGGCGCCTTCCGCGTCGCAATAGATCTTGATGCGATGCGGACGATAGCGCTCCAGGAGTTCCCGCCAGTAGGCGCCGCGGTCGCGCGTTCGGATGGCGTAATGCAGCTCGAAGGCGGCGCCTTCGCGGGAAAACTGCTCCATCATCGCAATGAAAGGCGTAATGCCGATGCCGCCGGCGATCAGAAGATGCTTGCGCCCGCGCCAGTCGGGCTGGAAGAGGTTGACCGGATAGCTGACCTTCAGCTCGTCGCCTTCGCTGACCTTCTCATGCATGAAGGTGGAGCCGCCGCGTGAATCCTCGACATGCAGAACGCTGATTTCGTAGGCCGCGCAGTCGTGCGGCGGAGACATCAGCGAATAGGCGTTGCGGCGCATATGGCCGCCATCGTTCATCGACACGATGATATGGGCGCCGCCTGAAAAATACGGCATCGGCTTGCCATCGAGGCGCTCGAACCGGAAACGCTTGACACGCTCGGCGATCGGAGTGATCCGCGCTACGCGCACGGGAATTTCAGTGCCGCCGCTCAAAGGAACAACTCCTCTGGCTGAGGCGCGCTGCCTGGCTCTTCAGCGTCGATGTTGACGCCCTGGAATGCGGCGAGCCGCCGCGAATAGTGATCGCGGACGAGAAGCGTCAGCCCGCAATGGCTGCAGGCGAAGGGGCTGGTGGTGACGTCGTCCGTGATGCCCTTGCAATGGACGCATTGTACCCGCCTGGCCAGCGAGCCGCGATGCTCGGTGACGATGGAGGCGTGGTCCATGCCGTAATCAAGCGCCACGAGCATCGCCTGGCCGATGAAGCCTTCCGTCCCGGAGATATAAAGCCGGGTGCCCATATGGGCCGTCCCAAGCGAGCCCTTCAGCCGGAAGAGCAGCGTTGCGATCGTCGGCGCGGTGAAGAACATGTCGGCGCCGAGGCCGCGCAGCGTCTCGCCCAGGCCGGACCCTTGAGAGCCGCGGGCGACATAGAGGATCTCGCTGCGGGAAAGCGCCGTTTCGTCAAGCGCCGGCTGCTGGTCGAGGAGAGCCTTGGCGCCCTCCCCTTCGAGTGCGAAAATGTGCCGCCGGGCGCGCGGCTGGATGGTCAGGCCCTTGTAGACTGGTCGGCTCTTGATGCCTGCAATGAGCATTGGCGTGCTCCTTAACCCACGGCAGTCCTCTTCTTCTTGTCCGGATCGTCGAAGGGAAGCGTGTGGGCGGTGGCGCTTGCCTTCACGGTCTTGCCGCGGACTTCGAGTTTCGTCCCATGCACCGCCTTGTCAACGTCGAGACGGGCGATCGCCATGGATTGTTTCGTCAGCGACGAATAGCTCGGGCAGGTGATGACGCCGACCTTCTTGCCGTCGGCAAAGACCTCGTCGCCGAGATCGGCCGGTCCGTCGGCGTCGATCAGCATGCCGAAGATCTTGAAACGCTCCTTGCCCTTGAGACGCGCATGTTCCTCGGCGCCGCGGAATCCCGTCTTGCCGGGGCTGACGGTGAAGTCGAGGCCGAGTTCCCAGAGACTGTCGCCGGGCGGCTGGTCGGCGAAGGGATACATCTGCGAATTGTCGTAGGGATAGAACAGCAGGTAGCTTTCGACGCGCAGCATGTCGAGGACCGAGAAGCAGCAGGGGATGATGCCCATCTCCTTGCCTTCCGAGATGATCCTGTCCCAGACCATGACGGCGTCCTGGCCGCGCACGAAGATCTCGTAACCGCGCTCGCCGGTATAGCCGGTGCGCGAAATCATCACGGGCGCGCCGAACAGCGTCGTCTGCATGTGGTGGAAATATTTGAGCTCGCGGATGCCGGGCACATATTTGGCGAGGTAGTCGACCGCAAGCGGACCCTGAAGCGACAGGTCATGCAGGTCGTCGTCGAAGAGTACCGCGCAATTGCGGCCCGCCGCCTGCTTGACGACTTCCTCGTGACCGGAGCCGGATCCATGCACGAGCATCCAGGAATTCGGGCCGGTGCGATAGACGATGCAATCGTCGGTAAAGTGGCCGCGGTCGTTCAGCATGGTCGCGTAAACCGAGCGGCCGGGATAGATCTTCGTCAGGTCGCGGGTCGTGATGTAGTCGAGGACGGCGATGGCGTGCGGGCCGACCAGATGCACCTTCTTCAGCCCCGAGACATCCATGATGCCGGCCTTGGTGCGGACCGCGACATGCTCTTCCGACATGTCCTTCTCGTAGGTCCAGGCGGTTCCCATACCGCTCCAGTCTTCGAGCTTCGATCCCAGAGCGCGATGCCGATCCGCCAAGGCGGAGAAACGCCATGATAGAGCCATTTCCGTTCCCTCTTATTTCCTCTACGGAATATTTATTTCCTGACTATATAAATCTTTCGCGTCATGGCAAGCCCACCAGACGGCATTCCACTCAAAACTTTGGCGGCACCTGCCCTGCGGCCCGGTGGGCGGCGATGACGGTGTTGGCCATCAGCATGGCGATGGTCATCGGCCCGACACCGCCTGGAACCGGCGTGATGGTGCTGGCGATCTCGGAGACTTCGCGGAAGGCAACGTCGCCGACGAGCCGGGTCTTGCCCTCGCCTTTCTCAGGAGCCGGGACGCGATTGATGCCGACGTCGATAACGGTTGCGCCGGGCTTGACCCAGTTGGCCTTGACCATCTCCGGCCGGCCGACGGCGGCGACCAGGATATCGGCGTTGCGGCAGGCCTCGGCGAGATTCCTGGTTCTGGAGTGCGCCATCGTCACCGTCGCATTGGCGTTGAGCAGCAATTGCGCCATCGGCTTGCCGAACAGGTTGGAACGGCCGATGACGACGGCATTGAGCCCGGAGAGATCCTCGCCATGGGTGCGGCGGACGAAGACCATGGCGCCGGCCGGCGTGCAGGAGACCAGCCCGGTCTTCAGGTCGCCGGTGGCGAGCTTGCCGGCATTGACGACGCTGAGGCCATCGACATCTTTTTCTGGCAGGATCGACTGGATGATCGGTTCACTGTCGAGCGGTTTCGGCAAGGGCAACTGCACCAGGATGCCGTGGATCGACGGATCGGCGTTAAGCGTGGCGACAAGCGCTGCGAGCTCTTCCTGCTTCGTGTCCGCCGGCAGCGTGTGCTGGACGGACTTGAAGCCGCATTCCTTGGCCATGCGGCTCTTGGAGCCGACATAGGCATGGCTTGCCGGATCGTCGCCGACGATGATGACCGCAAGGCCTGTCGTGACGCCGCTCATCTTTTCCAGCGCTGCCGTCGCACTCTTGACCGTCTCGATTACGGTTGCAGCAACAAGTTTGCCGTCGATGACCTCGACCATCTCTCAGCCCATGCGTTCTGAGGCGTAGCTTCCGGGGCTGGCCGGGAAGACGACGGTGCGATTGCCGTTGATGAAGGTGCGGTGATGGATATGGGCGTGGATGGCGCGCGCCAGCACCTGGCTTTCGACGTCGCGGCCGATCGAGACATAGTCGTCGGGCGACTGCGCATGGGTGATGCGGGCGGTGTCCTGCTCGATGATCGGGCCTTCGTCGAGGTCGGCGGTGACGTAATGGGCGGTTGCGCCGATCAGCTTGACGCCGCGCTGGTAGGCCTGCTTGTAAGGGTTGGCGCCCTTGAAGCTCGGCAGGAAGGAGTGGTGGATGTTGATGATCTTGCCCGACATCTGCTTGCAGAGCTGGTCGGAGAGGACCTGCATGTAGCGGGCAAGCACGATCAGTTCGGTGCCGGTCTGCTCGACGAGGTCGACGAGCTGTGCTTCGGCCTGCGGCTTGTTCTCCTTCGTCACCTTGATGTGGTGGAAGGGGATGTCATGATTGACCACAACCTTCTGATAATCGAAATGGTTGGAGACGACGCCGACGATGTCGATCGGCAGGGCGCCGATCTTCCAGCGGTAGAGCAGGTCGTTGAGGCAATGGCCGAAGCGTGACACCATCAACAGCACCTTCATGCGGCTCTCGCTGTCGTGGAAGTCGTATTCCATCTCGAAGGGCGCGGCGACGGCGGCAAAATCGGCGCTGATCGCGGAACCGGAAAGTCCTTCCTCGGAAATGAAGCTGACGCGCATGAAGAACCTGCCGGTATCGAGATCGTCGAACTGCGAGCTGTCGATGATGTTGCAGCCCTTGTCGGCCAGATAGCTCGAAATCGCCGCAACGATGCCGCGCGTCGACTTGCAGGATACGGTAAGTATGAAGCTCTTCATGCTGTCTCTTCCTTCGCCCTTTCAGGTACAGAGAGTCCGGTCATGCCGAGCTGTTCAACCCGGCATGGCGAAGACGTCGGTCCGGCTGCTCAGATATCGAGCGTGCTGTCGCGTTCCCACTGGGTGAAATGCGAGCAGTAGGCATTCCATTCCAGGTGCTTGAGCTTGAGATAGGCGGAGGAAAACTCAGCCCCGATTGCCGCCTTCAAGCCCTCGTCGGCATCAAAGGCGCGCAGCGCATCGAGCAGGTTGAGCGGCAGGCGCGGCGCGTCCTTCACCAGGTGGCCCTCGGCATACATATCGATATCGTAGTGCTGGCCGGGGTCCGCCTTGCTGCGGATGCCGTCGAGGCCGGCCGCGATGATAATCGCCTGTAAGAGGTATGGATTGACCGCGCCGTCCGGCAGGCGCAGCTCGAAGCGCCCCGGTCCCGGCACGCGCACCATGTGAGTGCGGTTGTTGCCCGTCCATGTCACGGTGTTCGGCGACCATGTGGCGCCCGAGGTGGTGCGCGGCGCGTTGATGCGCTTGTAGGAATTGACCGTCGGATTGGTGATCGCGGCCAGCGCCGAGGCATGCTTCATGATGCCGCCGAGGAAGGTTTTACCCTGAGCCGAGAGCCCAAAGGCCATTTCCCTGTCCGCGAAGGCGTTTACCCTGCCATCGACGTCCCAGACCGAGATGTGCGCATGGCATCCGTTTCCGGTCAGGCCCTTGAAGGGCTTCGGCATGAAGGTAGCGCGAAGGCCGTGCTTTTCGGCGACCGACTTGACCATGAACTTGAAGAAAGAGTGCTTGTCGGCGGTCTTCAGGACATCGTCATATTCCCAGTTCATCTCGAACTGGCCGTTCGCATCCTCGTGGTCGTTCTGATAGGGCTTCCAGCCGAGTTCCAGCATATAGTCGCAGATCTCGGCGATGACATCGTACCGACGCATCACGGCCTGCTGGTCGTAGCAAGGCTTCTCGGCGGTATCGAACTGGTCTGAAATCACCGAACCATCAGCAGAGATGAGAAAGAACTCGGGCTCCACGCCGGTCTTCACCCGCAGCCCTTCCTTCGCAGCTTCAGCCACCAGTCTTTTCAGCACGACACGCGGCGCCTGTTCAACAGGCCGTTCGTCCATGACGCAGTCGGCGGCGACCCATGCAACGTCCTTCTTCCAGGGCAATTGGATGACGGAGGAAGCATCGGGAATCGCAAACAGGTCCGGATGGGCCGGCGTCAGATCGAGCCAGGTTGCAAAGCCTGCAAAACCGGCACCATCCTTCTGCATGTCGGCGATGGCTTCTGCCGGGACCAGCTTGGCGCGTTGGCCGCCGAACAGGTCGGTATAGCTGATCATGAAATATTTGATGCCTTTGTCTCTCGCAAAAGCAGCAAGGTCCAGTGTCATTCTCGTTCCCCTTTGGATTTCTTCGAGACACTTTGGTTTATGGATATGAGACGGCCGGGATATTGCCCGGCCGGTAGAAATCAGAAGCCTCCCTTGCCGGGGATCCAGTTGGTGCCGGCGAGCGGCACCTGCGCCATGGCCGATGCCTCGATTGTCAGTGCGACGAGGTCTTCCGGTTCGAGATTGTGCAGGTGGTTCTTACCGCAGGCGCGTGCGATCGTCTGAGCTTCGAGCGTCATGACCTTGAGGTAGTTGGCGAGGCGGCGCCCGGCCGCAACCGGGTCGAGGCGTTTTGCCAGCTCCGGGTCCTGTGTGGTGATGCCCGCCGGATCCTTGCCTTCATGCCAATCGTCATAGGCGCCGGCCGTCGTTCCTAGCTTCTGATATTCCTCTTCCCAGCGCGGATCGTTGTCGCCGATGGCGACGAGCGCCGCCGTTCCGATCGCGACCGCGTCGGCGCCGAGCGCCAGCGCCTTCGCCACGTCGGCGCCCGAGCGGATACCGCCCGAGATGATCAGCTGCACCTTTCGGTGCATGCCGAGATCCTGCAGCGCCTGGACGGCCGGACGAATGCAGGCGAGCGTCGGCATGCCGACATTCTCGATGAAGACGTCCTGGGTCGCCGCCGTGCCGCCCTGCATGCCGTCGAGCACCACGACGTCGGCGCCAGCCTTCACGGCAAGAGCGGTGTCGTAGTATGGACGCGCTCCGCCGACTTTGACGTAGATCGGCTTTTCCCAGTCAGTGATCTCGCGCAACTCCATGATCTTGATTTCCAGATCGTCGGGGCCTGTCCAGTCGGGATGGCGGCAGGCCGAGCGCTGGTCGATGCCCTTCGGCAGGTTGCGCATATTGGCGACGCGGTCGGAGATCTTCTGGCCGAGCAGCATGCCGCCGCCGCCGGGCTTGGCGCCCTGACCGACGACGACTTCGATCGCGTCGGCGCGGCGCAGGTCCTTCGGGTTCATGCCATAGCGCGACGGCAGATATTGATAGACCAGAGTCTGCGAATGCCCGCGTTCCTCATCCGTCATGCCGCCATCGCCTGTCGTGGTCGACGTGCCCGCGATCGTCGCACCCCGGCCGAGCGCTTCCTTGGCGTTGCCGGAAAGCGCACCGAAACTCATGCCGGCGATGGTAATCGGCGTCATGAGCGTGATCGGCTTCTTGGCGAAGCGGGAGCCGAGCACCACCGTCGTATCGCACTTCTCTCGGTAGCCTTCGAGCGGATAGCGTGAGATCGAGGCGCCGAGGAACAGCAGATCGTCGAAATGCGGAACCTTGCGCTTGGTGCCGGCGCCGCGGATGTCATAGATGCCGGTGGCGGCCGCGCGGCGGATTTCGGCGAGCGTATAATCGTCGAAAGTCGCGGACTTGCGTGGCGGGGTATAGGGGTTGTGATAGCTCATGAGTGTCCCTCGCCTCAGTACGCATCTGCGTTGTCGATGTTGAAATTGTAGAGCTTGCGGGCGGAGCCGTAGCGCTTGAACTCTTCGGGTCTGACGTCCGTCACGCCTGCCTTGCCGAGCAGTTCGGCCAGCTTCTCCAGATGCTCCGGCCGCATCTCTTTCTCGATGCAGTCGGAGCCGAGGCTCTTCACCTCGCCGCGGACGAACAGCTTGGCTTCGTAGAGCGAATCCCCAAGCGCATCGCCGGCGTCGCCAAGGACGACGAGATGCCCGGACTGGCCCATGAAGGCCGACATGTGGCCGATGCTGCCGTGGACGACGATGTCGATGCCCTTCATCGAAATGCCGCAGCGCGAAGCGGCATTGCCCTTGATGACGAGCAGGCCGCCGCGGCCGGTGGCCCCGGCATATTGGCTGGCGTCGCCCTCGATGACGACGGTGCCCGACATCATGTTTTCGGCAACACCCGGACCGGCCGAGCCATGAACCGTCACCTTGCCGCCGTCATTCATGCCGGCGCAGTAATAGCCGACAGATCCCCTGACAGCGACCGTCACCGGGCTGTCGATCCCGACGGCGACGGCATGGCTGCCGCGCGGGTTGATGACCTCGAATTCAGTGTCGTTGGCGCCTTTGGAAAGAGCGTGCAGCGCGCTGTTCAATTCGCGAAGAGGCGTGTTGGAAAGATCGAATGTCGGCATTGAATCCTCGTTGGTCCGGGAGACGGTCCGCGCCGCCTCTTGGCTTTAGCGCGCCTCAGGCCGCCTTGTCGTGATCCCAGAAGTAGACCGTTGCCGGCTCCGGCTCCCAGACGCGGGCATTCTCGATGCCGGGAAGATTGACCAGCGCGCGGTATTCCGAGCCGAAGGCGACATACTGGTCGGTCTCGGCCATGACGGCGGGCTTGCAGGCGATCGGGTCGCGCACCACGCCGAAGCCGGACTTGGTGCCGACGACGAAGGTGAAGAAGCCGTCGAGATCGTCGAGCGCACCGGTCAGCGCCTGGCCGAGATCCTTGCCCTTGGCCATTTCGGCCGTCAGATAGGCGGCGGCGACTTCCGAATCATTCTGCGTCTCGAAGGTCATGCCTTCGCGCGTCAGTTCGCGTCGCAGATTGTTGTGGTTTGACAGCGAGCCATTGTGCACGAGGCACTGGTCGGCGCCGGTCGAGAATGGATGGGCGCCGAGCGTGGTGACGGCGGATTCCGTCGCCATGCGGGTATGGCCGATGCCGTGGGTTCCGCTCATCGCGCGGACTCCGAAGCGCGCCACGACCTCTTTCGGAAGGCCGATTTCCTTGTAGATCTCGACGCTCTCACCCGAGCCCATAAGACGAACTGCCGGGCGAATCCGTTCGAGCGCCTCGCGCACTGCTACAAGCTTGGAGGCATCAAGCTCAATGACCGCGTGCGTGCTCTTGATCCACACATGGGCCTTGATGCCGGCCGCCTCGAGGTCAGTGGCGAGGCCCTCGAAGTCCGCGCCTGGATTGCTGGACTGGATAGTGATTTTCGCCTTGCCCTCTGCAGAGCCGCCATAGATCGCGATACCGGCCGAGTCCGGCCCGCGATCCGTCATGGTGATCAGCATATCCGAAAGCAGGTTTCCGAGCTGAGGCTCAAGGCTCTTGTCCTTGAGGAACAATCCAACAATGCCGCACATCGCCTGTGCCTCCTTTCATGTTGAGAAAGGACTAGCAGGTCTATGGATGGACTTCAACTGGTAGGAATAAACTTTTCTTCTAAGGCAAGTCAGCTTCGCGAGTTCTGCTGGGGATAGCTGATAATCGAGAGGTACCTGCTCGGCAGTTTTACCAGTTGCTCCGGCCCATGCGGCGCATCGGCGTCGAAGAACAGGCTGTCGCCCGGCTGCATCTGGAAAAGCTGGTCTCCGTGGCGGTAGATGACCTCGCCTTCGAGCATGTAGAGAAACTCCATGCCCTCATGCTGGAAGGTCGGGAAAACATCGGAATCGGCCGTCAGCGTGATGAGATAAGGCTCGACGATGACGCCGCTGGTGTTGTTGTCGATATGGCCGAGCAGATTATATTGATGGCCGGCGCGGGTGCCGCGCCGTTCCAGCTCGACGCCCTGCCCCGCCTTGACGAAGACGGCGTTGCGCGGTTCCTCATAGCGGCGAAAAAAGGCCGTCAGCGGCACGCCGAGCGCCCTCGACAATGACTGCAGCGTCGTCAGCGACGGCGAGATGTTGCCGTTCTCGATCTTCGACAGCATTCCGAGTGAAATGCCGGTCGCAGCCGCGAGATCGGTGACGGTGATGCCGAGTTTCTTGCGGTAGGCCCGCACCTCATGGCCGATCGCCATTTCGAGGTTGTTTTCCTTCGGTTCGCGAACGGCGTGCGGGTCCTGGGAAAAGGGGGTGCGTCCGCCCTGCGCCTGTTCCGGTTGGTCTGCCGCTTCACCTTTGGCTTTCATCGGATTTACTGCTGCCTTCTCTTTTGGGTCAAGGCAACGCTATCGCCATAGTGAAAATTTCTCAACCGTGAAGAAAACTTATTCCCGCCGCGCCTCTCGCGGGGCGATGCCGTAGACGACACGGAACATCCGGGAAAAATGGCTGAGGCTGGAAAAACCAGTGGCAACAGCGATCTCCGAGACGGAAAGCGGGCTCTGCTTCAGCAGGCGATGGGCATGCTGAAGCCTGATCCTGCGGTATTGATCGAGGAAGCTGGTGCCGAGATAGGCCGCAAAGAGCCGGTCGAGATGGCGGGTGGTGACACCGGCGATCCGCGCCATGGCGGCGCGCTCGAGCGGCATCTCGATCGTCTCCTCCATCCGTTCGAGAACGCTGAGCAGGCCAGGGTGGTGGACACCGTATCGCTCGGCGAGAGACGCACGCTGCGGAGCAGCGGGTTCGTTGACCTCGGTGTGAAGATACCAGTCGCTGACCCGGCGGGCGAAATCCGGCCCCATCCGCTCGGCGATCAGCACATGCATCATGTCAAGTGGAGCGATACCGCCGCCGCAGGTGATCCTGTTGCCGTCGATCACGAAGCGCGCCTGGCGCGGCGTGAGATCCGGGAAGGCTTCGAGAAGGGCGGCCGCATGCTCCCAATGGATAGTGAAGTCGCGGCCCCCAAGCAGTCCGGCGGCGGCCATCAGATAGGGGCCGCCGGAAATGCCGCCGATCCGCATGCCTTCGCGCGACAACTGCCTCAGGCAGGCAAGCACGCCAGGATATCGCCAATCCCGAGGCAAGCCGCCGGCGCAGACGAAGGCGGTACTAAGGCCCGATCCCCTCATGGGAAGGGGATCGGCGGGCACGCTGACGCCGGAGGAGGAAAGGGCGGGCGCGCCATCCGGAGAATAGGTGGAGACACGATAGATCTCGCGGCCAGCCAGCAGATTTGCCGCCCGCAGCGGCTCCGTCGCCGAGGCATAGGACATCAGCGCAAATCCCGGAATCAGGATGAAGCCGATCGTCTGAACATTTCTGCCATCAAGTGAGGACATGTCCCTTTCTTAGCGACATATGTCTGTTCTGTGCAAGTCTCGTCGATTCTTTCTGGCATCATGCGGCTGTTCTTTCCGGGTGACCCATGCGCTATTCCGCTCTTTCGATTTTTCTGAACGGCCTTCGCGGCAACAAGGGCTGGGCGCCCGCCTGGCGCGATCCGGCGCCGAAGCCGCATTACGACGTCGTCATCGTTGGTGGCGGCGGTCATGGTCTGGCCACTGCCTATTATCTTGCCAAGGAGTTCGGCATCACCAATGTCGCCGTCCTGGAAAAGGGCTATCTCGGCTCCGGCAATATCGGCAGGAACACGACGATCATCCGTTCGAACTACCTGCTGCCTGGCAACAATCCCTTCTACGAACTGTCGATGAAGCTTTGGGAAGGGCTGGAGCAGGACTTCAACTTCAACGCCATGGTTTCGCAGCGCGGTGTGTTGAACCTCTTCCATTCCGACGCGCAGCGTGACGCCTATACACGTCGCGGCAACGCCATGCGGTTGCACGGCGTCGATGCCGAGCTGCTCGACCGGCAGGCTGTGCGCAAGAAGCTTCCCTTCCTCGATTTCGACAAT
Organism: Rhizobium sp. NXC14; assembly: GCF_002117485.1. Classification (NCBI taxonomy): domain Bacteria; kingdom Pseudomonadati; phylum Pseudomonadota; class Alphaproteobacteria; order Hyphomicrobiales; family Rhizobiaceae; genus Rhizobium; species Rhizobium sp. NXC14. The sequence goes on from NZ_CP021032.1 coordinate 737,519, forward strand.
GCCCGCTTTCCCGTCATGGGCGGTCTGTACCAGCCGCGCGGCGGCACGGTGCGCCACGACGCGGTCGCCTGGGGTTATGCCCGCGGCGCCGACAGCCGCGGCGTCGATATCATCACCCAATGCGAAGTCACCGGCATTCGCACGGAAAATGGTGAAGTCACAGGCGTCGAGACTAGCAGAGGCTTCATCGGCTGCGGCAAGCTGGCGCTGGCGGCGGCCGGCAATTCCACCGTGGTCGCCGATATGGCCGGCCTTCGCCTGCCGATCGAGAGCCATGTGCTGCAGGCCTTCGTCTCCGAAGGGCTGAAACCCTTCATCGACAATGTCGTCACTTTCGGCGCCGGTCATTTCTACGTCTCCCAGTCCGACAAGGGCGGCCTCGTCTTCGGCGGCGACATCGACGGCTATAATTCCTATGCGCAGCGCGGCAATCTCGCCACCGTCGAGCACGTCGCCGAAGCCGGGATCGCGATGATCCCGTCACTGTCGCGCGTGCGCTACCTGCGCTCCTGGGGCGGCGTCATGGACATGAGCATGGATGGCTCGCCGATAATCGACCGCACCCATATCGACAATCTCTATCTCAACGCCGGCTGGTGTTACGGCGGCTTCAAGGCCACGCCCGCCTCCGGCTTCTGTTACGCCCATCTGATCGCCCGCAACATGCCGCACCAGACGGCACGTGCCTTCCGGCTCGACCGTTTCGCGCGCGGCTATCAGATCGACGAAAAGGGCGTCGGCGCCCAGCCCAACCTGCACTGAGGACATTTAGACAATGGCAAGCCTGATTTCATGTCCCCATTGCGGCGTCCGCCCCAAGGAGGAATTCTCGATCCGCGGCGATGCGAACCTTGTCCGGCCGGCGCCGGATGCCGGCGCAGATGCCTGGTACGACTATGTCTACCTGCGCGACAATCCGAAGGGCCGCCACAGCGAATATTGGCACCATTCCTCCGGATGCCGCCGCTGGCTGATCGTCGAGCGTGACACCGTCACCCATGCGGTCCACGGCGTCAGGGATGCCGCCCTTGCCAAGCTCGGCGGAGAACCGGCATGACGAGCTTCCGTCTTTCCACCGGCGGTCGCATCGACCGCGACAAGACACTCGGCTTCACCTTTGACGGCAAGGCGCTGCAAGGCCATCCGGGCGACACGCTCGCCTCGGCGCTGCTTGCCAACGGTATCCAGCTCGTCGGACGCAGCTTCAAATATCACCGCCCGCGCGGCATTCTGACGGCGGGGGCCGCCGAACCGAACGCGCTGGTGACGACAGGCAGCGGCGGGCGCACCGAACCGAATACGCGCGCGACGATGATCGAGCTCTATCAGGGGCTGACGGCCATGAGCCAGAACCGCTGGCCGTCGCTCGGTTTCGATGTCGGCGCGGTCAACGGCCTGCTCTCGCCTTTTCTCAGCGCCGGCTTCTACTACAAGACCTTCATGTGGCCGGCAGCGCTCTGGGAAAAGCTCTACGAACCGGTGATCCGCAAGGCTGCGGGCCTCGGCAGAGCCTCTTACGAGGCTGATCCCGATTCCTATGAGAAATGCTGGGCGCATTGCGATCTACTGGTGATCGGCGCCGGCCCTGCCGGCCTTGCTGCAGCGCTGACCGCCGGCCGCGCCGGCGCGCGCGTCATTCTTGCAGACGAGGGACCCGAACTCGGCGGCAGCCTGCTTTGCGAAAGCGGCGCAGTTGACGGCAAGCCGGCGGGGAGCCTTCTCGGCGAGCTGCTTGCCGAGCTGGAGGGCCTGGAAAATGTGCGCCGACTGCCACGCACGACTGTTTTCGGCTGGTACGACGACAATGTTTTCGGAGCCGTCGAGCGCGTCCAAAAGCATTTAGCGCTGCCCGACCCGGATCGTCCGGTGGAACGGCTGTGGCGCATCATTGCCCGGCAGGCGATTCTTGCGACGGGGGCCGAGGAACGGCCGCTGGTCTTCGGCGGCAACGATATTCCCGGCGTGATGATGGCAGGCGCCATGCGCAGCTATCTCAATCGGCAGGCGGTCGCGCCAGGCCAGACCACGGTGATCTTCACCACCAACGATACCGGATATCACACCGCCGGCGACCTTGAAGCCGCCGGCCTTCGAGTTGCGGCGATCGTCGACAGCCGAGCCGATGGCGGCGAGAGCTGGCCGGGCCGCGCCGAGGTGCTGAGGGGCGCGCGGATCATCGATGCCCATGGCGGCAGGCGTCTGCGCGGCGTCAGCGTCAAAACCGAAGAGGGTGTTCGCCGGATCGAAGCCGATGCGCTTGCCGTGTCGGGCGGCTGGAGCCCGATCATCCATCTTGCCTGCCATCGCGGCGGCAAACCGCAATGGTCGCGGGAGGCCGCGGCGTTCCTGGCGCCGGCTGCGCAGGATGGTCTTGCCGTTGCCGGCTCGGCTGCCGGCCTTTCGCAGATTGCCGCCTGCCTCGGCGATGGAGCGGGAAAGGCTGCCGCCGCATTGAAGGCAATCGGCCTTGCAGCGGAACCGGCCTTTGCCTCAGCCACCGAGACGGCACAGCGCACGAAGCCGCTCTGGTCGGTCAAAGGCTCGAAGGGCAAGGCTTTCGTCGATTACCAAAACGACGTGCATCTCAAGGACCTCGGCCTCGCCGTCCGCGAAGGTTACGGCCATGTCGAACTTGCCAAGCGTTACACCACATCAGGCATGGCGACCGATCAGGGCAAGCTTTCCAACGTCAACGCCATCGGCATTCTTGCCGAGGCGCGCGGCGTGTCGCCCGCCGAGGTGGGAACGACGACCTTCCGGCCCTTTTATACGCCGATCTCCTTCGGCGCTTTGACCGGGGCGTCCCGCGGCAAACATTTCCAGCCGGCGCGCAAATCGCCGCTGCACGGCTGGGCGAAAAAGAATGGCGCGGTCTTCGTCGAAACCGGCCTCTGGTACCGCTCCTCCTGGTTTCCGCGCGCGGGCGAAACGACCTGGCGCCAAAGCGTCGATCGCGAGGTGCTGAACATCCGGAAGAATGCTGGCCTCTGCGACGTCTCGACCCTTGGCAAGATCGAGATCTTCGGCCGCGATGCCGCAGCCTTCCTCGACCGCATCTATTGCAACGGTTTTGCCAAGCTGGCCGTCGGCAAGGCCCGTTACGGCATCATGCTGCGCGAGGACGGTTTCATCTATGACGACGGCACCACCAGCCGTTTCAGCGACGATCATTTCTTCATGACGACGACGACGGCGCTTGCCGCCGGCGTGCTCACCCATCTCGAATTCTGCGCGCAGACGCTCTGGCCGGAACTCGACGTCTGCTTCGCCTCCTCGACCGATCAATGGGCGCAGATGGCGGTTGCCGGGCCCAAGTCGCGCGCGATCCTCTCGGAAATCGTCGACGAGGATCTTTCCGATGCGGCCTTCCCCTTCATGAGTGCCCGCAAAGTGTCGCTATTCGCAGGCAGCCTTGAAGGCCGGCTCTTCCGGATTTCCTTCTCCGGTGAACTTGCCTACGAACTCGCCGTCCCGGCCGGCTACGGCGAAAGCGTTGCCGACGCCATCATGGCATCAGGCGAAAAACACGGCATCTGCGCCTACGGCGCGGAAGCGCTCGGCGTCATGCGCATCGAAAAGGGCCACGTCACCCATGCCGAGATCAATGGCACGGTCACACCGGACGATCTCGGCTTCGGCCGCATGGTCTCATCGACCAAGCCGGATTTCATCGGCAAGGCGATGCTCGCCCGCGAAGGCCTGCAGGATCCCGATCGCCCGCGCCTCGTCGGGGTCAAGCCGCTCAACCCGGCAAGCGGCTTCCGCACCGGCTCGCATATCCTTGCCGAGGGCGCTGCGGCGACGCTCGAAAACGATCAGGGCTATGTCACGTCGAGCGCGTTTTCGCCGAGCCTCGGCCATACGATCGGCCTGGCGCTCGTCCGGCGCGGGCCCGAGCGCATCGGCGAGAAGGTGACGGTCTGGAACGGCCTGCGCAATGAATTCACCGAGGCGGTGCTCTGCCATCCCGTCTTTATCGATCCCGGAAACGAGAAGCTCCATGCCTGATCTTCCGCAACACAGACCGGTTCTTGCCGGCATGGCATATCGCAGCATAACCGGGGCCGGCATTCGGCTGGAAGCCTTACCGGAAGGCCATCTGCTGCACGTGCTCGGCGGAATTGAGCCGGCGGCGCTTGCCGCTGAACTGACGAAGGCGGGCTTTGCGGAAAGTTCGATCCGTCAGGCCGGTTTCCGGCAATGGTTCGTCGCCGGCGATGAGCCGCTTCCGCCCGCAAATCTGGATGCTCTCAAGGCAGCACTCGCCGGAAAAGCCTTCGTCACCGACCAGAGCCACGGGCGTGTCCGCATTGGCGTGTCCGGCCCCTCCTCCCGGCTGCTTCTTTCCAAAGGCACGGCGGTCGATCTCGATCCCGGCGTCTTTGCGGAAGGCAGTTCTGTGATGACGATGGTCGGTCATATCTCCGTGCAGGTCGCCCGCACCGGCGACGACAGTTTCGAACTCACGGTCCTGCGCAGCTTCGCCGAGAGCCTCTGGGAGGATCTTAGGCATATGGCGGCGAGCGCCGTGAAGGACGGGGCATGAGCTACAGCGCTGCATGCCTTGTTCAGGCGGATGCTGCGGCGCTTCCAACCCGCGTCGGCCGATTCGCTCAGTGCGTCGCATCGAATTCGAATCATACCCTTCCGGGCGACATGCTTTAGCCTCGAAAAGTATAGTCGCGGATCGAAGCCGGCTTCATCTCGATGGAAAATCCCGGCAGGCTGGGCGGCATGTAGGCGGCGTTCTCGATCCGGCAGGGATCGAGGAAATGTTCGTGCAGGTGATCGACATATTCGATGACGCGCCCTTGCTTGGTGCCCGATACGGCGGCGTAGTCGATCATCGACAGATGCTGCACATATTCGCAAAGTCCGACGCCGCCGGCATGCGGCCAGACCGGCAGGCCGAATTTGGCGGCGACCAGCAGGACGGAAAGGACTTCGTTCAGCCCGCCCATGCGGCAGGAATCGATCTGGACGATGTCGATCGCGCCTTCGGCAATGAACTGTTTGAACATGATGCGGTTCTGGCACATCTCGCCGGTTGCGACCTTCACCGGGCCGATTGCCTGGCGGATCTTGCGGTGGCCGGCGACATCGTCGGGGCTTGTGGGCTCCTCGATGAAGAAGGGCTTGGCGAAGGCAAGCGCCTTGACCCAGTCGATCGCCTGACCAACGTCCCAGACCTGATTGGCGTCGATCATCAGGTAGCGATCGGGACCGATCACCTCGCGGGCGATCCGCAGACGCCGGATATCGTCTTGCAGGTCGCGGCCGACCTTCATCTTGATATGGTTGAAGCCGGCATCGATCGCTTCCTGGCAGAGCCGGCGCAATTTCTCGTCTTCATAACCCAGCCAGCCGGCCGACGTCGTGTAACAGGCGTAGCCTTCCTTTTCGAGGATGGCGATCCGTTCCGCCTTGCCCGCTTCTGCCTTCTTGAGGATAGCGACCGCTTCATCGCGCGTCAGCACGTCGGTGAGATAGCGGTAGTCGACGATATCGGCGATCTCTTCCGGCGACATGTCGGCGACGAGCCGCCAGACCGGCTTGCCGGCCTGTTTGGCGAGCAGATCCCAGACGGCGTTGACGACCGCACCGGTCGCCAGGTGAATGGCGCCCTTTTCGGGGCCTATCCAGCGCAACTGGCTGTCGCTGGTCAGATGCCGCCAGAATTTGCCGGGATGGGCAAGCACCTCGCCGAGATCGGCGCCGACGACGAGGTGGCGCATCGCTTCGATCGCCATGCAGCAAATGTCGTTGCCACGGCCGATGGTGAAGGTCAAGCCATGGCCGGCAAGGCCCGGGACATCCGTGTCGAGAATGACATAGGCGGCCGAATAGTCGGGATCGGGGTTCATCGCATCGGATCCGTCAAGGCTTTGCGAGGTGGGAAAGCGGAGATCGAAGACGCGAAGGTCGGTGATGCGGGTCATGTTGTTCCTCCCGATTTAAGGTGCCAATTGCGATAGCCGGGGTCGGCCGGCACTCTGCCGGCCGCCTCACGAAGCCGACGTCAGATCGTCCAGCCGCCGTCGATGGCGATCGCCTGGCCCGACGTGTAGGTGGCGCCGGCGAGATAGACGGCGAGATCGGCGATCTCTTCCGGCGAACCGAGCCGGCCCATCGGCTGGCGGGCGATGAAGGCGGCGCGGGCCGCATCGTAATCGCCCTGTGCGCGCATGCGGTCCTGCAAGGACGGACTTTCCACCGTGCCGGGGCAGATGGCATTGCAGCGGATGCCTTGAGCAACATAATCGGCGGCGACCGATTTGGTGAGGCCGATGACCGCCGCCTTGGTGACGCCATAGGCGAAGCGATTCGGCACGCCCTTGATGCTGGAAGCGACGGAGGCCATGTTGATGATCGACCCGTCCTTGCGTTCGAGCATGCCGGGCAGCACCGCCCGGATGGTGCGGATCATCGCCTTGACGTTGAGGTCGAAAGCGAATTCGAGATCGGAATCCGGCATTTCCAGAATCGAGCCGGCATGGACGAAGCCGGCGCAGTTGAACAGAACGTCCACAGTGCCGATTTCGGCGACGAGCGCCGTGACCGCATCCCCGTCGAGCACGTTGAGCTTATGGGTGAAGACGCCGGTTTCCGCGGCAAGGGTTGCCAGCGCATCGGTGTTGATGTCGGTTGCATGGACCTTGGCGCCGGCCGCGGCAAAGGCTGCCGCCGTCGCCCGGCCGATGCCCTGGCCGGCGGCGGTAATGAGAACGGTCTTGCCGGAAAGTCTGTTTGTCATGTCACGGGCCTCTTCTGGATTGTCTACATGAGACGATGCATGCGGTTATCTTGCCGAAGGCCGCGCGGTGATGGAATAGGACGTCCATCAGGGCCTGCCATTTTCTCTCTTTGCGCCTTTCGGCCGGCGTAGGGCAAAGCGCGAAGCCCCGCCTCTCGTCGTTTCTGCTGATTGGCTGTCTTCAACTATGATTTGTCTGTTTATAGACAAACAGACGATTGGCCAAGGGTCAAGCGCGAAGTTTTCCTTTTCCGGCCATGGTTCTGCGTATATGCAGAATAATATTCACAGGAGGAAGGAATGGAGACCGACGAGTCAGACCGCTATCGCGCTCCTGCTCTGGACAAGGGCCTCGATATCCTGGAGCTGCTCGCCGGCGTCGACAGCGGCCTCACCCAGGCGGAGATTGCCAAGCGGCTCGACCGCAGTCCCAATGAATTCTATCGTATGCTCGACCGGCTGGTGCGTCGCGGTTACGTCACCCGGCTGGATGGCGATCGCTACTCGCTGACGCTGAAGCTCTTTGGCCTTGCGCAATTGCATGCGCCTGTGCGCCGGCTTGCCTCCTATGCCACGCCGCTGATGCGCGACCTCGCCCAGCGCACCCGTCAGGCCAATCATCTCGCCGTCTTTGACCGTGGCGCCGCCGTTGTCATCGCCCAGCAGGAAGCGCCGGACTATTGGGGCTTCTCGATCCGCATCGGCGCCCATATCAGCCTGTTCGACACCGGCTCGGGGCATGTGCTGCTCGCCTTCCGCAGCGACGAGGAGCGGGAGATGATGATATCGGAACATGCGCGCAACCGCGCCGAGATCGACCTCGGCGCCGAATTTTACGATCGCCTCGACCAGATCCGCGAGCGCGGCTACGAGATGATGGCGAGCGCCCAGACATCGGGCGTCTACAATCTGTCGGCGCCCGTTCTTGGGCCGGACCGGCGTTGTATCGCCGCCCTGACCTGCCCCTTTATCGCCCTGGTCAATGCGCCGTCCGCCCCCGACATCACCCAAACGATCACGCTGGTGCAGAAGACCGCCGCTCAGCTTTCGCTGCTGGCCGGGGCGGATGTCAGCCCGACCTGAGCATCGCGCTGCGGCCCCTCATCCGGCTGCCGCCACCGACCGGGGTCGAGCCACGGGTCTCGACCCATCCTCCGGACCCCCGCAGGCGGGGCGAAGGTGATATGCCGCGGCCTCTCCGTCCCTCTCCGACCTGTCACAAGGCACGTCCCCTCGCCCCGTTTTACGGGGAGAGGGTTAGGATGAAGGGCATGCTTTACGGCATGCCAGACTGAGGCAGCCATGCCCAGGCAGCAGAAATTTCTATTTGAATAATCCATTCACGAGAAATAGGTTGCGGCAAAGACCATTCCTGGAGGAGGAAAACGTGCTCATCGACACCCATTTGCATGTCATCGACCGGTCGGCGCTTTCCTATCCCTGGCTCTCCGGCGTGCCGGCTCTCGACCATGACTTTCTCTATGAGACCTATGCGGCCGAGGCGCGGCGCTGCGGCATTATGACGGCGCTGCATATGGAGGTCGATGTCGATCCGGTCGTCATGCAGGCCGAGACCGACCACATTGCCTCGATCGCCAAAAGGCAAGGCAGCCTGATTGCCGGGGCGATTGTCTCCTGCCGTCCCGAGGAGGAAGGCTTTGCCGCCTATCTCGAGCTGCAAAAAGCCGATCCCTTCGTCAAGGGCTTCCGCCGCGTGCTGCATGTCGTGCCCGACACCGTCTCGGAAGGCGTCCTGTTTCGAGACAACATCCGGCGCATCGGTGGCAGCGGCCTGACCTTCGACCTCTGCACATTGCCGCATCAGGCTGGTCGCGTCACCGCTCTCGTCGATCTCGCGCCCGATGTGCAGTTCGTCCTCGATCATTGCGGCGTGCCGGATATCCGCTCCGATGCCTTCGAGCCATGGAAGGCCGGCATATCGGAGATCGCCCGCCGGCCGAACGTGATCTGCAAGATATCAGGCGTCGTCGCCTATGCGGATGCGCAGTCATGGACAGCACAGACGCTGACGCCCTATATCGAACATGTGATCGCAAGTTTCGGCTGGGATCGTGTCGTCTGGGGCAGCGACTGGCCGGTCTGCACGCTCGGCGGCGGCCTTTCCACCTGGGTTGCAGCGACCCATGCCGTGCTCGCCGGCAGCAGCGAGGTGGAGCGTTCCAAGCTGCTCTTCGGCAATGCCCAGCGTCTCTGGTCATTGTAACTTTTATTTACGCCGTGCCGATCCTTCGGCTGAAAGGTCCGCAGCAAACTACCATGCTCGGCACCCTGAAATCGGATGATGTAACCCCCCAAAAGTGCTACTTTGGCATGTTTTTTGCTGCTGCTAATATGAAGCGATGCGATGTTTCGGTTTGGGACGACTTTCAGCCAGACAATTGCTAGCTTTGTGTGTCTCAGTTAAAAGTGTCAGACACGGATATGGCGAATAACCTCATGTCCGTGTCCTCAGGAGGGAAACAAATGAAAGAAGAACCGCACGCAGTGGATGTTCATGTCGGAAAGACGATCCGCATACAGCGTCTGCTGCGCAAAGTTTCGCAGACGGAATTGGGCGATCGTGTCGGCGTAACGTTTCAGCAGATCCAGAAATACGAAAAAGGCTCCAACCGCGTTTCCGCCAGCATGCTGGTTGAAATCGCCGGCGCGCTGAACGTCGACGTCAGGACGTTCTTCGACGACCTCTCAACGCCCGAGACGGCTAACGACAACCCCGCTCCAAGCGAGGAATTCGTCATTTCGCGCGAGGGTGTGCTTCTGAATGCGGCGTTCTTCTCGATCAAAAACGAAGCTCTTCGCAAGAAGATCCTGAAGCTTGTTCAGGCAATCGCCCACACCGAACAGGTCGAGGGTGAAGCGGCCGAATAGGCCGGATCTCCTTCACGCGATTCTAACGGACGGCATGAAGGTCAATGGCGATCGATCAGGATTAGATTCTCGCTAGCGTCCTTCATTGCGATCTTGGCCTTGCTGCCGAGCAGTTTCTCGAGGTTGACGTCAAGTTCCCTGTCCGGATCTATGCCGTCCCAATCGATTACGACCTGCAGCAGTGCCATGTTCGTCAGGTGCATCAGATTACGCAGCTGAAGCTTTTCAGCCTCCTCCTTGGCTGCCGACAGCAGCCGGAAGATCCTTGCGTATTCGCTGCCTGTACCTTCGTTACGTTGTTCAAACATTGTTCCCGCCCCTTTGGCCGTGAAGCCTCAGATTCCATCACCCCTACATCATCTAGCCGAGACCGTTATTCAAGCGTTACAGGAGTCACGTTGCGGGTGACTTCGGCGTGCAAAAGCTCCCAATGCGAGGTTGCGGCAAAGCGCCAGTCACGGTTGACGGGTGCGAATTGCTCGCGGTGCAGCCACTCCAGCACTAGCCGCGCGTCGTCATGTTTGCGTTCGACCCTATTCTTGCGGAGAGCGGCGAGGAGGAGATCACGACGCGGCTTGCGGAAATGGCACTCGTCTACCACGCGCGCATAGGTGCGCTCGGAGAAATGCAGGAAGCGGCCGGCGAGCAGTAGTTTCTTGCGCTCGGCCGTGGAGATCTCGCCGCGGGCATGAAGCGCATCAACCGTGGGCTCGAAATCGACCCAGGGTACGGAAAGCGGGAGCCAGCCAAGCGCCTGCGGCGCATGCACAAGTGCGACGGCCTCATCGTCGAGCAGCCGACCGGACTCGTAATCCTCGAAGATCGAGCCGAGCCCGACCATGCCGAACGGAGCGCATTCTGCAGCCCGCAATGCGCCCATGCTGGCGCCGCCGGCTACGGCGACATCATGTTCGAGCGCGTAGAGAATTTCCTTGTGCCAGACCGATGGCAGCTCGCCGAAATAGCCGTCGACAAGGCCGATCGCGGTGGCGCCGTCTTCTACTGCCTTCAGGATGTCGCCGCGGGCGGCAGGCGGGCGGAAATCAATGCAGGGAGACATGTTTCTCGCTGCGGCAAGACCGCCACCAAGGCTCGGACCGACGAACAGAACCTTCATGACTGGGCTCCTCTCATGGTGTTGACGGCGCGCAGGCCGAGCTGGACGTACTGGCCTGATATATCGACCTCCAGGCCCGGCACGATCACCCTGACGACCGAGACTGGCAAAGTCGGATGGGCAAAGGGCACGGCGACGATCTGTTCGATCCCGCTCGCCACCAGCCGGTCGGCTATGTGGCGGATGGTCTCCTGGATCGTCGCCGCACGGCGATGGCGGTTCTGAAAGGCGCGCATCCGGCCGTCGCTCTCGCAGAGTTCGACCAGCTGCTGCATAGCCGCACTCCGATCGAGCCGCTGGTAGATGCGCGGCGAGAAATCGTCGCGGCTGCCGGCGATCGCCGTCAGCCGGCTCTGGGCCGCTTCGGTGATGGCGCGCAGTGCGGCGCGCACAGGATCGGGATGGCAGCCGCAGCCCCCGCAGACATGTGACCAGCGCGCATCGGCGCGGTCGGAAAGATTGCCAGGCATGATGACGGCCAGAAAAGCCGGAACGCCGATATCTGTGGTCATGTCGAGCAGCAGCAGCCGCATGCCGGCGCGTGTGATCCGGTCGGTCATGACGTCGATGACCGCATCGCCGAAGGAGGCGGGGTCGATGCGGCTCTCCTTCAGGCGCTGTGGTGATTTCAACTGGGTCAGAGCCCAGGCGTCGCGCTCGACCAGCTCGCAAAGTCCGTGCAGGACCGCTTCGGACGGCGCATTGCCGGAGGCAAGCCCATCGCTCGATTGCTCGAAGCCCGGCGGCCGCTCGCCGCGATGGTCGAGGCCGACAAGCCACCAGGGGACGAAGACGCTGCTGCCGGACAGAATGTCGAGGCCGGAGCACCAGGGGATGGGGTCACCGCCGATTTCATCGGGCGCGCATCGTGCGACGTTGTCGAGATCGATCATGGCGGCGCCTTCCGCCCGCATGCTCTCCACCGTCGCCTGCGTCAGGTCGGCGGGCGGAATTTCCGCGATCCGCGTCTCGATCGCCTCCATGGCGGCCGAGGCCATGGCGGCATCATTGTCGATGCCTTTGCCCTGGAAGACCGAAAGCGTGTGGCTGTTCGGCCTCGTCGCGAAGGCGACGGGGATATTCAGCACGTCGAGAGCGGTCAGCAGGCCGACGCGCGTGATGCCGAATTCGCGCAGATGCGGCCTGATGGCCGCAAGTGTCTGCGCCGGCGTGATTGCACGGTCGTGATAGTCGCTGACGCCAGCCGATGATCGTCTGAGATCATCGGCTAGCGTTTCAAGATCGGCGAAGGCGGACATACCGATCTCGCCCCTTTAGCGGAACTTCAGCGCATGGGTCAGGTTTTCGAGAGCATTTGCCGTAACATTGAGTTCGTCCTGCTTCATCGCAGCCTTGGCTGCGGCCGAGAAGCGCGGCTGGGAAGGCATTGCTGCATGGGTTTCAACAGTGGTTTTCATTGTCCATCTCCAATGGGATAGGCAGCCGGCTGCCGTTAACCATTGCAGAGGAACATTGTCTGCGTCATTTAACCGTTACAGGCTTCGTTAAAAGGCCATGCAATTAGGGAAGTCCGGCCAGTTGGAGGCCATGAATCAGCGTTTCCGTATAGCGGGGATCGCGGTCGGGAACGAAATGACGGATGTCCTCGCTGCGGAAATCCGGGAAATTTTCCAGGACGACGTTAGCGTATTTGCCGGCCTTTTTCATATCGCCCGCCATGGCGTGGGCGGCTGCCAGCAGTCGCGCGGTCGCCTGTTTCGACTGCACCGGCTCAAGCGCCTCGATCGCCTGATTATATTCGCCGCGGTCGAAGTGGATGCCGCCACGATTCCAGTAGTAATAATCCGGCGGCAGCGGATTGAGCTTGAATGCCGCATTGTTCAGATCCAGCGCCTTGTCAAAGTCGCCGTAGTGGCAAAGCGCGTCGGCGTAATCGGCGAGGATGTCGGCGTCGTTGGGATTGAGATCCTGGGCCTGCTGGAAATAGTCCAGGCTTTCGTCGAAACGGCGGCGGTACAGCGCCACGAAGCCGAGCTCGCGATAGGCCCGGCCGCTGTTCGGGTCGGACTGTTGCGCCAGCCGGGCGGCGCCATTCGCCTCGTCGAGCAGTTCGGTGTCCTGCATGCCGCGGATCAGCCATTCCATGCCGAGCGCACGCGACACGCCGGCATGGGCAGCCGAGAAATTCTCATAACGATTGAGCGAGGATCTGAACCATTTGCGCGCCTGGCGCAGATGCTGCAGATCGGTCTGGGCGATCAGCCGCTTGCCTTCGAGATAGAGACGGTAGGCGGATGGCGGCGCCTCGCCGATCGGCATCGCCAGCTCGTGGCGTTCGACGGTGTCGGCGAGCGAGGAGACGATGCGCCGTGTCAGATGCGCGAAGGATTCGCTGATCTTCTGCATGACCAGCGGCAGTTCCAGAGCCCAGATCACCTCCGATGTCGTCGTCCGCGTCAGACGGCAGGTCGCATAGACATCCTCCTCGCGGCCCTGGATGGTGACGTAAACCGCGTAATCGAAGCTGAGGTCGAGCGCACGGGGCACAGCTCGGGCCGGATCGACCGAACGGCTGAGGATTTCGAGGCTCGTATGGGCTGCGATCACCTTGAAGCCGCGCTGCTGGCTGAGGCCGATGGTCACGTCCTCAAGAAGGGCTCTGCCGACGCGCTCCATCAGCGGATCGGTGAAAATGCTTTCCGGCGGCAGGATGATGATCCGCGGCTGGCCGAGCAGATCGGCGAAAGCGCCGGGCGCTGGCGATGGACGTTCGGCGGCCGCGGGCTGAGCTGCCGGGATCAGGCCGAGTTCGCGGGCAAGCGCGGTGGTGCTTTCCTCCGGTTCGGTTTCGAACTCGTCCTTCAGCTGGCTCTTGCACTTCAGATAGGACTGCCGGGCCGCGGCCGGGTCGTTCATCCTGACATAAATGCGCATCAGGGCCCGATAGGCCGTCTCGCTGGCGGGGTCGAGCTCCAGCAGGCGACGGGCAAAGGCCACCTGCTCTTCGTCCGATCTGTCGTCAGCAGTTTCGACCAGCCGCGTCAGATGGGCGGCGCGCAGTTCATCGATACGCTGGCGTTCGAAGGTCAGCCAGTCCTCGGCGCCCTGCGTCGGCGACTTGGCGCCTTCTAGCAATTCGCCATTCAGAATGTCGCCGTCTTCGGCTGCGAGCGGCGCTTTCTGTTTGAGTATATGGATATCGACTTCCCAGCCGTCGGCAAGGCCAATATGGGTTCGGGTCGCTTTCAGCAGCGGCGGAAGGCCGGCGGGAATGCTTTGCTCGATGCGCGCCAGCAACTGGCGCAAACTGCCTGCGCGTTTTTCCGGCGCTTCCGATTGCCAGAGCTGCCGCCTGACGGTTTCCCGGTCGAGTTCGAGATCGGCTTCGGCGGCGAGCATGGCGAAAAGAAAATAAGACTTCTCCGGCAAAGGGAGTTCCCTCCCCGCTGCCAGCAATCGCGGTCTTCCGAGCAGGCAGAGCCTGTTCGTCGACATCTGTTCGGATGTCCGTTGCATCCCGCTTCTCACCCCTGAAGACCAGGCGCGCATGCACACCGGCCGCGCAGGAACATGTTAGAGCGTTAATTGGCCCGCGCATAGCGCAAAAAGAGGTTTTTACACCGAATATTTGCATTTTCTCACATGAGCCGGCCGGAAATGCTTGCCAACACTTTGCCCCCGGACCTGATTTGGCGCAGTTATTTCCGCTGCGGCCTCCATAGCCGCAACCAATAGCAAGCGAGCTTAATCGATCACAGTATTCGGTGCGATCTATTTGGTGCTGGTTTACGCCGCGCTGGCGGCCTCGACGAAATCGAGGCCGATATCCAGCACGGGCGCGCTGTGCGTTAGCCAACCGACCGAAATGAGGTCGACTCCGGAAGCGGCGATTGCCGCGGCCGTTGCCGGCGTCACCCGGCCCGAAGCCTCGGTGATCGCCCGCCCGGCGACGATGGCGACGGCCTCGCGCAGCTGATCCGGCGTCATATTGTCGAGCAGAACGGCATCGACACCGACCGCCATCGCTTCCTGCAGCTGATCGAGCCTGTCCACCTCGACCTCGATCTTTACCAGATGGCCGACGCCGGCCCGCGCCCGGCGGATCGCCTCGGCCACGCCGCCTGATATGGCCACGTGATTATCCTTGATCAGCACCGCGTCATAAAGCGCGAAACGGTGGTTCATGCCGCCGCCGGCCCGCACTGCATATTTCTCCAGCGCCCGCAGCCCGGGAGTCGTCTTGCGCGTGCAGGCGACTGAGGCCCTCGTGCCGCGGATAGCGGCGGCAATCCCGGCCGTGACGGTGGCGATGCCCGAGAGATGGCTGAGGAAATTCAGCGCGGTGCGCTCACCGGTCAAGAGTCCGCGCGAAGGGCCTTCGATGGTGGCGATGACGTCACCTGATTTGACCGCATCGCCGTCCTCGATGTGGCGGCGCATGACGATTTCGGGATCGACGAGCGTGAAGGCGAGGTCGGCCGCATCAAGGCCGGCGATCACGCCGGGCTGGCGGGCGGCCATCACCACCGTGGAGCGGTGATCCGAGGGAACGACCGACGCCGAGGTGATGTCGCCGGCAAGGCCGAGATCTTCGAGCAGGGCTGCCCGCACCAAGGGTTCAATAATCAGGCGCGGAAGGGGGGCTAGGCTCATGTCAGGCGCTCCTGGCAAGCGAATAGGGTGGTGTGGCGCGGGCAATCTCCAGCGCTTGGGAAAGGCGCATCCGGCGGCGCTGCGCATCGGCGAGCTTCAGGGGAAAATCGGTGCGGGCGTGGGCGCCACGCGATTCCATCCGCAGGCTGGCAAAGACGGCGACCAGCAATGCGACGATGGCCGGATCGGAGGCAGGACCGTCGGCATCGACAAGTGGCAGCAATGCGGCGATTGCACCGTGAAGGGCATCGGCATTGCGCAGCACGCCGAGATGACGCGAGACAGTCATGCGGATGGAGGATGCGTCGGCCGGCGCCGGTAGCTGTTCTGCGAGGATCGGGCCGGTGCGGTCTGCTGGCATGGCCGATATGTCGCGCGCCGCCCGCATGCCCATGACAGCTGCCTCGAGCAGCGAATTGCTGGCAAGTCGGTTCGCGCCGTGCAGACCGGTCGACGCGGCCTCGCCGGCGACCCAGAGGCCGGGAACCGAGCTGCGGCCATTGTCATCCGTCGCGACGCCGCCCATGTGGTAGTGAACGGCTGGGCGCACCGGCACGAGGTCTTTGGCCGGATCAATGCCGGCCTCGCCGCAAAGGGCTGATATGACGGGGAAGCGTGCGGCAAAGCGGCTGCCGAGCGCCTTGCGGGCATCGAGGAAGACGCGGCCGCCGCGGGCGATCTCGGCACTGATGGCACGCGCCACCACGTCGCGAGGCGCAAGTTCGGCGCCCGATATGCGGGCCATGAACCGTTCGCCGCGTTCGTTGACGAGCAAGGCCCCCTCGCCGCGCACCGCCTCGCTGACAAGCGCCAGGGGCCTGCGGCGTGAATCGAGCGCCGTCGGATGGAACTGCACGAATTCCATATCCGCAAGCTCGGCACCCGCCCTTGCCGCGAGCGCAATCCCCTGACCGACATTGCCCATCGGATTGGTGGTCGCATCATAAAGCCCGCCGATCCCGCCGGTGGCGAGCACGAGCCTCGCAGTCGGTAGGACGGCGGCCCCGCCGCTTGCGGTCGCGCAAAGCAGGCCGGCGACGCGCTCGCCGTCCATCAGAATACGCCGCGCCTCGAAGCCTTCGAGCATGGTGATGGCGGGCGTCCGCGCCACCGCCCGCACCAACGCTGCGATGATCGCCGCACCCGAGCCGTCGCCTTCGGCATGGACGATGCGGCGGCGACTATGGGCGGCCTCCAACCCGAGCGAGAGTTGTCCGGCGTCATCGCGGTCGAAGCGAACGCCGGCGCGCTCCAGTGCGGCAATGGCTGCCGCCGCCTCGGCGGTGATGCCCGCGGCAATGCTCCGGTCGCAGAGCCCGTCGCCGGCCGCAAGCGTATCGGCCAGATGCAGCGCGGCGCTGTCGTCGGCGCCGATGGCGGCGGCAATGCCGCCCTGTGCCCAGGCGCTCGAGGTCTCGGCACCGAGCGCGGCGCGTGTGACGATGACGGAAGGTTCCGGCGCCAGCGTCAGCGCCGTCATCAGCCCGGCAAGGCCGCTGCCGACGATGACGGTGCGGCCACTCAACTGTTCGAGGATCTCGGTCATATCGCCAGCATCCTCTCGACGGCGCGGCGGGCGGCCATGGCGATGGCCGGATCGACCGTCACTTCATGGCGATTTTCCTCAAGTGCGGCGCGGATATTGGCAAGCGTGATCCGCTTCATGTGGGGGCAGAGATTGCAGGGGCGGATGAACTCGACGTCAGGATGATGCACGGCGACGTTGTCGCTCATCGAGCATTCCGTCAGCAGTACCACTCGTGCCGGCTTCTGCCTGCCGACATAATCGGACATGACAGCGGTGGAGCCGGCGAAATCGGCCTCTGCCACCACGTCGGGCGGGCATTCCGGGTGGGCGAGCACCGTCACGCCGGGATGGTTTTCACGCAGCTGGCGGACATCGTCAGCGGTAAAGAGTTCGTGCACTTCGCAGTGTCCATGCCAGGCGACGATCTCGACATCGGTCTCGCGGGCGACGTTGCGGGCGAGATATTCGTCGGGGATCATCAGCACCTTCGGCACGCCGAGCGACTCCACTACCTGTTTGGCATTGCCCGAGGTGCAGCAGATGTCGGAGGCTGCCTTCACCGCGGCCGAGGTATTGACATAGGTGATGACGGGGACGCCGGGATGGGCTTGGCGCAGCAGCGCGATATCCTCAGGCGTGATCGAATCAGCCAGTGAACAGCCGGCGCCGAGATCGGGGATCAGCACCGTTTTTTCAGGATTGAGAAGCTTGGCGGTCTCGGCCATGAAATGCACGCCGGCCAGCACGATGACATCGGCATCGACCTCGATCGCCTTGCGGGCGAGCGCCAAGCTGTCGCCGACGATATCGGCCACGCCGTGAAAAATCTCGGGCGTCTGATAATTGTGGGCGAGAATGACGGCGTTGCGGCGGCGCTTGAGCTGGAGAATGACGTTGACGTCATCCTCGAACGACATCCATTCGGCTTTGGGAATTACGCGGCTGACGCGGTTGTAGAGTGAGGATGCGGAAACTGGATGATTCATGACCGGCTCCAAATTATGCTCGGTTTGAGCATATCTTGGACAAAGACATATTCTCGCTGTGAGCATATGTCAATTGCGGGAGAGCGGTAATTTCGTTCCTGCGAGCGCCCGTTCTTCGAGCACGGTGTGGCGGAAGCGGAAGAGCTTGGCCGGCCGGCCGCCGGTTTCGCTTTCCGTTCCACCGGTTTCCTCGACCAGTTCCTGCTGTTCGATGAGGCGGCGGAAATTCTGCTTGTGCAGCGTCAGTCCAGCCAGCGCCTCAATCGTGCGCTGCAGCCGCAGAAGCGTAAAACTCTCCGGCATGAGTTCGAAGACGACAGGGCGGTATTTGATTTTGGCCCGCAGCCGGGCGATCCCGGTCGCCAGAATGCGGCGGTGATCGGCAAACATCGCTCGCCCAAGATTGGCTTCCCCCCCGCATCCGGCTTCGGCCACAAGGCCGGCTTCATACAGCAGTTCGTAGCGCTGCAAGGCCAGATCCTCGTTCCAGCCGCCGCCGTCGAGCCCGAAGGTGAAGTCGGCGCGGCGATGGCGATGATCGCGGCGGGCCGGATCGGCATCTGCCCAGGTTTTGAGGCGTGCCACGATCTCGTCCAGCACGGCCGGCCGGCCCTGCCGATGGTCTTCCCAGGGAAAATAGTCGTACCAGCCGTGCCACCCCGGCCGGCCGGCGCCCGCCTGCTCGTTGACGAGGCCGAGATAGCTGATCGAGATCGTCCGCCCGCCAAGAATCTCGTTGTTCCGGTCGCGGTCGGCGAAGGTATAGAGTTGTTCGAGATAACCGACCGGGTGTTCGGTCTGCTCTTGCACCCATTCGCGCAGGCCCGATTGCAGGGTTCGATGGCCCATTTCGAACGGACCTGACGGCAGCGCATTGCCGGAGCGTATGGTCATGACGCGCGGCTCATCCCCCGTCACCGCGACGAGCACTGCAATCAGTTCCGCATGCGCAAAGCCGATCGTCACAGGGGGCCGAATACTCCGTTCTAAATGAATCGAACGGATCATTCCTGCCACAGGCGGCGACGGAAGCCAATGGAACTTTCCCCCTCTCCCCGCTGGGCCCCGCTGGGAAGCAGGGAGTCGCCGGTAAGCGTCAGCGCTTTCCTGTCTCGTTGGTCAACCGGTCGAGGAAAATCTTCAGTTCGGCCTCGTCGATACCGACGCAATGACGCTTTTCCGGATAGGCGCCGGTCCTGACATCCTCGGCGAATTCGGTGAAGGCGGCGATGCGTTCGCGCTGCAGGCTGTCATATTCAGCGGCGAAGTTGCGGTAGACCTTGGCATGACGCGGATAATGGTCGCGATTGGCGCCGAGCACATCGTCGGCGAAGAGATATTGGGCGTCGCAGCCGCTGCCTGCCCCCATGGAGATCATCAGCATCGAGGTCTTGCTGCTGATGGCGGCGGCGACATCCCCCGGCACGACTTCGATTTCGGCGGCGAAGGCGCCGGCCTCTTCCAGCGCCTTGGTCTGCCGCCAGATCTCGGCCGCACTTGCCGCCGTCTTGCCGACGGCGCGAAAGCCGCCCGTCCAGGTCGCTTTCGAGGGGATCAGCCCGAGATGGCCGCAGACGGGAATGCCCTCGTCGCGCAGGCGCCGAATCGTCTGCAGACTGGCGGCGCAATAGACGGCATCGCCGCCGGCCTTCAGCGCCGCGAATGCGGCGCGCAGATAATCTTCCGCCGAGACATGATCGCCATATTCGAGACCTGGAATGGCAAAGGGCGTGGGGGCGATCTCGCGGAAGACCGGACCGAGCAGCGACGGCGGCACCGAGACAATGTCGATCCCGGCCTTTTCGGCGGCTTCGGCCTCCTCGAGCGAGGTGACGCGCAGCATGGTCAGCTGGCGCTTGCCCCTTTCCGCAAGCAGATCGGCAACGGTTGCACGCTTATGTTTTTTCATCATCAATTCCTTTAAAAATATCGGGAGGCTCAGGCGGCCAGAAGGGATTTCAGCTTGATGTTGCTTGCTGCCAGCGCAGCAGGGTCTGGATGGGCGCCAGCCGCGATCAACATCTCAGCAAGTCTGATGTCACGCGCCACGGCGTTGCCCGGTCCGATGCCGCTGGCGGCGACCAACCGGCCATCGAGGTTGAGGTGAAAGAGAATGAAGGCGTCCGGGCCGAGGTCGCGACGCGGATGCAGCACCGCCCCTTCGGCGAGGCCCGCTATCTGCAGCGTCATGTCATATTGATCCGACCAGAACCACGGCACGGATGAAACGGGTTCGCCGAGGCCGAGCATGTTGGCTGCGGCCAGCGTGCCCTGCTCCTGGGCATTGCGCCAGGATTCGAGCCTTACCCGCCGGCCACCATAGACCGGCAGCGGAAAGGAGCAGCAGTCGCCGGCGGCAAAAACATCAGGCGCGGAGGTCCGCAGATAGGCGTCGACGGCAATGCCGTTTTCGATTGCAAGCCTCGCCCTTTCGGCGATGTCGACATTCGGCCGCGCGCCGATGCCGACCAGGGCGAGATCGGCCTCTACCACCTCGCCAGTCGATAGTTTGACGACGGCCTTCCCGCTTTCCTCGGTCAATGTCTCGATCGAGACGCCGCAGCGGATATCGACACCTTCGGCCCGGTGGCGTTCGGTGAGCAGATGGGCGATCTCCTCGGGCACACCGCGTTTCAGCACCCGCTCCAGCCCCTCGATAACCGTGACGTCGGCGCCAAGCAAGCGCGCCGTCGCGGCAAGCTCCAGCCCGATGAAGCCGCCGCCAATAATGGCGATATGCCGCCCCGGCTTCATGGCTTCGCGCAGGGCGGCCGCATCATCGTGGGTGCGAAGCGAACGAATATGCGGATTGCCTTCCGGGGCGCCGGGAAACGATCGGGCGGCCGCGCCCGTCGCCAGCAGAAGCTTGTCGTAGGAGAGCGTGGTGCCATCCGCAAGCATGACGGTCCGGGAGGCAGGATCGAAATCCCTGGCCTCAATGCCGGTCAGTAGCCGGATGGCGCTTTCGGCGTATTTTTCCGCAGCGGCGATGAATTTCGGATCGCCGGCATCGGCAGCAGACGCCTTGGAAAGGGGCGGTCGCTCATAGGGGTGAAGGGGTTCGGCGCCAACGAGCGTTATCTCGCCGGCAAAACCTTTTTCCCGCAGAGCGAAAGCGGCGCGGACACCGCATTCGCCCGCGCCGAGGATGACGAAATGAGCCACATCAGCCTCCCTCACACCGCGATGAAGACGGTGTCGCCTTCGACCTTTACCGGATAGGTCCTGAGATTGACGCAGACCGGCGCACCCTTGGCTTCGCCCGTCTTGTAGTTGAAGCGGCCGTTATGTTTCGGGCATTCGATGATTTCATCCATGACAAGCCCGTCGGCAAGATGGATATGTTCGTGTGTGCAGAGCCCGTCGGTGGCGAAGAATTCGTCGTCGGGGCTGCGGTAGACCGCGAAGGTGCGCCCGCCATGATCGAAGCGGATGACATCCTCTTCGTCGATCTCGTCCTTGCCGCAAACTTCGATCCAGTTTCCGCTCATCTTTCATTTTCCTCGATTGTGATTATTGCGCCGCCGGGGCGAGTTCGTTGTGGAATTCCTCGCGGTAGGGCCGCGCGGTGGCCGGCAGTTCCCGCTTCAAGAAATAATCCTCGTTGCGCAACTGGCGCAGGAAAGCCGGGATCATCTCGCGGTAGCCCGACCAGATCGATCGGTTCGGCGTCGGCAGATCGTGCTTGATCATTGCGTGCAGCCGGGGCAGCGCGTGATAGGGCACCATCGGGAACATGTGATGTTCGACGTGGTAGTTCATGTTCCAATAAATGAAACGGCTGATGGGGTTCATATAGACCGTGCGGCTGTTCAGCCGGTGATCGATGACGTTGTCAGCTAGGCCGCCATGCTGCAGGAGCCCGGTCAGCACGTGGTGCCAGGCGCCGTAGAGGCGCGGCAGGCCGATCAGCATCAGCGGCAGGATCGAGCCGGTGGCGACCGCGACGGCGATCGTCGCCAGATAGATTGCCAGCCAGATACGGGCGAAGCGGATCGCCTTCGGCTGCTCCATCTCCGGAATGAAGGTCTTTTCCGCCGCGCTGATGACGCCGAAGGCGTTGCGCAGCATATCGACCATCGCATGCCAGACATCGAGGATGCCGAAGAAATTAAGAACCAGCCGGAAGAGATCCGGCGGCCGCATGACGGCGATTTCCGGATCGCGGCCGACGATGACCGTATCGGTGTGGTGGCGCGTATGGCTCCAGCGCCAGGTCACCGGATTGCGCATGATCATGAAGCAGGCGATCTGGTAGACGGCATCGTTCATCCAGCGTGTTTTGAAGGCGGTGCCATGGCCGCATTCGTGCCAGCGGCTGTCGGAGGCTGAGCCATAGAGCACGCCATAGGCGAGAAAGAAGGGCAGCGCGATCCAGGAACCCCAAAAATAGATGCCGAGACCGGCAAAGACGACCATGCTGCCGAGCCAGATGGCGGTGTCACGGATCGCCGGCGCATTGGAGCGCTGCATCAGCGCCTTCATCTCCTTGCGCGGAATCTCCGTGTGATACCATTCGGCAGCCGCCAGTCCCGTCTCCACCGCGATGCGACCGCTTTCCCCGAGCAGGTCGTAGTCACGCTTCTTTGTCTGGCTCGCCATTATCCGCCTCCTATGCTGTTGCCGAGAGATTAGGTTGACTTTGGGCGACGCTCAATGCAGGCTTGATGTAATCTATCAAAAGCCATCATGCATGGCTCGCATCCATGAGCGAATACATCAGGGATACCATGCGCCGCCCCACCATCTCCGATCTCGCCCGCGCCTCCGGCGTCAGCGTCGCCACCGTCGACCGCGTTCTCAACGCCCGTCATCGTGTGCGGGAGGAAACGGCGCGGCGGGTCTACGATGCGGCGCAGGAGATCGGCTATCACGCCGTCGGCCTCATCCGGCAGCGCGTCTTCGAAGATTTGCCGCAATACAAGCTCGCCTTCCTGTTGCAGAAGCCGACGCAGGCCTTCTATCAGACCTTCGCCCGCGAAATCGAAACAGCGGCGCGCGCCGTCACCACCGCCCGTCTCCAAATCCAGATTGAATACCCGTCTGCGACGACCCCTGCCGCCATCAATGAGAAGATCAAATCGCTCGGCGCCCGCAATCAGGCCGTAGCCGTCGTCGGCCCGGACTATCCCGCGGTGACCACCGCGGTGGAGGAATTGAAGGAGCGCGGCATTCCCGTCTTCTCGCTGCTCTCCGATCTCGCCACCGGCGTGCGCGACGCCTATGTCGGGGTCAACAACCGCAAGGTGGGACGCACCGCCGCGTGGATGATTGCGCGCACGGCGCACAGGCCAGGCAAGGTCGCCTGTTTTGTCGGCAGTCACCGCTTCCACGGCCATGAACTGCGGGAGATCGGTTTCCGCTCCTATTTCCGGGAGAACGCGCCGGAATTCGATGTCGTCGAAACATTGATCAACCTGGAGACCGCCGAAATCACCCATGAGGCAACGCTGACGCTGCTGCAGAAACATCCCGACCTCGTCGGCCTTTATGTCTGCGGCGGCGGCATGGAGGGGGCAATTTCGGCGTTCCGTGAAGAAGGTGTCGGCGGCCGGATCGTGCTTGTCGTCAATGAGTTGACGCCGGAGAGCAAGGCCGGTCTCGCCGACGACATCGTCACCATGGTGGTCGCCACGCCCCTGCCCGCGCTCTGCAAGGAGCTTTTATCGCTGATGCTCGGCGCGATAGAGCATGGTGAGGCCGCCGTTCCCGGCCAATCCTTCCTGCCTTTCGATATCTACATTTCCGAGAATATCTGAGGAGTGATGGAATTCTCTCATCTCGGCTGAAATTCTTTCAGCAATGAGGGCGAGCGCCGGCGATGACGGATGGTTTGCCCGACAAATTGAGATAGAGATTCGCTCGCCCATTCACGAATACCGCTCCGCTTATGTCGCGGAGATGAGGAGGAGATATCCGTCATGACTTCGATCCGTTTTGCGCTGAACCATATGGCTGCGCCGTCCCTCGCAATCGATGATTTCTTCGCGCTGGCAAAGTCGCTCGGCATCGACTCGGTCGAGATCCGCAACGACCTTTCCGGCAATGCCATTCTCGACGGCACCAAGCCCGAAGCGATCAGAGAGGCCGCCGCCCGCCACGGCCTGACGATCATTTCGATCAACGCCCTGCAGCGCTTCAACGAATGGAATGAAACGCGCGCCAGGGAAGCGCAGGAATTGATCGACTATGCCAGCGCATCGGGCGCCAAGGCGCTCGTCCTCGTTCCGAAGAACGACGGCACAGGCTGCGCGGACGGCGAACGGCAGGCCAATCTGCGTGAGGCCTTGTCCGCACTGAAGCCGATGCTGGATAAGGCCGGCATTATCGGCCTCGTCGAGCCGCTCGGTTTCGAGATCTGCTCGCTGCGCTCAAAAACCGAGGCGGCCGAGGCGATCAAGGAACTCGGCGCGCAATCGACCTTCAAGCTCGTTCACGACACCTTCCACCAACACCTTGCCGGCGAAGCCGCAACCTTCCCCGAACTGGCCGGTCTCGTGCATATTTCCGGCGTCAGCGATCCCTCGGTTTCCGTTGCCGATATGCGTGACTCCCATCGCGTGCTCGTGGACGGCGACGACCGACTCGACAATGCCGGGCAGATCAAGGCGCTGCTGCAGGCGGGCTATAAGGGTCCGTTCTCCTTCGAACCCTTTGCTGCGGAAGTTCATGCGGTCAAGGACCCGGCCGCTGCGCTGCGCGCCAGCATGGATTATCTGACCACGCGGGTCTGAGGCCCGATGCACGCTTCTCTTCACGATCGGCCGCCGGCGAGCGGTCGATCGTAACCTACTATTCCCGGCTTCGGAATCGACGCTGATAGGCCGGATCATAGAGCGAGCTCTCGCGAAAATCTTCCGCCTCGAGCGACGGTCCGACGAAGATGATCGCCGTGCGTTCGATCGGTTCGGCCGCAACCTTTGCCTCGATATCGAACAGCGTACCGCGCAGGATGCGCTCATCCGCCCAGGAGGCCTTGACAACGATGACGACCGGGCAATCGGCGCCGTAGAGCGGCGTCAGTTCCTCCACGACCTGCTTCAGCGCATGGATTGCCAGATGGATCGCGAGTGTGGCGCCCGTCGCGCCGAATTTCGCCAGCGTCTCGTCGTTCGGCATCGGCGAGGCGCGGCCGGAAACGCGGGTGAGCACCAGGCTTTGGGCGACGGCCGGGATCGTCAGTTCTCGTCCGAGTGCCGCGGCCGCGGCCGCAAAGGCTGGAACGCCCGGTGTCATCGTATAGGCGATTCCGTGCTTCTGCAGCCGGCGCACCTGTTCGGCGACCGCGCTCCAGACGGAGAGGTCGCCGGAGTGCAGCCGGGCGACATCCTGGCCCGCGGCGGCAGCGCGCAGATATTCCGCCTCGATCTCATCGAGCGACATCGGGGCAGTATCGATAATGCGCGCCCCAGGAGGGCAATATTGCAGCAGTTCCGGCGAGACGATCGAGCCGGCATAGAGGCAGACCGGGCAGCGGGCCACGAGATCGCGGCCACGCACTGTGATCAGATCCGCGGCGCCCGGCCCCGCTCCAATGAAATGCACCGTCATCCCGCTATCCTTTCGTCCAGCGCCATTGCGTCACCGGCATCGCCGGCCGCCAGCCGCTCATGCTGCCGAGCGGCGCAGCGCGCGATATTTCGATCCGCGTGAGGGAGCCGCCGCGTTTGCCATGTTCGCAGATCAATGCCGCCTCCATGTCAAGCGTCACGCCATTGGCGACGAGCCGCCCTCCCCGCTTCAGCGCAGTGATGGCAGTGTCGATGACATCAGGTACGCTGCCGCCGCCGCCGAGGAAGATCGCATCCGGTTCCGGCAGGCCTCTCAGCGCATCGGGCGCTGAACCCTCGACAACGGCCAGATGCGGCACGCCGAGGGCAGTTGCGTTGCGGGCAATCCGCGCCGCCCGCTCGGGCGATTGCTCGACGGCGATCGTCTTCAGCGATGGATCGGCCAGCATCCATTCGATGCCGATCGATCCCGAGCCGGCGCCGATATCCCAGAGCAGTTCGCCGTGACGTGGCGCAAGCGCCGAAAGCGTCATCGCCCGGATTTCCCGTTTGGTGATCTGACCGTCATGCTCGAACAAATCGTCCTCGAGACCTGCGGCAAAAGGCAGGATGCGAGCCCCCTTCCCTGCCGTAACCTCGAGCGCGCAGACGTTCAGGGGATCGATGTCAGTGAGATCGAAATCCGACGCCACGGCGTGTCTCTGTCGTTCCCGCGCACCGCCCAACGCTTCGAGTACGGTAAGTCTCGACTGACCGAAGCCGCTGGCGACAAGCAAGGCAGCAAGCTCGCCGGGTCCATTTTCATCAGAGGTCAGAGCAATGATGCGCCGCCCGGGGTGCAGATGCGGTCGGACAAGGTCGATCGGGCGTCCATGCAGCGAGATCGTCGTCACGTCCTGCTGCGGCCAGCCGAGCCGGGAGGCGGCAAGGCTGAAGGCCGAAGGCGCGGGAATGACGCGCATCTCTTCCGCCGCGACACGGCGGCAGAGGGTTGCGCCGACTCCGTAGAGAAACGGATCGCCGGAGGCGAGCACGACGACAGGCGTGCCGCGCCGTTCAAGGACGGCATCGACCGAGCGCTCGAACGGGCTCTGCCAGGCAAGTTTTTCGCCCGATATCAGCGATGCGGCAAGCGCGTGGTGCCGCGTTCCGCCGAACACCGCCGGTGCGGTGGCGATCAGCCTCTTCGCCTCCTCGCCCAGCCCTGCTGGACCATCTTCGCCGATGCCGATAATAGTCAGCCAGCGCTTGCTGCAAGTGGGAAAGACATCAGACATGGGAAGACTTCGCATCCTGATTCTCGGCGGCACGAGCGAAGCGCGCCTGCTCGCCGAAGCGCTCGCGGCGCGTGATGATTGCGATATTCTGCTGTCGCTGGCAGGACGTACCGAGAAACCGGCCGAGCAGCCTGTTCCGGTCCGTATTGGTGGTTTCGGCGGTGCCATGGCGCTGGCCGACTTTTTGAAAGCCGGCGGCTACGGGCTGCTTATCGACGCCACGCACCCTTTCGCCGAACGAATTTCCGAAAATGCCGCCATCGCGGCCGCGGCCTCCCCTCTCGCTGCGATCGCTCTGCGTCGTCCGGAATGGCAACGCTTGCCGGGCGATCGCTGGCGGGAAGTGCAGAGCATCCCGGCAGCCATCGAGGCGCTCGGCCAATCTCCCCGCCATGTCTTCCTGGCGACGGGCCGGCAGGGCGCTCACCACGCAGAAGTGGCGCCGCAACATCAATATCTCATCCGCAGCGTCGACCCCGTCGAACGGCCGCTTAGGCTTGCGAATGCCGAATACATCCTCGATCGCGGCCCCTTCACGCTGGAAAGCGAATGCACTTTGCTGAGGCAGCATCATATCGACGTCGTCATTGCCAAGAACAGCGGCGGCACCGCCACCTATGCGAAGATCGAGGCGGCGCGCCTGCTCGGCATCGAGGTGATGATGGTGGCGCGCGCGCCGTCGCCGATCATCACATGGGTCGAAACCGTCGAGGCGGCGCTTGCGGCGGTCGATCACCTCTTTCCTCCCGCCATGAAACGCGGCGTGTAGACCAGGTCGGGCTTGCCGGAACGCGCGACGATTCGCGTTTCGGCGGAGCCGATGATGATGCAGGTCGCCATATCGGCGATCGATGCATCCGCTTGCGATAGCGGCTGCACCGCGATGTGCTCGTTTGCCCGCCCGGCCGCGCGCCCGAAAATCACCGGGGTTGTTGCCGGCAGATGGTCGCGCAGCAGCTTGAAAGCCTCGCCGAGTTGCCACGGCCGCGCCCGGCTGATCGGATTATAGAGCGCGATGACGAAGCCCGCCTTTGCCGCCAGTTCAAGCCGAGTTTCGATGATATTCCAAGGCTTTAGGTTATCTGATAGCGATATTGCGCAGAAATCGTGCCCAAGCGGCGCCCCGGCTCTTGCTGCCACCGCCAGCATCGCCGTGACGCCGGGAAGCACGGTAAGATCGACGGCGCGCCACGCCGCCGGCCCGTTCTCGATTGCCTCGCAGACGGCAGCGGCCATGGCGAAGACACCGGGATCGCCGCCGGAGACGATGCAGACGTTGGCGCCATCCGCTGCCATGGAAAGCGCCGCCCCTGCCCTGTCGAGCTCCTCGCGATTGTCCGACGCATGCCGCAGCTGATCGGAGCGGAGCTGCAGCCGTTCGAGATAAGGTCCGTAGCCGAAGAAATCCGTCGCCGCATCGACGGCGGCCAGCGCTTCCGGCGTCATCTGCTCGGGATTACCGGGACCGGTGCCGATGACGAAAAGCCTGCCACTCATCGGCTGCCCTCCCAGCCCGGCACCAGCACGAGCGAGAAATAGGGCGCATCGCCGTCGCTCCTGTCGGCAAGCCTTTCCATCGCCGCGTTCGCCATGGTGCCGCGCTCGACATAGAGGGCGTCCGCAAGCCGGCCGGCTGCCGAAAGCGCCCGGCGGATTTTCGGCAGATTGCGGCCGACCTTCATGATGACGGCAGCTTGGGTATCGACAAGGCGCCGCGTCAGTTCGCCTTCGGCCATCGTACCGGGCAGTACGGAAAGCACGTCGTCGCCCTGGACGATCGGCATGCCGGCCAGCGACCAGCAGCCCGACATGGCGCTGATGCCGGGGATCACTTCAGTGGGGTAGTGCGTGGAAAGCCTGACGTGCAGGTGCATATAGGAGCCGTAGAAGAGCGGGTCGCCTTCGCTGAGAACGGCGACGGTCCGCCCGGCGTCGAGATGCCCGACAATGTCTCTTGCAGATCGGTCGTAGAACTCGGTGATCAGGCTCTGATAGCGTTCGTCATTCTTGTCGATCTCGGTGGTGACGGGATAGTAGAGCGGCAGCAGAGTGACCCAAGGTTTCAGCAGCGGCTCAACGATCGCCTTGCCGTTACCGCCCCTGCCCTGCTTGGCAAAGTAAGCGATGACATCCGCGCGTTCGATGGCGCGCACGGCCTTGAGGGTCAGAAGCTCGGGATCGCCGGGACCCGTGCCGACGCCGATGAGACGGCCTGGTGTCGTCATAGGCCCGGCCTTGCCAGCGCATTGATGGCGGCAGCCGTCACGGCGCTGCCGCCGAGCCGGCCTCGCACGATGGCGAAGGGAACGCCATAGGAATTTTCTGCCAGCGCATCCTTCGATTCGGCTGCGCCGACGAACCCGACGGGCATGCCGAGGATCGCCGCGGGTTTCGGCGCGCCGTCGCGCAGGAGTTCGAGCAGATGAAAGAGCGCGGTCGGGGCGTTACCGATCGCGACGATGCTCCCGCCGAGCCGATCGAGCCAGAGATGCATGGCGGCGGCCGAGCGTGTATTGCCGATCTCGCGTGCGAGCTCCGGCGTTGCGGGATCGCGCAACGTGCAGACCACCTCGTTCAGCGCCGGCAGCCGCGCCCGTGTGACGCCATGCGACACCATTTCCGCATCGCAGAAGATCGGCGCGCCGGCCTTCAGCGCATCGCGTGCGGTGCTGACGAAATCGGTGGAAAAGAGGAAATTCTTCGCCGCTTCCACCAGGCCGCAAGCATGAATCATGCGAACGGCAATTTCAGCCTCGTCTTCGGTGAAAAGCGAAAGATCGGCCTCGGCGCGGATGATCGCAAAGGAACGCTCGTAGATCGCGTCGCCGCTGCGGATGTAATCGTAGTCTGGCATTCTTATTCCTGTCGCGGCGCCTTCGAAACGCCGGTTGCGCCAAGCCGTGTAAGGCAGGCGGCGGCCGATTCGCCAGCGTTCCTGTTGTCTTCGATGAACCGGGCGAGCCTCTCTATAGCGAAATCGATCCGACTGCCAGCGATCCGTTCATCCGGCAGATCTGAAGCAAGCCCGTTGAGAATGAGACCGAAACCATCCGCCGATCCGGTCAGCGTCAGCGCCGGCCCGGCATGGGCGCAGCCTTTCGAACAGCCGGAGAGATGGAACGTCAGAGATCCGTCGAAGAGAACGGGTGCTGCGGTAATGAGGCGGTGCGCCAGGGCTCTCGTCTCGTAAAAAGCGGAGCCGCAGGCGCCGGCGCCGGCGCAGGCCGCGACATATTCGCTTTTCTCGCCGGGTTGCACGGTGAAGCCATGTTTGCTCGAAGTTATCTGCAGAGCAGGCGCGGCCCCTGCCGGAAAGCCGGTGAAGAAGAAGCCGCGGCCGGGCGCAAGTCGGATAGCTGTTGCGCCGTGAGCTGTTGCGTCGTCGAGCAGGGCGGTCAAATCGGGGGCCCGCATCTGGCCGAATTCCGGCCGCACACCAAGCACGTGTTTTCCGTCCTTCAGCCGGTGCAAGCCGGAAAGCGGCGTCTGTTTTTGATGTGACGGAAGAAATCGGATGATGTCCATAGCGGGAAAGCGCGCTCGCAGAAGGGCCGGATCGATATCCCTCGCTCGCAGGCTCTGCCTGACCGCCAGCAGATCGAAAATTTCGCCAACGGCCGATATCGCCGCTTCTGCTGCACCCTTCGCCACAGGCGTTGCCGTCTCGTCATCGCCGTTGATCGCTACGAGCCATTGTGCGCCGGGCTGTGCGACGATACGGATATCGGCCGAGAGCGCCGACAAACCGAACGCTCCGCCGCCGTCGATAATGAGGGAGAGTTTTGGCGCGAGCCGCGGCGAGGCGAGCAGCTGTGCGAGCTTGCTGCGCAAGGTCTTTTCCAGTGCTGCTGGATCGCCTGTCTCCTCAGGATCGATACCGTGCAGTGGCGATATTTCGATTGCCGGACCGTCCGGCACGGCGATCCCGGCGGCATCGATATCGGCGGCGAGCCGCTTGACGGTTTCAGCCCGCAGTCCGCGGATCTGCAGGTTGCCGCGGGCGGTGATTTCCAAGATGCCGTTTCCATGCTCTGCAGCCGAGCGGGCAAGCGCTGAGAATTGCGCTAGCGTCAAGGCGCCACCGGCCGGACGCAACCTTACGAGCAAACCATCGCCGGTCGGCATCGGTGCGGCAAGGGCCGGGCAGGCGCCGCGCGGGCGTGGCTTCGCCGTCGGCCGATCATCGAGATCCGCCTCGCCTGTCCTGTCGATTGCCTTGGCGGCCTTCGTGCCCATTCTCAATCCTCTGATCATCTCTTACATGATCGCGGCCGGTGCGGCAAAACATGACGGCGCCGGCTATTCCTCGAAGTCGCGTCCCTTACGCAGCAGATATATGTCCATGATCCAGCCGTGCCGCTGTCTCGCCTCGGAACGCAGCGCCTGAATATCGGCGGCGATGTCTGCGAGCCGTCCCGACCGGATGATCTCGTCCCCGGTGCCGAGATAGGCGCCCCAGAAGATCTCTGCGTCTGGATCGTCGATCTTCGTAAAGGCCTGTTCGCCATCGAGCATGACGACCGTTGAAGCAGCCTGGAGCCCGTCGCGCGCTAGCCTGCGCCCGGTGGTGATCTCAACCGGCTTGCCGACGAGGTTGAGCGGGATTTTGTGGCTGGCCGCCAGGGCCTGGATGCTGGTGATGCCGGGAACGACGCTGAAGTCGAAATCCAGGCCGGCGGCCTGCCGCACGCGTTCGATGATGCGGATCGTGCTGTCGTAGAGGCTGGGATCACCCCAGACGAGAAAGGCGCCGCTGCCTTCATCGGGGAGGCTGGAGATCAGCTGTAGATAGATGCGGGCGATTTCGCCATGCCATGCGTCGAC
The DNA here is from genome assembly GCF_002117485.1 of Rhizobium sp. NXC14. Lineage (NCBI taxonomy): Bacteria > Pseudomonadati > Pseudomonadota > Alphaproteobacteria > Hyphomicrobiales > Rhizobiaceae > Rhizobium > Rhizobium sp. NXC14. The sequence continues at coordinate 769,019 of NZ_CP021032.1, forward strand.
GCTTTCCGCATAGGTTCTCTCTGCTGTCTGCCGTTGCGGCACCTCGAATTCCGATATCCTGACGCCTGGCCGGGTGATGTAGCGCTCGCAGATGTCACGCCGAACCGCGGCGAGCTCTTCCTTGCCTGCGCCCTTGACCGGTAGGAAGATCGCATCGGCGGCGTTCATCGCCTTGATCGCTTGCATGGTGAGATGCTCCGGGTTGCCCGTGCCGATGCCGATGATAAGGATGTGCCTCAAGCCGATACTCCCGTGGTTCCTGGCGGTCTTGCCGAAAAAGCCGGCTCGCTGCAAGGGCAGAGCAGCGAGTTGGCCGCGGCCAACCGAGCCTGTGGACGCGCCGGAGCCCTATTCTTGCTGCAAATGCCGAATCGTGTCACTTTCGATACGCTTTTTGACGCTATGTTGACAGAAAAGCGCATCGAAAAGGATTGGGTGTTTTGGACAACATTAGCGTATCGACGACGGACGTGCGGATCGAGCGGCATGCGAACCAGCTTTCGCGCCAACTGAAGCTTCTCCGCGACAAGCTGTTTCCGCCGCTTGCGCAGAAGACGCTGCGCACATTTTCTTCCGGCGAAGCCGCCCAGATGATCGGCGTTTCCGATGGTTATCTTCGCCAGCTTTCGCTGGATGGCAAGGGGCCGCAGCCGGAGCTTTCCTCAAATGGTCGACGCTCCTATACGCTCGGGCAGATCAATGAATTGCGCCACTACATGGCGAACCTCAAGCCGAAGGACGCGCTGAGTTATCTCCCGTGGCGTCGCCCCGGCGAAAAGCTGCAGACGGTCGCCGTCACCAATTTCAAGGGTGGTTCGGCCAAGACGACGACGACACTCTATCTGGCGCAATATCTGGCGCTGGAGGGCTACCGGGTACTGGCGATCGATCTCGACCCGCAGGCCTCGCTCTCCTCCATGCTGGGCGTTCAGCCGGAATTCGATCTTTCCGACGGCGATACACTTTATGGTGCCATTCGCTACGATGCGGCTCGTAAGCCGCTGAAGGAGATCGTCCGCAAGACCTATTTCGACGGACTCGATCTGGTGCCCGGCAATCTCGAACTGATGGAGTTCGAGCATGAGACGCCGCGGGCGCTCAATGATCGCCAGAAGCCGGCCGAGCTGTTTTTCCGCCGCGTCGGCGTCGCGATTGCCGAGGTCGAGGCCGATTACGACGTGGTGGTGATCGACTGCCCGCCGCAGCTCGGCTACCTCACCCTCGGTGCCGTTTGCGCTGCCACGTCGCTGCTCATCACCATCCATCCGCAGATGGTCGATGTCGCCTCCATGTCGCAGTTCCTGTTGATGACCTCGGATCTTCTCTCTGTGGTTCGCAGGGCCGGCGGCGACCTGCAGCACGACTTCATCAAATATGTCGTCACCCGCCACGAACCCTTTGATGCGCCGCAGTCGCAGATCGTCGCGCTGCTGCGCAGCCTCTTCGGTGACGACGTGCTGACGGCAACCATCCTCAAATCGACAGCAATCGCAGATGCCGGGCTGACGAAGCAGACGCTTTACGAAATTGAGAAGGGGCAGGTGCGCCGCTCGACGTATGACCGGGCACTGGAATCAGTCAACGCTGCCAATGGCGAGGTTCTTGCCGGCATTCACAAAGCCTGGGGCCGCACATGAGTAGACGCGATCGCCTAAAAGGTCTTTTCGACGATACGGCGCAGGAGTTGGCCGCGGCCAACTACGAGGAGCCGTCTTCGCGCGGATCGGCCGGGCCGGTGCGGACAATGGCGCTGACCCTCGGCCGCATGGAGGAAGAGAGCAGGGCGATGCAGGAAGCTTTGCTCTCCGGCGAGCGCATCGTAGAACTCGATCCCGATCTGATCGATTCTTCCTTCGTCCGCGACCGCCTTGCCGACCAGCCGCTCGATCTTGAGGACGAGCTGGTGCAGTCGATTGCCGACAATGGCCAGGAAGTGCCGATCCTTGTTCGGCGACATCCCGAAGTCGGCGAGCGTTACCAGATCGCCTACGGCCATCGCCGGCTGCAGGCCGTCAAGCTGCTCGGACGCAAGGTGCAGGCGATCGTCCGTCAGCTCGACGACACCGATGTCGTTATTGCGCAGGGCATCGAGAATTCTGCGCGCCGGAACCTTTCCTATATCGAACGCGCCGTCTTCGCTCTCAATCTCGAGCTCAAGGGTTTTGAGCGTCCTGTCATCATGAAGGCGCTGTCTACAGACAAGACGGAGCTATCGAAGCTGTTGTCGGTCGCCAAGGCCATTCCGGCCGAAATCATCAGGTCGGTGGGGGCCGCGCCCGGTATCGGACGACGCAAGTGGATGGCGCTTGCCCAAGACTGGAATGGGACGGCGGCGCCGCGGCTTGCGAAGCTTATCGCCTCGGATGGGTTCAGGGCGGAGGAGAGCGACCGCCGATTCGAGCTTCTGGTCGCCGAACTCGCCAGGAAAGAGGCGAAGCCGGAGCCCTCCGAATATGACTGGAAGCCGAAGAACGGCGGCAAGATTGCCGGCCGAATCAGACGCGCCGGCAATTCCTTCACGATCGCGTTGAAAACAGGCGATGCGCCGGATTTCGGCGCTTACATTTCACGCCGTCTCGATGAGCTTTACGAAGCCTATCAGGCCGGCAAGTTGCAAGCAGGAGAGTAGGCCGCAAAAGAAAAAAGCCTCCGAACGTTGCCGTCGCGGAAGCCTTTCTCATATCTGGACAATCTGAGAATCGCACTTCCTCGAATCAGTGTCAAGCATCTTCGGCATCCTTTTGGGTGGTAGATTTCTTTTGCCTTGAAAAAGGTGAAGGACATGGAGCCTCAATATGTATCGACGCCCTTCGGGCGGCGATCGATGACGCTTGGCATGCTGGCAAGTCAGGAAAGCGCCAGCAGGATCGATGCGGACGCATCGGTCGACAAATGGAAGATCTTTCGCGCGCTCTGCGAAGCAAAGAGCATGATCGGCGTGTCCGACCGTGCGCTTGCCGTTCTCAACGCGCTGTTGACCTTCTATCCGAAGAACGAGATTGCCGAGGCCAACGGTTTCGTCGTCTTTCCGTCGAATGAGCAGTTGTCGCTGCGCACCCATGGCATGGCCGGAACGACGCTGCGGCGAAATCTGGCGATGCTGGTGGAGGCAGGCCTGATCATCCGGCGCGACAGTCCGAACGGAAAACGTTTTGCCCGCCGCAACGGCGAGGGCGGGCTTGGGGAAGCCTTCGGCTTCAGCCTGGCGCCACTCCTCGTGCGCGCTCGCGAGATCGAAGCCCAGGCAGCGCAGGTGCTTGCCGACAAGCTTGAATGGAAGCGTCTGAGGGAGCGGCTGAGCCTTTGCCGGCGTGATATCGCCAAGCTCATCGAGATCGCGCTGGAAGAGGAAATTGCCGGCGAATGGATCGAGATGCAGCAGCATTTCAATCACCTCTCGGCAAGCCTGCCGCGCCGTCCATCGACCGCGGATATCCGGAGCCTGCTGACCGATCTCGAAGGCTTCCGCGAACTGATCGTCAAGACGCTGGAATCGAAGACAAAAGTAGAAAAAACAGACGCCAATGACAGCCAAAACGGTCGGCACATACATAATTCAAACCCACATCCCATCTCTGAACTTGAACCAAGCTTCGAACCGAAGCAGGGCGCAAAGCCGGAGGAAGAACCGCGGCCGCGGCGGGAGCCACCGAAATCCTTCCCCCTTGCCATGGTGCTGCAGGCTTGCCCCGAGATTGTTGCCTATGGGCCGGGTGGCAGGATCGGCAGCTGGCGGGATTTGATGGTCGCCGCCGTCGTCGTCCGTTCCACTCTCGGCGTCAGTCCCAGCGCCTACCAGCAGGCCTGCGATGTTATGGGGCCGGAAAATGCTGCCACGGTAATCGCCTGCATTCTCGAACGCGGCGGCCATATCAATTCGGCGGGCGGCTATCTGCGTGATCTGACGCGGCGGGCGGAGCGCGGTGAATTCTCGCTCGGTCCGATGCTGATGGCGTTGATGCGGGCCAATGGTCCGATGGCGAGAAAAACCGGATGA